>CAZVMC010000155.1:0-4667 GCA_964628635.1 uncultured Novosphingobium sp. | reverse complement strand
ATCGACGTGTTCATCTGCAAGCTGCGCAAGAAGCTGGCCCATGCCTGCGGCGGCGACAACTACATCGAAACCGTCTGGGGCCGCGGCTATGTGCTGCGCGATCCCAGCGAAGAGGCCGAAGCGGCCTGAACCCAGTTCTCTCCTGAGTAACCCGAATGCGGCCCGCCCCCCACCGGAGCGGGCCGTTTTCGTTGCGACCTGCCGCAGAGTATCAGGCTGCAGCGGTGCAGGAAAATCGCCAGTCCGCGGCCCACCAACCCACCCGCCAGTCTGGCTGGCCTTCGCTTGCCCTCAGTCGATCCGCTTGAAATGGTTGGTCGGCAGGTCTGGAATGCCCTCGGCCGCCCAGATGATCGTCTCGGTCATCGTCCGGCGATCTTTCGATACGGTGTATACCCGGGTCGAAACCGGCTTACCGCCTTTGCCGAGCGTCATGATCAGTGTCCCGGGCTCAGGTTGGCGAAGCGCGGCAGTGTCAATGAAGCCCATGTTGCCGCTGATCGGCACCGGCACGCTGGCCAGCGTGGCAGTCGATTCTGCTGACCGCACACTGCCATCGGGTGCCACGATCTCAACCTTGGTGGTCCATTGCCCATCGGTTGCCGTGCCAAAGGTGATGGTAACCGAGCGCGGTCGCTCTTCGGCTGGCACACGCGCCACATCGAGCGCCCAGCGCCCGATCAGCGGCGAAGGTGCTGCGGCCAATCGGCTTTCGGTTTGTGCGCCTGTTCCGGGTGCAGGTTCGCTCTGGACGAGCGAAATCGTAGCGACGGCAAGAATTGCAACGAAGGTCATCAGGATCGGTCCTTTCGGCTTGATGCGCCCCACGGCGGGTCGCTGCACCGATCGATCCGCTGGTCCGGCTGGCCGCGCCAGATCAGAAATCTTGTCACGATTTAATTGGGCGTCGACTAATCTGGCCAGCTCGCGGCTGCTGCCGATCCCGGTCTTGCGCCGCGCTTCACGCAGCCGCTCGTTAATAGAGGCCTCGGAGCGGCCGAGCTGCGCGGCGATGCTCTTCACCGTATGGCCCGCCGTGAGCAGGGCAAGAATCTCCTGCTCTTTGTCATTGAGTCGAGCCAGTAGGCTGAATGTGCGCTGCGATACGTACATGGCAACTGATCATCACAGCATGGCAAATGCGTCCATCACAATTTTCTTGTTTCGCGCCGTGCCGCTGCCGGGTTTCTTGACCCTCCTGGTCGCTACTGCCATGCGCCCCCGATCATGACTGCGCACAAACCCGGCGATCCCACCACGCTCAGCCGCCTCTACGGCCGCTCCAAGGGCAAGCCGCTGCGCAAGGGGCAGCAGGAACTGGTCGATACGCTGCTGCCGCGGATCGCCATGCCGGAGGAGGGACCAATCACTTCGCTCGCCTTGTTCGGCGATGACCGTCCACTGCATTTCGAGATCGGCTTTGGCGGGGGCGAGCATATGGCGGCGCGGGCGGATATGCTGCCCGATCACGGCTTCATCGGGGCTGAGCCTTTTCTCAACGGCGTCGCACAGGCGCTCACCCACGTGGACGGGGATGGCGGAAAGCATCCGCCGCTCGGCAATGTCCGGATCCACCACGGCGACGCGCTGGAGGTGCTACGCCGGATCCCCGATGGGGCGCTGAGCTTCCTCTATCTGCTCCACCCCGATCCTTGGCCCAAGGCGCGCCACGCCAAGCGGCGGATGATGAACGACGGCCCGCTCGATCTGTTCGCGGCCAAATTGAAGCCCGGCGGCGAATTCCGCTTCGGCACTGACCATGCGGTTTACCTGCGCCACGCGCTGATGGTACTGCGCCGACACACCGACCAGTTCGAATGGCTGGTCGAAGGCCCGGCCAACTGGCAGCAGCGCCCCGGCGGCTGGTCCGAGACCCGCTACGAAATGAAGGCCCGCACGGTTTACGGGCATGAGGTCTGGTATTTCCGCTTCCGGCGGCGTTGACGCTTGGCTGGCATAATCGCAGGCCGATCTGCCGCCCGCCGCAGGATAATTTCGCTTTGGCGCAGGGCTGAATTTCTTTGTGGCGCAGTCCCGGCGTAAACTCTAGCAATCCACTCGACTTTGAAGATACGGATGGAGTCGATTTGCGATGGAGTTCGGCGCTTTCGATCTGGCCTACCTGCTCCCCTTCATCGCGGTGGGTTTTGCCGCGCAGCTGGTCGACGGCGCGCTGGGAATGGCCTTCGGGGTTATCTCGAACACTATGTTGGTCGCGGTGCTGGGGGTGCCTCCAGCCGTCGCATCGCAGCGAGTCCATGTGGTTGAATGCTTTACCACCGCTACTTCGGGGATCAGCCATCTGCTCCACGGCAATATCGACAAGCGCCTGTTCTTTCGGTTGTTAATTCCCGGGGTTATCGGCGGAGCCACCGGGGCCTATGTCCTGACCTCGTTCGAAGCCGATGTGGTCAAGCCGTTCGTCTTGACCTACCTGACCGGGATCGGGCTCTATCTGCTGTGGCGAGGACTGCTTTACCCGCCGCAGCAGCGCGAGGCGAAATATGTAGCCCCGCTCGGCCTGCTCGGCGGTTTCCTCGACGCGGCCGGCGGCGGCGGCTGGGGACCGGTGGTCACCTCGAACCTACTGATCCAGGGTGCCGATCCGCGCAAGGTGGTCGGCACCGTCAACGCGGTCGAATTCTTCCTGACCGTGACGATCAGCGCAGCCTTCATCTATCATCTCGGCATCGCCGACGTTGCCGGGGCCACTCTGGGCTTGCTGATCGGCGGGATCGCCGCGGCGCCAATCGGGGCCTGGGCAGCCAAGCATTTCAACCCCAAGCACATGCTTGTGCTGGTTGGCGTGGTGCTTACGTTGACCAGTGCCTATGGTGTCTACCGGGCGCTCGCCTGAATCAGCCCACCACGCCTGCCGCCGCCAGCACCGCCAGGGTCAGCACATCGGGCGCGATTGCGGTCATCGGGATCACCTGCACCGGCTTTTCCATCCCGATTAGCATCGGCCCGATCGTGGTGCTGCCGGCCAGTTCGCGAAGCAACTTGGCCGAGATATTGGCCGATTGCAGCCCCGGCATGATCAGCACATTGGCCGGCGCAGAAAGGCGGCTGAACGGATAGTTCTTCATCACCGTGGGGTTGAGCGCGGCATCGGGTGCAACCTCGCCTTCGTATTCGAAACCCGGGTCTTCGGCATCGAGCAGCGCCACGGCATCGCGGATGTTTTCCAGATAGCGCCCCGGCGGATTGCCGAAGGTGGAATAAGAGACGAAGGCCACTCGCGGTTCATGCCCCAGCCGCCGCGCGACGGCGGCGGTTTCGCGCGCAATCATCGCCAGTTCGCTGGCGCTGGGGCGCTCGTTGACAGTCGTATCGGCCAGGAACACGGTATAGTTCTTGCCGATCATCAGGTGGATGCCGAAGGGGATCCGGTCCGGTCCGGGATCGAGCACCTGGCGCACCTCGCGCATGGTCTGGGCGAAGGTCCGGGTCGCCCCGGTGACCATCGCATCGCCGACCCCCAGCTTGAGCAGCATCGAGGCGAAGACGTTGCGATCCTGGTTGACCATCCGCCGCACGTCGCGCTCCAGGAACCCGCGCCGCTGCAGCCGTTCATAGAGCGTAGCAACCATGGCAGGAACATGCGGGCTAACCGCCGAATTCTCGATCGTGTAGCTGGCCGGGTCTTCCACGCCCAGTTCGGCCAGCTTGGCCTTCACCGCCTCGGTCCGACCGACCAGCACCGGTTCGCCATAGCCGAAATCGCGAAACTGGATCGCGGCGCGCAGCACGATCTCGTTTTCGGCTTCGGCGAAGATCACCCGCTTCGGGTTCGCACGGACCTGTTCGTAAACCTGAGTCAGCACCGAAGTGGTGGGGTTGAGCCGCGCTTTCAGGCTGTGGCGATAGGCATCGAAATCCTCGATCGGCTTTTGCGCCACGCCCGAATCCATCGCTGCCTTGGCCACGGCGGAGGAGACAACCTCCATCAGCCGCGGATCGAACGGTGCGGGGATGATGTAATCGGGGCCGAACTGGTACTTCTGGCCATAGGCCGCGGCGACCTCTTCGGGCACCTGCTGGCGCGCGAGTTCGGCGATCGCATTCGCCGCCGCGATCTTCATCGCTTCGTTGATCGCGGTAGCCCGCACATCGAGTGCGCCGCGGAAGATGAAGGGGAAGCCCAGAACGTTGTTGACCTGGTTGGGGTAGTCGCTGCGCCCGGTGGCGATGATCGCGTCCGGGCGCACGGCTTTGGCCTCTTCGGGGCGGATTTCGGGATCGGGATTGGCCATCGCGAAAATGATCGGCTTGGCCGCCATCTTCGCCACATATTCGGGTTTCAGCGCCCCGGCAGCCGAAAGGCCGAGGAAGATGTCCGCGCCCACCAAAGCTTCTTCCAGACTGCGCGCCGCCGTGTCGATCGCGTGCGCGCTTTTCCATTGGTCCATGCCGGTTTCGCGCCCGCGATAGATCACGCCGGACCGGTCGCAGACGGTGACGTTCTCATGCCGCACGCCCATTGACTTGATCAGCGCGGTGCAGGCCAGCGCCGATGCACCCGCGCCGTTGACCACCACCTTCACGTCCTTGAAATCGCGCCCGGTCAGGTGGCAGGCGTTGACGAGTCCTGCGGCGGCGATGATCGCGGTACCGTGCTGATCGTCGTGCATCACCGGGATCTTCATCCGGTCGCGCAGCGTCTG
>CAZVMC010000154.1:0-4673 GCA_964628635.1 uncultured Novosphingobium sp. | reverse complement strand
GGACTGGCCAATGGTGGTCGCGACCCGCAAACCTGGGCGTTCGAATTGCCAATCGAGCCCGTAGGTGAAGCGCACTCCGTCCTCGATCCGGTCGTAGCCGGGGAAGCGGTTGAGCGCGAAAAGGTTGCTGTCCTCCAGATCGATCGCGCGGGCATCTTCGTTGGGCACATCGAGGTTCTCGATCCGCGGGCTGGCGACGATTTGAAAGCGCGGGGTGAGCACCTGGGTGCCGCCCATGAATTCGCCCATCAGCGGCCATTTGACATCAATCGCTGCTGTAGCGATCGCGCGGGCCTGCCAGCCGGGATTGCCGCGATAGATCGCAGTGGCGGTGAGTGCGTTTTCGTCGGAATGATAGACATCGCCGCGCGCCATCACGGTAAGGGTCACGTCCTGCCCCCACGGCGTGATCCGCCGCATGTCCCACCGGGCAGAGGCGAAGGCGCGCTGGGTGTCTTGCCCGCTGGTCCGCGCCAGCATCAGCGTGTTTGCCTGAAGCTCAATCTTGCCGCCCAGTACTGGATCGGTGAAACGGCGGCGATAGTCGATCACCGGCAAGACGAACGGCACTTGCCCTTGCCGGTCGCCAACGCGCAGCGTCTGCGTGGCCCAGCCCGCGATCGAGAGGTAGGAATTGTCGTCGATCCGCTCGGCCTCCACCACCGAGCGCAGCCGGTCGTCGCGGCTGATATCGTAGCGGCGCAGGAAAGTGCGGTCTGATGCCAGCCGGATCGATCCGGTAATCGACCAGTTGGGATCGAACTGAAAGCGCCCGTTGGCAAACAGATAGCCGCGAAAATCGCTTTGTGAGGTTGGCGCGCCGCCGACCAGTACACGCTCGCTGCGGGTGGCATAGCCGGTCACCTGATAGGCCCCGAGCTGGGTCAGCGCGCGGAACTGGGCTGAGACCATCGGCAAGGCTTCGGTATAGACGTAGCCGGTAACTGCCAGATCGCGATTGTTGGCGAAGCGCAGATAATAGGTTTCGGAAAACTCCACTCCGTTCGAAGCGGAAAGCCGCACGTTGGGGATCAGCAAGCCCGAAATCGCCCGCCCATCGGTGGTGGTGACGAGACCAGGCAAGGGCAGCAGTGACAGTCCGAACAGTTCCAGCCGCGCCCCATCGAAACGCAGCCGCTTTTCCTTGGGGTCAAAGATCACCCGCTTGGCCAGGATCCGCCAGCTTGGGTCTTTGGGGCAACCGGCATCGTCTTCCACCGCGCAGGCCGAGTAGGCGGCGTTCTGCAGCTCAACCTTGCCGTCGGTGCCGCGTTCGGCGCGGGTCGCGGCCAGCCGTCCGCCCTCTCGTAAAGCCAGCAGCAGATCGTCCATCGCTCCGGCTTCGAACTTGTCGGTCAGTTCAAGCCGCTCGGTGAACAGTTGATTGCCGTCGCCATCGACGAAGCGGATGTTGCCGCTCGCCACAATCTGCCCGCTGCCGCGGTTCCAGCTGACCAGATCGGCGCGGACCGACTGCACGCCTTGCCGCATCACCACATTGCCGCTCGCGGTCACGACTTCGTTGTTGCTGTCATATTGCAACGAGTCGGCCTCAAAATCGATCGGGCCTTCGGGCACCAGCGGTTCGGCGGGTGCGGGGGTTTCGCCTTCGACAGCAGGTGCCTCGCTTGGCGCTGCTTGCGGTTCAGCCAACTGCTCAACCGCAGCGGTTTCTGCTTCCTCGGCCATGGCAGGCACAGCAGCGGCCAGCACGGCGAACAGTGCCGTGCCGGTCAGCCAACGCCTGAAATCGCGCGTACAGGTTTGCGGGAGCAGCCGCAGCTGAGGGACCATGCGCTTGCCTATCGCACCGCCCGCGCCTAACTGCAATCCACTGCAATCGTGCGTTTGCGGCATCCTGTCGCAGCCAGAATTTTCCCGGAGAATCCATGAACGTCGAATTCGTCTCAGCCGCGCTTTCCGGCCCGATCGTCAAGGTGCTCGATCAGGACAAATGGCCCGCCGGGCTGGCCCCGGCGCTGGAACAGGGCGCGCGCGCGGCGCGGTTCTCCGGCAAGGCGGCGCAGCTGCACGAAGGTTTTGTCGAAGCGGGCGGGGCGATTGTGCGCCAGGTGCTGGTCGGCGCGGGCGATCCTGCGGCCAAGGACCGGCTGGCCGCCCTGGAGCGTGCTGGGGCGGCGGTGACGGCCAAGTTCCTCACTTCGGGCGAGGCGGCGGTGACCTGCGACCTCACCGGTTCGAGCTTGCGGGCCGAAGACGTCGCGGCGCTGTTGCTGGGGGCGCGGCTGCGCGGCTGGCGTTATGACATCTACCGCACCAAACTGCCCGAAGATCAGAGGCCGACGCTGGCGACCATTGCGGTGGTCGGTGCTCCGGCTGACAGCGAAGCGGCCTGGGCCGCCGAAGCGGCACTGGCCGACGGGGTGGAATTCACCCGCGAACTCGTCACCGAACCGGCCAATATCATCTATCCCGAAAGCTTCGTCGCGCGCTGCGAAGCCAAGATGGCGGGAACCGGGCTGAAGCTGCGGGTGCTTGACGATGCCGAGCTGGCGGCGCTGGGCATGGGCGCGCTGCTGGGCGTGGCGCAAGGCTCGGCCCGCCCGGCGCGGGTGCTGGCGATCGAATGGCACGGTTCCGTCGGCGCGGGCAAGCCAACGGTGTTTGTCGGCAAGGGCGTGACCTTCGATACCGGCGGGATCAGCATCAAGCCCGCGGCCGGCATGGAAGACATGAAGTGGGACATGGGCGGCGCCGGGGCGGTTGCAGGGGCGATGCTCGCGCTCGCCAAGCGGCAGGCCAAGGCCCACGTGATTGGGGTCTGCGGCCTTGTTGAAAACATGCCAGATGCCAAGGCCCAGCGTCCGGGCGATGTCGTCACCACCATGTCTGGCCAGACAGTCGAAGTGATCAACACCGATGCCGAAGGGCGGCTGGTGCTGTGCGATTGCGTGACCTGGGTGCAGAAAGAATATTCCCCCGCCGCGATCATCGATCTGGCCACTCTGACCGGGGCGATGATCATCTCGCTCGGCAACGAACACGGCGGCTTGTTCTCAAACGACGATGGGCTCGCCGCCAAATTGCTCGCCGCGGGGGAGGCTTCGGGCGACAAACTGTGGCGCATGCCGCTGGGCAGTGCCTATGACAAGCTGATTGACAGCCCGATCGCCGACATGAAGAACGTCGGCCCGCGCGAAGGCGGCTCGATCACAGCGGCGCAGTTCATCCTCCGCTACGTTGAGAAGGGCACCCCCTGGGCGCACCTCGACATCGCCGGCATGGTATGGGCCAACAAGCCCGGCCAGACCTGGGACAAGGGCGCGACCGGCTATGGCGTGCGGGTGATTGACCGGTTCGTGCGGGACAATCTGGAAGGCTGATGAACTCCCCTCCCGCGAGCGGGAGGGGTTGGGGGAGGGCTTGTTGGGCGAGGGCGGATGACCGACCCTCCCCTGACCCCTCCCGCTCGCGGGAGGGGAAATGCAGGTCGATTTCTACCAGCTTAGCCAAACTCCGGTCGAAGCGGCGCTGCCCTTGCTGGCGCGGGCGACTTTGGCAGCGGGAGAGCGGCTAATGGTGGTCGCGGCCGAGCCAGAGCTGCACGCCAAGCTCAGCACCGGGCTATGGGCGCTCAAGGACAGCTTCCTTGCCCACGGTGCGGCGGGGAGTGCCGACGATGCGCGCCAGCCAATCCTGCTTTCGGACACGGTTGATGTCGCCAACGGGGCGCGGTTTGTCGCCTTGGCCGATGGGGTCTGGCGCGATGAGGCGCTGGGCTTCGAGCGCGCGATGCTGATCTTCGATGGCAAGACGGTTGAGGATGCGCGCGGGGTCTGGCGCGCGCTCGATGGCCGGGACAATGTCACCCGCCGCTACTTCGCGCAGGAAAGCGGCAAATGGGTGCAGAAGGCCTGAAGGTTGCAGCGCAGCATAATCCCCGCTAGGGGCGCGCGCATTCTCCCAACACTCGTTCGCAAGGAACTTCAAGATGGCGGTCACCCGCACCTTTTCGATCATCAAGCCCGATGCCACCCGCCGCAACCTGACCGGCGCGGTCACCAAGATGCTGGAAGAAGCCGGCCTTCGCGTCGTCGCCAGCAAGCGTATCCACATGAGCCGCGAACAGGCCGAGGGCTTTTACGCGGTGCACAAGGAACGCCCCTTCTTCGGCGAACTGTGCGATTTCATGATGAGCGAACCGGTGGTGGTGCAGGTGCTCGAGGGTGAAGACGCCGTCGCCCGCAACCGCGAAGTGATGGGCGCAACCAACCCAGCCGATGCCGCCGAAGGCACCATCCGCAAAACCCACGCGCTGTCGATCGGCGAGAACACCGTGCATGGTTCGGATTCGGACGAGAACGCCGCGATCGAAATCGCCTTCTTCTTCAAGCCGGAAGAAATCGTCGGCTAAGGCTATTGCCTGCCGAGACAAGGGGCCGCCGGAGCGATCCGGCGGCCCTTTTTGTTTTTCGAGCAAGGTTCTTCCCAAGTTCGCGTAGCGCATTTGGGGAGGTGGATGGGCCGTCGGGCCCAAACGGAGGGGTGTAGGTCACTCGTCATTACCCCTCCGAGCCGCCTGCGGCGGCCCACCTCCCCATTTGCACTTCGTGAAAATGGGAAGAACCGATATAGACCTTGCGGCGAAGGAGATCGAAATGAAAGGCATGGGCGCGACTGAGGGTGAAGACTGCCCCTTCGCCTTCAACTTC
>CAZVMC010000153.1:0-4712 GCA_964628635.1 uncultured Novosphingobium sp. | reverse complement strand
TCGGTGCAAAGACTGCCGGGGAGCTGACGGCGGAACTCGCCGAGATCGGCGGGCGCCTGATGGTCGAAGTACTAGCCGATCTGCCCGGCCACGCCGAAGTGCCGCAGCCCGCAGACGGCGTGACCTATGCGGCCAAAATCGACAAGGCTGAGAGCCGACTGGACTTCACGCAGAGCGCCGAAGCCGTCGAACGACAGGTTCGCGCCTTTGCGCCCGCTGCGTGGTTCGAGCTTGACGGTGAGCGCTATCGGGTGCTGGCTGCAGAGGTCGTCGCTGGCAGCGGCCCTCCGGGAACCACGCTTGACGAGCGCCTGACTATCGCCTGCGGCTCAAACGGACTCCGCCCTGCGCTCATCCAGCGCGCCGGGCGACCGGCGATGAAGGTGCAAGAGCTATTGAGAGGTCGCCCTATCGCAAAGGGAATGAATTTGTCATGACCAAAACTCAGAAGGTTTTCCGCTTCGTCGCGATCTTCGCAGCTTTGCTCGCTTTTTCGATGGCGACCGATGCCTTCCTGATGCTTGATCAAGGAGAGGAGAGACACTGGGCGGGATTCCTCATCAGTTGGGCAGCTCGTATCGGCACATTAGGACTTGCTATCACGATCGCCCTGTCCGCCATTGATCCTCTGCGGGCATTCCGATTCCTTTGGCTCTCTGCATTGGCAGTATCCCCACTTTTCACCTTCCTTCTAATCCCAAGCCTTTGGTGCGCATTCCTAGATTGCGGTCCGGAACCAAAGGAGTTCATCTGGGAGCCAGTGTTCCTTCTCCATTTCGCAGCGCTCGCGACCGCTATCGGCGGGTTCTACTTGTCCAAACCTAAATGACCCGCTTCGCCCTCACCCTCGAATTTGACGGGACGCCCTTTGCCGGGCTGCAGCGGCAGTCGCATGCGCCGTCCGTGCAGCAGGCGGTGGAGGAGGCGGTCCAGGCGGTTACCGGCGAGCAAGTCACGCTCCACGCGGCCGGGCGGACCGATGCCGGGGTCCATGCGCTGGCGATGCGTGCGCATGTCGATGTGGCGAAGGAGATTGCGCCGTTTCGGCTAATGGAAGCGATCAATCACCACTTACGCCCTGCCCCGATCGCGGTGTTGGCCTGTGAAGCGAAACCCGATGACTGGCACGCAAGGTTCAGCTGTGAAGGCCGCGAGTATCTCTATCGGATCGCCAACCGCCGCGCGCCGCTGACGCTGGACAAGGACCGCGCGTGGCAAGTGGCCCAGCCGCTCGACGCCGCGGCGATGCACCGCGCGGCGCAGTCACTCGTGGGGCTGCACGATTTCACCACCTTCCGCTCGGCCCAGTGCCAGTCGGCCAGCCCGGTCAAGACGCTCGATCGGCTCGAGGTTCAGCGGGTCGGCGAGGAGGTCCACATCCGCGCCGCCGCGCGCTCGTTCCTGCACCATCAGGTTCGCTCGATGGTCGGCTGCCTTGCCTTGGTCGGCATGGGGCGTTGGCGGGAAGCCCAGATCGCGGAAGCGCTGGAGGCTAAGGATCGCGCCGCATTGGGGCTCAATGCGCCGCCCGAGGGGCTTTATTTCGTCAAGGCGGTTTACCCCGGCGAATGAGTGCTTAGGTTGCATTCCGAAATCAAGGAATCGGGAGACCCCTTATGACCTACACCGGCCAGCAGCTCACCACCCAGCTCGACGCCGACGGCACGCTGACCGTCCAGCTCAACGACAAGAGCTGGGATGCGCCCAAGCCGGGGCAAGTCTTGGTCAAAATTGAGGCTAGCCCGATCAATCCTAGCGATCTCGGCTTGCTGTTTGCTAGCGCGGATACCGACAACGCGGTCTACTCCCCCGGCAAGGTCGTCGCGAAAATGCCCGATGCAGCGACCCGCGCATTCAAAGCGCGCCACGGGATGGCGATGCCTGCGGGTAACGAAGCCGCGGGGACCGTGGTTGCGGCGGGCGAAGGCGCGGAAGGGCTGCTGGGCCAGCGCGTCGCCTGTGTTCCGGGCAGCGCCTACGCGACCTATGCCTATGCCGACGCCGCGATGTGCATGCCCGTTACCGCCACCGCCGAACAGGCCGCATCGAGCTTTGTCAACCCGATGACCGCGCTTGGCTTTGTCGAAACGATGAAGCTCGAAGGCTACACCGGGATCGTCCACGCCGCCGCTGCCAGCAACCTGGGCCAGATGCTGGTCAAGATATGTATTGAAGACGGCATCCCGCTGGTCAACATCGTCCGCAGCGATGAGCAGGTGAAAATCCTGAAAGATCTGGGCGCAACGCATGTGCTCAACATGACCGATGCCGACTTCATGCCGAAACTGATCGACGCGATCGCCGAAACCAAGGCGATGATCGGCTTCGATCCGATCGGCGGCGGGACCTTGGCGGGGCAGATCCTCACCGCAATGGAAGCGGCCGCCAGCCGCGGCGCTGCCTTCAGCCGCTATGGCTCGTCGGAGCCGAAAAAGGTCTACATCTACGGCGCGCTCGACCTTGGCCCCACGATCCTCAACCGCGCCTTCGGCCTGACCTGGGACCTCTCGGGCTGGCTGCTCACCCCGTTCATGGCCAAGGCCGGGATGGAAATCGTCGGCCGGATGCGCGCGCGAGTGGCCAAGGACCTGACCACCACCTTCGCGAGCCACTATTCGATGCGCGGCAACCTTCAGGATATGCTGACCAAAGAAGCCGTCAGCGTCTACAACGCGCGGCGGACGGGGGAGAAGTATTTGGTGGTGCCTTGAAAGCCCGAGCTAAGAATTACCGCTCCTGTGCAATCCTGCGCAGCATCTCGCGCTGTTCGAGGTAGTCGATGACCGGCTTTTCGGGATTGGCTGTACATTGTTTTGTCGCCCGGTCCCAATCTTTGCGCGCAGCGGCGGTCGACTGCTTGATCCCATCAGGCGTAAAGCCGTCCCGGCGGGCCAGTGTGCGCAATCCGAGCAGCATCGTGTAGAGTCGTGGCGGATTTTCCTGCGGGTGCACGCTGGCCCACCAAGCGTTATCGAGCAGGAAATCCTTGCAGCGATAGGTCAGCAAAGTCCCACCCTCGCCGCCATTCGTGTAGCGATCAAACTCGAACGGCATACGCACACGCAGCTCCACCGGCTTGCCATCGGCATCAAGCGCGGGCGAAAATTTGGCACTGCTGAGCGAATCCAAGGCGGCCTTGTCGAGGATCGGCGAACGGCTGCTGCTCGTCACAGCGGATTCTTTGATCGAGCCATCAACCGCGATCAGCACGGACAACACAACAATTCCGCTATGTCCCAAGGCCAGCGCCTCGGCGGGATAGTCCGGATTTCCTCCAGTCAGCAGCCTTGGCCGGGCCTTAAGCCTTGGTGCCGTTGGGGCTGCTGCGGTGCCGGTCGGCGTGGGAATTGGGGCGGCGGTTTGCGCAACGGCTGCGACGCTGGACGCGGCCAGCAACGCAATCAGGAAACCTCTCGCCCTCAAGCCTTCCCCACCACGCTCTCAGGCAGGTCGGTCCCGAACACGCGCTGGTAGTATTCCGCCACCAGCATCCGTTCAGTCTCATCGCACTTGTTGAGAAAGCTTAGCCGGAAGGCAAAGCCAGGGTCCTTGAAGATCGCGGTATTCTGGGCCCAGGTGATCACGGTGCGCGGGCTCATCACGGTGCTGATATCGCCATTGATGAAGCCTTGCCGGGTCAGGTCGGCGACCTTGACCATGTTGCCGACCAGTTCGGGATCCGTATCCTCGGTCTTGCCGAGCACGATCTCGCTCTCCACCGCAGCGGGAAGGTAGTTGAGCCCGACCACGATGTTCCAGCGGTCCATCTGGCCCTGATTGATCGCCTGGGTGCCGTGATAGAGACCCGAGGTATCCCCCAGCCCCACCGTGTTGGCAGTCGCGAACAGGCGGAAATGCGGGTTCGGGCGGATCACGCGGTTCTGATCGAGCAACGTGAGCTTACCTTCGGTTTCGAGCACGCGCTGGATCACGAACATCACGTCGGGGCGGCCGGCATCGTATTCGTCGAACACCAAGGCGACCGGGTGCTGGAGCGCCCATGGCAGCAGGCCTTCGCGGAATTCGGTAACCTGCAAGCCATCGCGCAGCACGATTGCATCGCGGCCGATCAAGTCGATCCGGCTGATGTGCGCGTCGAGGTTGATGCGGATACACGGCCAGTTGAGCCGCGCGGCGACCTGTTCGATGTGGGTCGATTTGCCGGTGCCGTGATAGCCCTGCACCATCACCCGCCGGTTGAAAGCAAAGCCGGCCAGGATCGCCAGAGTGGTGTCCGGATCAAACACATAGGAGGTGTCGATATCCGGCACGCGTTCGTCAGCCTTGCTGAAGGCCGGGACTTTCATATCGATGTCGATCCCGAAAGTCTCACGCACATCGATCTCGCGATCGGGCGCGGCGAGCAGCGTGGAGTTTCCGGAATCGAACTGGGTGTGGTTTTGATCGGTCATCGCGCGGCGAGGCCTATACGCGCGCGCAGCCTCCTGCAATAAGGATTGCGTTGCAATTCGCGACTCAATGTCGCGCGGGGAGATGCTGCATGATCAAGGTTCACGGATTTCCGCTTTCGCCCTTTGTCCGCAAGGTCCATCTGGTGGCGGCCGAAAAGGGCATCGAAATCGAGATGGTGCTCGGCAAGCCCGGTCAGCCCTCGGACGAGTTCCTCGCCGCCAGCCCGTTCCGCAAGATCCCCGCGATGGTCGATGGCGATTTCATGCTCAGCGATTCGACCGCGATCGCGACCTACCTCG
>CAZVMC010000152.1:1883-4812 GCA_964628635.1 uncultured Novosphingobium sp. | reverse complement strand
CTGACCCGGCGCAGGGTTGTGTCGACGATGCCGGTCGGGGCCGGGAACGGCTGGCCGAACGCGGTCAGTCCAACGCGAATATCCGAACCATCCTGCAGCAGGTCGGAAATCCCGCCGGATTCGTTGTAGTACAGGCCCTCGATCCGGGCATTGCCCGCTGCATAGGCAGAAAAGCCGCGCACTTCGCCATTGGCGTAGATCCCGACGGATTCGTTGCCCACGCTCTTGCCGAAGCCATCCTCGGCCGATGTCGTCACGTTCTCGTCAACCCGCTGGGCGAGTGCCTGACCGGGCGCAAGCAGCAGCCCCGCGATGATCAGCGCGCGCACGGCTTAGACCTGCCCTGGATTCGCTGCAGCTCGATCGCCTGCGCCTCGTCCAGCGGCGTATCGATGACGAGCACCAGCCGCACCTCGCCGGTGCCCTCGATCGGTGGAGAGCGGTGAAAGCAGGGCGCATGGCCCTCCGCAAACAGCCGTCCCTTGAACAGCCCGATGTGGCCGGTGGGCATCCGCAGCAGGTTGTCTTCGACGGGCTCGGCACCAACCGGCAGATAATCGGTCCCCGGACCATGATAGGTGGTGATCAGGCGCAGGTCGGTATAGTCCGCGTGGATCTTGCGGCAGGCATTGGTGGTGACTGCTTCGAGCCTAAGGCGGACAGCATCGACCTGCATGAACGCGGCGAAGCGCCGGACCAGCACAAGGATATCTTCGTGCAAGGCCTTCGGGAGGAGACCCAGGCCGGCAACGGCCGCATCAGGTGCGCCACTGGCCTTACGTTCGAACGGGGCTCTGGTGGCCAGCCGCTGGGCGATCGGGGACAGCTCGCCAAGCGAGCGTGGATCGATCGCCAGCGGACAATCGGGCAGGCGTAGCGCAGTCCAGCATTCCGCCGGTTCATCCAGGCGGACTGCTAACGGACGTTCCGGACCAGACACGTCAGAACCGGACCCGGACCCCGGCCGAAGCCGTGCGCGGCGCGCCGGGCTGGACCCACAGGCGCGAGAAGCTGTTGGTGTAATAGGTGGCATCGAACAGGTTGTGGACCTGGCCGAACAGCTCAATGTTTTCGTTCAGCTTCCAGTTCGCGAACAGGCGAGCCAGGGTATAGGCCGGAAGCTCGAAGGTGGTGGCAGTTTCGCCCAGCCGCTTTCCAACATGCTGGATGCCAGCACCCATCCGCAGTTCGGTGCCGCCAATGGCAAAGGCGCGCGACACTTGCACATTGAGCGCGTGCCGGGGGACGTTGATCAGCCGGTCGCCCGAACGGATCTGCAGCGCGAAGTTGGGGTCAAGCACGTCGGCAAGAGCCTCGGCATCGACATAGGCGTAGGAGAATAGCAGGTCGATCTCGCCAGGCAGCTTGCCGGAGAGATCGAATTCGATGCCCTGGCTGCCAGCCTTGCCGATCGGCAGCGAGAAACCGGGGTTGGCCGGATCGGCGGCCAGCACGTTCGACTTGCGCAGGCGGAAATAGGCGATGGTGCCGGTCAGGGCATTATTCAGCAGGCCGAACTTTGCGCCCGCTTCGAACGAGCGGCTGGTTTCCGGATCGAACAATGCCCCGGCGGCGGTGGCGCCGAGGTTTGAACGGAAGCCTTCGCCGTAGGTCGCAAACAGCGAGAGCGCCGGACTGGCCTCCCAGACCAGGCCCACTTGCGGGCTGAAGCGATCAAAGCTGCGGCGCTGCTCGATACCATTCGCCCGGTTGAGTCCCCGCAGCGAGAAGCTGTCATAGCGCCCGCCGAACCGCAGCTGGATCTGATCGGACAGGGTAACCTGGTCCTGCAGATAGATCCCGAAGGCCTTTTGTACATCGAGCCGGTTGGTCTGCGGGCCCGGCGTCGGCAAGGGGAAGCGGCCATAGATCGGCGCGTTGATGTTGATGATGTTTGCCGCCTGGTCGGTCGGATTACTGGCATTGGTGGCCGGGCGGAATCGCAGGAACAGCTGGCTGTTCTCGAACTGGTCGAAATCGGCGCCGAAGAGGACACGGTGGCGCATGCCGCCGAGTTCGAAATCGCCGGCCAGTTCGCCCCGCAGGACGTAGTGATCGGCGTCATAGGCCCGGTAGCGGCGCTGGCGTGACAGCGACTGTCCATCGACAAACAGCTTCTGGCGCGATCCTGCGAGTTCCGCCTCGGTCGAAAAGCCCGCCAGGCTGGTCTGGCGATAGCTGCCGCCGAGCAGCAGGTTCCAGTTGTCGCTGAAGCTGTGCTGGAGCTGCAATTGATGGCCCGTCGCATCGGCCTCGATCGGGCCATCGCCAGGCTCGCCCAGGAAGCGGCTGCGCGGGATCTGCCCCAGTCGCCCGTTGATCGCCACGACACCGCGATCGAAGGGCACCTTCTGGCGGGTCAGCTCAAGGTCATATGTAAGAGTCGTATCCTCGCCCAGCTTGATCCCGAGCGAGGGCAGGAAACCGTACCGCTCGGTCTCTATTGTATCCCGGAAACTGTCAGCATTCTCGAAGTAGCCGATCAAGCGGACCGCGAATGCCTCGCCCACCGCGAGGTTGAGATCGGCCTCGGCGCGCACCGCATCGAAGCTGCCATAGCTCGCCGAGAGCGCACCCATTGTCTCGCCGAACCGCGCCTGCTTGGTCACGATGTTGACTGTGCCGCCGGACTCGCCCCGGCCGAACAAAGCGGCGTTAGGCCCCTTGAGAATCTCGATCCGCTCGATCCCGGCGACATCGCGCGGGCCGCCAAAGCCGCGCCCGCTGTTGAAACCGTTGACCAGATATCCACTCGGCAGGTTCTCGTCGCCGGCAAAGCCGCGCACCGCATAGGCATCCCACAGCCCGCCAAAGTTGTTCTGCCGTGCCACGCCGGCATTGAGATCGAGCGCGTCGGTCAGGCGCAGGATGTTGTTGTCGGCGAGCGTCTCTGCCTCGATTGTCGCGATCGACTGGGGAATCTCCCGCG
>CAZVMC010000152.1:0-1783 GCA_964628635.1 uncultured Novosphingobium sp. | reverse complement strand
ATGGATCAGGCGCTTGATGCCGCCGGTCTGCAGGTTGAGGCGCGCGATCGCCGGGTCAGCGGATTCTCAAAGGGCATGCGGCAGAAGGTGGCGATTGCCATGGCCGTGCTGCGCGATGTTCCGGTGCTGCTGCTGGATGAACCCACGTCTGGCCTCGATCCGCGCGCCACGGCTGATTTCAACGCGTTGTTGGCCCGGCTGAAGGCCCGCGGAACGGCCATCCTGATGGTCACGCACGATCTGCTGGGTGCGGCCGATTGCGCCGACCGGATCGGGTTCCTTGCTTCAGGACGGATCGTCGAGGAAGTGCGGCCGGCCGACGGGATCGACGTGCTGGCGCTGCATCACCGCTATGGTGAGGCCGCCGCGGCATGAGCGCAGCCCGGCTGGTCGCACGCAACGAATGGCGTCTAATGCAGCGCAGCCGGGTTGCACGGCTCGCGCTGTTCATGCTCCTGGCGCTGGCCGTGGTGGCCACGCTCACCTCGATCGCGCACCGCAATGCCAGCGATGACCTGCGCGCGCGCTTCCAGGCTCAGGCCGATCAGGAGTTCGACGGCCAGCCGGCGCGCCATCCGCACCGCATGGTCCACTACGGCCACTTCGTCTTCCGCCCGCTGCCGCCGCTGGCCGCCTTCGACCCGGGGGTAGATGCCTTTACCGGCAACACAATCTATCTGGAGGGGCACCGCCAGAACAGCGCCAACTTCGGCGATGTCCGGCAAAGCTCGCTGCTCGCCCGCTTCGGCCAACTGACCCCGGCCTTCGTGCTGCAAGTTCTTGCGCCGCTGGTGCTGGTCTTCATCGGCTTCGGGTTGCTGGCGGGGGAGCGCCGCAGTGGCACGCTGCGGGTGCTCAAGGCCCACGGCGTAACGCCGCGCGACCTCTTGCTGGGCAAGGGGCTGGCATTGGGCGGTCTGGCCAGCCTGATGCTGCTGCCCGCACTTGCCTCGCTGGGCTGGCTCGTGATCGCAGCCGATGCTCCAGTGCTCCCCGCGCTGATCCTGACATTGGGCTACGCCGGTTACCTGGCGCTTTGGGTGGTGGGTATTGTTACTGTTTCCGCCATGGCCCGCGATCCGCGCAATGCGCTGGTGACCCTGCTGGGCCTCTGGGCGCTTACGACTATCCTGGTGCCGCGCGTTGCGCCGGACCTCGCCCTGGCCGCAGCCCCAACACCGACCCGGCTGGAAACGGACATCGCCATTCTGCGGGACCTGCGGAAGGTGGGTGATAGCCATAACCCCGACGATCCGCATTTCGCCGCCTTCAAGGCCCGGACTCTGGCCCAGTACGGCGTTAGTCGGGTGGAAGACATACCGGTCAACTATCGCGGTCTTCTGGCACTGGAAGGCGAAAAGCTCACCTCGCAGCTGTTCGATGACTATGCGAAGCGGCAATTCGAACAACAGCGGCGGCAGGGCGCGATCGTGTCCGCCTTTGGCCTGTTGAGCCCGGCGATCGCCCTGCGGAGCCTGTCGATGGCGCTGGCCGGCACGGACCTTGATGGCCATCGCCGCTTCCTGAGCCAGGCAGAGGCCTATCGCTATGATATCGTCCAGCGCCTGAACCGGCTCCAGGCCGAAGCCGTGACCTATTCCGACGACAGCAATCGCAACAAGGACCCTGAGGCAGGGCGACGGGTGCGCATCGATGCTGCCAACTGGAGCAAGGTGCCGGACTTCGCCTATCAGCCCGCCAGCCTGTCCGACAAGCTTCGCTCGGCTGCACCGGGCGCTGCGATCCTGATCGTCTGGCTGCTGGCGGGTGCGCTGATGTTGCG
>CAZVMC010000151.1:0-4869 GCA_964628635.1 uncultured Novosphingobium sp. | reverse complement strand
CGATCAGCACCTTTTCCAGCGCGAACTGTTCGCGGCGGTTGAGGGTGATCTTCAGCTCGGCCAGCACCTCGGTGATGATCGGGCGGAATTCTTCGCTAAGTTCATCCTTGGTCAGCGTTGCGGCGGCTTCGGGGTCGACCCGTTCGAGCAGGCGCGGCAGCACCTGTTCCTTGATCTTGTGGACCGAAGCTTCGAACCCATCGGCGTTGTACTGGTTATCGACCACGCCGTTGACGCGGTCAGCCAGCCGGGTCATCGCATCTTGGCGCGAGGCAGCGGCGTTCGTTTCGAGTGCGGGTTCTTCCCCGGGCAACGGAAGCGATTCGCCCGGCAAGCCGCCGGGCACAGGGGCGGCGCTCTTGGCAGCTTCGATCCCGCCCTTCATTGGGCGGGCCACGCCAAAGCTGGGGCGGGCCCCCGGGGCCATCCCACTGACGCCGTTCTTTCGACCGAATGCGCTCATTTTCCCCCGGTCCGTTCCGTAATAGCGTTACCGCGCCAATCGCGGTTCAGGACGTAATTGAACAATAAGGTTGAGAAATCGATAACTTCGCCCGCTGCGGCGTGGATTCGGGATCGCATTCAGCTAGGGAGACTGGGCCGAGCGCGAACTGACTTGCCCGGCAGAAACCACGGGAGCCAGCGGATTTGATGGCAGGTGATCGCTCCGGATTGCTCTTTGCGCTGGCGGGATTCATGCTGCTTTCGGCGGGCGATGCAGTTGTAAAGACTATGGCGGGTGAATGGCCGCCCACGGCGGTTGCGGCGCTGCGCTATTCGCTCGGTGCGCTCGGTCTCAGCACCATCCTGGCGCTGCGCGAAGGTCGCTCCGGCTTTGCAATGCCGCATCCCAGGGTGCAGCTCTTGCGCGGCGCCGGGGTGGCGATGGCGACGGTGGGGTTCTTTTGTGCGGTTTTCGTCATGCCCTTGGCCACGACAACCGCGATTACCTTCACCAGCCCGATGATCACAGCAGTGCTGGCTGCGCTGTTCTTGAGCGAACCGGCGCGGCGCGAAACGTGGATCGCCACGCTGATTGCTTTCCTGGGCGTGTTGGTAGTGCTGCGCCCCAATGTGGCGACACTGGGACCGGCAGCACTGCTGCCGCTGCTGTCCGCGCTGGGGATGAGCTTGCTGATGATCGGCAACCGCTTTGTTGCCGGGACAGCAAGCGCATTGGCAATGCAAGTCTTCGTGGCCTCGCTGGCGACCCCGTTGCTGATCGGTGCGGCGCTGATCGGTCATGTAAGCGGCGCGGAAGGCTTTGCGATCGACTGGCCGCACTGGTCGGTGATCGCGCGAACGGCGCTCGTCGCTTGCACCGCGACGATGGCCCACTGGCTGATCTTCATCGGCACTACCCGGTCTGGCGCTGCCAGCATTGCGCCGATGACCTATGTCCAGTTGCTGGTGGCCAGTGTCCTTGGCTGGGCGCTGTTTCACAACCCACCGGATGGCTTGACGCTGCTGGGCGCGGCGATCATCGTGGCGGCAGGGCTTTACTTGTGGCGAGCCGGGAAAGTGCGCGAAGTGCCGGCACCGGATTAGGAGGATCAGCATGCGTGGATGGCTTGCAGCTCTGGCCTTGAGCCTGGCCGCCGTACCGACCCTGGCCCAAACTGCTGAAGTGCCGATGCCCGCTTGGCTTGCCGGGGCCTGGGATCAGCGGTCTGGTGCCGATTGGTCTGATGAGTTCTGGACCCCGCCGCGCGCCGGGCTGATGATCGGCGCTTCGCGGATGGGCAAGGGTGACACGATCAGCGTGTTCGAACACACCCGCATCATGCGCAAGCCCGATGGCACGCTGAGCTTTTTCGCACAGCCGCGCGGGGTGCCAGCCAGCGAGTTTCCGATGGTGGGCGGCGGTACGGACTGGATCGAGTTTGCCAACGTCTCGCACGATTACCCGCAGCGGATCAGGTATTGGCGTGAAGGGCGGCTGCTGAAGGCACGGATATCGCTGATGGACGGCAGCAATGCCTTCGAATGGACCTTCAAGCCGATGGGCGAGCCCGAATGAAAGCGCGGCGCTTCCGGCAGGTCGATGTCTTCACTGCGGTGCCTTACAAGGGCAACCCGGTGGCGGTGGTCCTCGATGGCGCGGGGCTATCCGATGCCCAGATGCAGGGTTTCGCCAACTGGACTAACCTTTCAGAGACCACCTTCGTCCTGCCAGCGACCCAAGCCGGGGCGGATTACCGGGTGCGGATTTTCACGCCGAAGGCCGAACTGCCCTTCGCCGGGCATCCGACTTTGGGGACCGCCCATGCGGTAATCGAATCCGGATTGGCCACACCCCGTAGCGGGCGACTGGTGCAGGAATGCGCGGTTGGACTGGTTGAGCTGGAAGTAGGCGAGGACGGGCTATCCTTTAAACTGCCGCGCTACAGCCTGACCGAACTGACCGAGCCCGACGCTACTGACTGGATCGGTGCGGCGGTTAAGGGGAGCGCGCAAGCGGTCGATGTCGGCCCAGTCTGGCTGGTGGCGGAATTGGCCGAGGTAACGGCGCTGGAGAATCTCGCCCACGATGAAGCGCGGCTGTCAGCCTATTACGTGCCGCGCAGAATGACTGGCGCCACGCTGTTCGCAGTCGACGGGGAGCGCGTTGTCGTCCGCAGCTTCGCCCCCGGTGACGGCATTTCCGAAGACCCGGTCTGCGGCAGCGGCAACGCCTCAGTTGCTGCCTATCGATTGCTGGCGGGGCATGTAGGGGATGGCGACAGCTACGTCGCGAGCCAGGGACGGCAAGTCGGTCGCGATGGCAAGGTCAGCGTGCGGATCGATGGTGTGGACATTCACGTCGGCGGGCAATGTGTGACCTGCATTGCTGGAGAAGTTACGGTCTGACCCTAGCGCGCTTTGCAATCCCCGTAGACGGCCAGTTCGTAAGTGCGGAACACTTCACGGAAGGGCCGCACGAACCAGAGCTGGCAGTTTTCGGCAGCATAGCGCCGGACAAGCGGGGCCGTGCGCTGGTTCTCCTCAATGGATGGCCAGTTGTTGAACACGATCACCACGGTTGGCTGCCAGGCCAGAATTCGCTGCACTTCGGTCCGCGTGTCGAACAGGCTGACATTGTTTTCAGGCGGAAAATAGAGGTGAAAATTGTCAAGCAACGGGCTTGGCGGATAGGACCGGAACCGGCCGTAGAGCGACATCGGGCCCTGATAGACGAACAAGCGGGGCTGCGAGTCGCGCGCTCTGATATCCGCCTCAAGCGCGGCCATCTCCGCACGCGAGCGATCGCGATCTGAAATGAAGAAGGCAGGACCAACGGCGAAACAGTAGATTGAGGCTAAAGCCGCCCAGACAATCCCGCGCAATTCGTGCCAGAATGCCCGTGTTGCCGCCACGCACAGCGGAACCAGCAAGGGCAGGATATAATGCTCGTAGTAGTTGGGAACCGAAGCTACCCCGACCATGGCGGCCAGGACCCAGCCCAGCAGGAAGCCGCGCGGGTTCCAGCCGGCACCTTGATGGCGAAGCGCAAGTCCCGCCAATCCAGCGAGCAACATCGGCCAACCCATCCACGCCATTGCCCAGGCCCGGGAGAGCTGATTTCCGGTTGGATCGTTGGTCTTGCGCAGATTGGCATTGATCATGGCATCGCTGAATTCGTGGAAGTGACCCAGCGCGAGATAGGCCAGGGCAAAGGCACCGAAGGGTGCCATACCGGCAAAGGCCAGCTGTAGCGTTCCCGGCAGGGGATTGCGGCCCGAACTGCGCAATTGCCAGACCGCCCAGAGTCCCAGGAATGCCGCCTCGAACAGCGCCGTCTGCTTGTAGGTGATCGCAAAGCCGGCGCTCGCCATTGCTCCAAGCGCTTGCCAGCCAACCTGTCCTTGCCGCAGCGCCGGCGTTGCACGCAGCACCAGCAGCGCCGCCAACGCCATCCAGAGATTGTAGAAGACCGGCGTCTGCCCACTGCCACCGCCGAACACCGGCATTGCGGCGAGGTACAGGCTGGCTCCGGCCAAAGCGCCGGTGCGGCTGGTGAATTGCAGGGCAATGCAGCGAATGCACCAGGCAGTTGCCACCGCAAACACCAGAGCCGGAAGCTGATAGGCCAGCGGTCCGTCGCCCAGCCAAGCGAACAAGTAGTAGGTCAGGAACAGCCCCGGGCCTTTTCGGTCCCAGATGTCGACATAGGGCAGCAAGCGGTCGTGGAGATGCTGGCCAGCTGCGAAATAAAACAACTCGTCGTTGAAATAGCCGCTGTCGCCCAAGGCCGACCATCGGTTCAGCAGCGCAAAGGCCAGCAACCAGGCCGCCTCTGCCCAACATGCCCAGCGCTGTGCCGCAGGATGAGGGGAAGGGGCCATCCTTGCGTCGCTATCTATCTGTGCGGCGAGATTCAACCGGTGCGGTTATCATGGCCACAACAGAAAAGGGCGGCACAATGGCCGCCCTTTGTATTTGTTCCGTCAAGTGGATGTTTATCCCTCAACATGCTCCGCCAGAACGGTCAGTCCGCTGGCGCTGACTTCGGCAAAACCGCCCTGGACCTGGATCTCCTCGGGCGTACCGCCGTCGGTCTTGTAGATCCGCAGTGCTCCATCGCGGACGGTCGACATGAAGGGCGCGTGACCCTCAAGCACGCCGAACTCGCCCTCGGTCCCGGGAACGACGACCATGTAGACCTCCTCGCTGCGGACCAGCTTGGCGGGGGTGACGAGTTCGAAGTGCAGGGGCATTGGCTTAGGCGTCCTCGGCCAGCTTCTGGGCCTTGGCGACCGCCTCGTCGATCCCGCCGACCATGTAGAAGGCGGCTTCGGGCAGGTGATCGTATTCGCCGTCAACCACCGCCTTGAACGAGCGGACAGTGTCTTCAACTTGGACGAACTTGCCCGGGATGTTGGTGAAGAC
>CAZVMC010000150.1:0-4883 GCA_964628635.1 uncultured Novosphingobium sp. | reverse complement strand
CCCCGGCCTCGCGCAGGTCGCCCTGCATCCGGTGGCGCAGATTGCCGATCAGCGCGACCAGATCGCCCTCGACCGGCTCGAGCGAGTCGACTGTGATCTTGAGATCGGCGAGCGCGCGGTTGAGCGTCTTGATGGTGCTGGAAGGCTGGTTCTGCTGGCGCGCCACGGCAAGCGCGGTGATGAGGTTGGAGCCGATGCCGTCATGCATCTCCTGCATCAGCCGCTCGCGCTCGCCCGCCAAGGCCTGTCCCACCACCAGCTCCTGCCGCGCCGCCTCGCTCGCCGCGAGTTCGGCGCGGGTTTCAGCGATGCGGCGCGCCAGCGTGGTGTTGGCAGCGGCGAGCTCGGCAAAGGCCCCGAGCGCGCGGCGACCGAAGGAGATCAGAAACGCGACCGAATAGATAAATCCGCCAAACACCGCGAAGTAGAAGCCGCTGCCGTTCCAGCCAAGGTGACCATTGGCAAGCGTCACGTCATAGAGGCTGAAGAACGGTGCGATCACCATCCCGAAGGCGATGGCGCCATGCTCGGTATTGCGGTGGCGCAGGACATCCCGGAGCGCGAGCCCGGCGACGCAGAAAATCAGGATCGTCGTGGGAATGTAGAACACAAGGTTCGAAGCGTCATAAGCGGTGTGGGCGATCGACAGCGGCACGCCGGCGAGAAACGCCAAGGCGATTATCCGATTGGTGTGCGGCAGCTTGATGAAGTGAAAATAGAACGCAGCCGTCGCCACGCTGGCGAAATAGGTGGCGTAGACGGTCACGGCATTGAAGACCGCGATTTCGAACGGGGTGACTTCCGCAAAGTATTGATAATTGCGCAGGAACCACAGCGCGGTGGACAGTGCGAGCCACACCAGCTCCACCTCCTGCCGCCGCCCGAGCCAGAACAGGAAGGCAAGCGCGCCCATCACCAGCATCGCGAAATTTGCAGCGAGCGGGGCGGTGATCTGCCAGAAGAACTGGGTGTTGTAATTGTCGCGAATGGCGCTGTTCGGACCGATCATGACCCGGCCGATGCCAACCGAATCCTGCGAACTCACACGGATTTCGACGGTGTTGGTGCCCGCCACCAGAGAACCCGCCGGAAGCGGGATCAGATAGGGGCGATACCATGCCAGCACCTGATCATCGGGCCGCGCGAAGTTGCGTCCGATTTCGCGCCCGTTGACGATCACCGAAAACTGGTTGCGGGTGCTGACGGTGTAGAGCGCCAGCGGCTCGGCCCCGAGCGCGCTGCGATCGAACCGGAAGCGGCCCGCCATGATGTGGAACTGGCCGGTCTTCCAGTCGGTCTCGCGGATGCGGACGATGTTCGGATTGCCTGCACGCTGCCAGCCGCTAGCCGGGACTTTGAGGCCGTCGGCAAGCACAAACTCGCCGCTGGTAAACTCGATTACCGGGCCGTCCGGCGTGGCGGCCGAGCGATAGTCGGACACACCTTGCGCTGCCAGTGTCCCGCCCCACAAGAGCAGGGCCAGCACAAGCAGCGCACGGTAGAACATCACCCGGCCGACGCCCGGCTATTGCCGCGCCAGGAACCCTTGAATTGACGCCTCATACAAGGCCTCCGCCCGGCTGTTGACTTCCAGCTTGCGGTAGATGTTTTTGACATGGGTGCCAATCGTGTTGGCCGATACCGTCAGGATCTCGGCACATTCGGCATTCGAGAACCCGCGCGAGAGCAGGTTCAGCACCTCGTACTCGCGCTCGGACAAGGGTGATGCCAGCGGCGGCCTTGTGGCCTCGGGCTCGGGCGCGATCTGGCCCAGCAATTGCCGCGCGATGATCGGGCTGATGGGAGAGCCCCCGCGGCGGATATTGCGGATTGCCTCGATGCAATCCTCGATCCGTTCGTCCTTCAGCAGATAGCCGCGTGCGCCTGCCCGGATCGCGTCGAGAACCTTGTTCTGATTGGCGAAAATCGTGATGACCATGATGTCCGTGTCGCGTCCGGTCAACGCTTCCTGCCGGATCAGCGTGGTGCCATTGCCATCGGGCAGGCCAAGATCGCACAGCAGCACATCATAGCCGCCCGCCTCGATCATGCCTGCGGCCTCCGCGACGTTCTGGGCGGTGGCGGTCACGATCATGTCCGCGCAGGCGTCGACCGAGGCGACCAGCAGTTCGCGCATCGCCGGGTCGTCTTCGATGATGGCCACTCGGATCATGTGTCGCTCCCAACGGCAAGGAACGTATCACCCTTGCCGCCGAGGCTCTACGCCCTTTGCGTGCGGGGACCCATCACCCGATCAGGTGATTGCCGCATGATCACCCTGTCACGCATAATCGTGAGCGTCAGGCCGGTTTGGCCGAAGCGACAGGGGGAGACCGGGTATGGCACGCAAGGGCTGGCTGCTGCTGAGCTGCATGACGTTGAGCGCCGCCGCGCTCGTCCCTCAAGCCGTGCCGGTCGCCGCGCAGGAAGCGGGCGTCAACGGCACGAATGTCGCCCGGGTCGAATTCAATCAGGGTGCCGTGATGCAAAAGGCCGCCCCGGGGGTGTGGGTCGAATACGACGCGACTGGCCGCCAGACGTTTCGCTTCGAGGAGCGCGGGCGGGACGAATGGTCGGTCTATCTGTTCGATCCCAGCCGCAACGTGCGGGTGCAAATCGACCTGTTCGTGCGCCAGTTGCTGATCGTTCAGCCGGACGGCGAGCGGCAGGCCTTCGGCGCTGTCACGGGCGCTTCGGTGTCGCCGCGATCGGTCGCGCGCGCGCCTGCGCCGCAGCCGGTGGCTCCTCCGGCTCCGATTGTCCAGAGCGCCCCGCAGCAGCCCGCCTTCACGCGGCCGCAGGCTCCGGTCAGCGCTCCGGAACCGGTGGCTTCGGACCAAGCGGACGATAACTACAATCCCTATGCCGATCCTGCCACTGTCGCGGGCGCGGCTGCCAGTAGCAGCCAGACGTCCACGCAGAGCGGATCGACCGCGCGCACGCCCCGCGAAGTCATCGCCGCCGCCGCGCAGCAGCCCGCCTTCACCCGCCGCGATCCTGCCGACGCAGACGGCGCCGCTGTCGCAGATGCGGCTGCTGCTGGCCCCGCGTTTGATGGCCCCTGGGTCACGGGATCGGAGTTTCGGGAGCGCGGCAATGGCGTGACAGACGCCGTTACGTGGGATGCGCCGGAAGCCATATGGATCCAGACCTTGTCAGATGGCACGATGATGATCCACTTCGACAACGCGCCCGCTGCCTCGCTGAGCCTCACCAAGATTGGCGAAGGGCGATATTCGGGCGGCGGTTTCAATGCGACCTTCACCGTCATCGGAACCACGGCGATGGAGCTTGCGCTTGACGGCCCGGGAACCAGCAAGACCTACCGCGCCTCGACCGTGCGGTCCGGCGCGCGTCTCTCGCGTGATCGCTACGGAAAGGCCTCGGATCTCGAAGCTGACACCTTCACCACCGGAGCCACGGTTTCAGCGTTTTCGGACATGCTCTACGGCTTCCGCAGTGAGAAGATGGACCTGTTCGATAGCCTGCGGGGCCGGGCGCAAAAGGTGTTCAAGGATCCCGGCGCCGAGGATTACTCGGTGGAAAGCAACCTCGCGTCGCGCCGCCTGCCCTATGGGCTGGCCGGCACCAGCAAGATCAAGGCGACCAGCAACCAGCTGGAAAGCGTCATCACCAATGCGGCATCCTTTGAAAAGTCGATGTCGCTCAATTTCGGGGCCAGCGGGTCATTTCGAGGGGTCAGCGGCGGGTGGGAAGCGACCCGCGAGGAAAGCCGCGGTCAGGAAAGCGCTGCGGGCAAGACAAGGGCTTTCGGCCTCGCCCGGGTCAGCAATTATGTCCTGTTCCTCGACAAGGCCAACATGGAGCTTGGACCGTTCTTCAGGAACGATCTGATCCGGCTGGCAGACGGCACGATCACCGCGCAGCAGATCATCGACAAATACGGGACGCACTATGCCAATGCGATCCAGTATGGCGGGATCGGCCGGAACGCGCGCGAAGTCACCACGCAGGAATTCAAGGACTGGGCAAGGCAATCAACCAGTTACAGGCAGGAGGGCGGCATCGACGCAGGCCCCGCCGCTAGCATCAAGGCGAAAGGCGGGTTGACGCTGGCCGATGGCAAAACGGCGGGCAGCACGTCGATGTTTTCGAAGGAAAGCTGGGAAGCGGTCGGCGGCAGCGGCAGCATGGGGCCCAATGGCTGGACGGTGTCCGCCGATGCGGTGGTGCCGGTGCGCTACGATCTGCGCCCGCTGTCCGATCTCATCAGTCCGATCTTTTTCGGCCCCGAATGGAGCACCGGCCGCCGCGCTGCCTTGCTCAATGCTCGCGCACAGCTTGATGCGGCGATCACCCGCTACCTGCAAAGCCAGCCGCAGCCTGATGATCGGACGCTGGGGCCGATCATCTATCAGCTGACGTTCCATTCGCTCCAGTGCGTGGACAACGGCGACGATGGCAAGGATCCGGCCGAGCTCTACGGCAAGATCAGCGCGTCAGTGCACGGGCTCGAAGGCTACCAGGATGTGCCCCTGTTCGAAGCGGGCGAGGACAACATGAAATCCATTCCATGCGATGGATCAGGTGAATATCCGATCAATCGCACTGTGCTGGTGGCGGGCAATCGTAACCCTCGCGGAGAAGGGCAAGGGTCATTCGTGATCAGACCGAGCGGTCTGTATGAAAACGACCCCACGGTTCTGGTGATCGATGACCCGATCATTGTCTTCCCGATCGAACAGTGGACTTACATGAAGGACTGGAAGGCCAGCACCGCGCGCACCGATCTGCCCGGCACAATTATTTCTAACATCCCGGGGGCAACAGACGGGCCGGACATCCGGGTCAAAGTCTCGTTCCAGCCGATTCAATAGGAGTAGGCAGATGGTTTTTCACAAGCCCATACTGATTGCAGCCGC
>CAZVMC010000149.1:0-4930 GCA_964628635.1 uncultured Novosphingobium sp. | reverse complement strand
GATGGATGTACTGGTGGGATGAGCCATAATAGCTGGTGAAGGTCGCCACTTCGAGCACCGGGCGCGATCGACCGCAATATTCGGTGTAGATCCCCGCCAAGCGCTGCACCAGCAGCGCGGCAAAACCGTTGACCTCCGGAGTAGAGGGCAGCGAGCAGAAGTCGCGGCGCTTGTAGTGGTTGTCTGTCTCGCTGGCGAAGGAACAATGGTCGCGGTCGGGATCATCGATCGTCTGGCGCATCAGCGCGAGGCCACGATCGGCTTCGTCATCGGATAGCAGGCCGGTCAGCAGCACCAGCCCGTGCGCGTCCATCATCGCCAGAGCCTTCTGCGCGCAAGGCTGGGTCAGTCGCCCCTGCGCGTCGAGCACGGCCGCGACTTCGAACGCGGCAGTATCGCTGGAAACCTTGAGCTCGCCCATGCCATCAGCCTCATGTCGATCCGACATGCCGCCTCTGGCGCAGAACTTTAACTATCGCGTTAATGCCGTGATTAACTGGGGCAATTACCCCCGATCACAGGTCTTCGAAGTTCGGCTTGCGCCGCTCCATCTCGGCCATCACCGCTTCCACCTGATTGCGGCTGCGCATAATGGCGTGCTGTTCAATGCTCTCCTCAAGCAGGATCGCATCGGTTTCACGCTCCCACATGCCCGCCTGCAGCCGCTTTGCGGCGCGGATCGCGTGGGGGTTCTTCAAGGCGATCTGGCGGGCGATGGCCAGCGCACGATCGCGCGGGTTCTCGTCAACATAGGTCGCAAGGCCAAGCGTCTGTGCCTCGGCGCCGGAGAATTCGCGATTGGTGTAGATCAGTTCACGCAGCACATCGTCCCGCACGAGGCCGCGCCACAGCGCATATCCGCCCATGTCGGGCACAAGGCCCCACTTCATTTCCATGATCGCCATGCGGGTGGCCGGGTGGACAACGCGGATATCCGCGCCACTTGCGATCTGCAGGCCGCCGCCGAAGCACACGCCGTGGACCGCGGCGATGACCGGCACGGGCAGCTTGCGCCACTGCATCGCCACCTGCTGCGGGCGGTTCGCATTGCCGTAAGTCCGCTCGGTCAGGCTGGGCTCGTCCTCGGGCGGCTTGCGCGAGAAGTTCGAAAGGTCGAGCCCCGCACAGAACGCCCGCCCCTCGCCCGAAAGCACCACCGCGCGCAGACCTTTCATGTTGTGGAGCGCGTGGCCCGCTTCGATGATCCGCTGAAACATCTCCGGATCGAGCGCATTCATCTTGTCGGCCCGCACGAAGCGGACCTCGGCGACGCCATCTTCGCCGAGTTCGATCGCGATGCGATCATTGGCGATCGTGGTGGCGGTGGCGGCAGCGGTGGCAGACATAGCAGGCGATCCCTCGCGGTAGTTTGATGCCTGCGAGATTGACCGATCCGCCCGGACCTGTCCAGAGCGGCTTAGCGCGGGGCGAGTGTCAGCGGTCCACCGCCGGCGGCGGGAGCATCGATAAAGTAGCAGCCATCGGCATCGCCGTGAATCAGCCCGACGAGGCCGACCACTTCAAGCTTGCCACAAACCCGCGCGATGTGTGCAGCAATCCCATCGCATTCGGGCTCGAAAGCGATGCGCCAGGCATCGGTGCGCAGCTGAGCTGCGGTGAGCCGCTCGCCGGGCTGTTCGGCCAGCCGCCACAGCAACGCAAATTCGCGGGGTTGAAGCCTGAGCCAGTGGTCATCGACCCGTGCATCGCGGTGGAGCAGATCAAGCGTCACATCCCCCGCCTCGCGGAAGCGCGGCCCCGTCAGGTCGCGCTCCGGGAAATGGCCTGAGGGAAGCGGGGCGTTCACAGCAGCCCTCCGGCGCGCATCGAATAGACCGCGTCAGTGGTGAAGATCAGATGGTCGACCAAGGTGATGTCGAGCGCCCGGGCAACGTCGACCAGTCGGCGGGTCGTCGCGATGTCACACCCGCTGGGGCGACAGGCACCCGAAGGATGGCTGTGTGCAAGGATAATCCCGGCCGCATCGTGGCGCAGCGCTTCGCCCAGCAGGGCGCGCATCCTGAGCGACAGCGAACTGAGGGTGCCGATGCCGCAAGGTGTGTCGCCGAGCCAGTTGCTGCGCGCATCAAGGAAAATCGCGTGGCCGCGCTCATACCGCAGCGGCGGAGCGAGCACGAGGCTGCGTAGATAGCCGATCATCGCGGCAGTGCGTTGTTCCTGCGGCGCGGGGATGCCGGCGGCTTTGGCGAGCGTTGACGTCAGCAAAGGCAGGCTCCCGCATCTTTGCGTGCCGACCAGGCTGGGGATCGCGCATGCAGGGGATTGTTCATGCCGGTGGTCCGTAAGGAGTGGAGGGGCCGCTGCGCCATTCGCGGTAATGGCCGTAACGGCGTTCTCGCCGAACGTGCCGGATAAAGCCGCCCAGCAGCAGCAGCAGCTGGCAATAGGACGGGCCGATGACAAGGATGGCGATCGCTAGCGGCGAAGCGCTGTCAGCCACCGCACGCACCATATGCGCGCCGACCGCTACCAACTGGAATGCGGCAATGCCCATCGGATAATTGCGGTTGGCGTTCAATGCCACACCCACGAACAAGGCCGCGGCTACCATGTCCATCATCGTATAATAGGATGACCAAGGACCGACCGCGAAGGAATCGATGCCCAAGAAGCGGGCCAGATAGATCGGGGCCACCATGGTACCGAGGAACACCGCGGCAATCCAGCGCTCCGGGCTCCCGCCCCAGCGCCATACTGCTGCGGCAAGCAGCAAGCTGGCGATGTGCTGGGCGGGAGCGCGGTACGTGTTGAACAGGTCAAGCCAGTCGCTCATTGGTTCAGGCGGTCACCTGCTCCCTGGTGGTTTCCTGGCGCGCCGATTGAACTTCGACTTCGCTCGGCGGAACGGTTGTGGGGAGCCCTTCATCGCCGCCCGCATGCACCTTCGCAACCTTGCTGAGCTCGTCATGCACACGCAGGAGGTTGGTCGACATCGAAAGCGCGTAGCTTTCAGCTTCGGTCAGGCGAACCAGAGCGCGCTGGCCGGTGTGGACTTCGACCGCAGGGTTCTGGCGTGCGGCGAGCATTGCCTGCTTGAGCCGGGCCATCGCGATGATCGATTCATCGGCAAGCGCTTCGGCTTCGCGCACCAGCTTCTTCAGGTTGTAGGCGTCGGCAAGGATACGGTTTTCCATTGGTGATCTCCAGCGCAGCCGGTGCTCACCCAGCTGCGGCCCCTGTTTCCGCGGGGAAGTTCGCCTTGCCTTCCGTTGCTGCGCTGAGTGTCATTGCGGCAGTGACCACCAGGATCACCGAAGCCAGAATGCCAGTCGCGATCCCGACGATCGCTCCCAGTCGCAGCAGGATGGCATGCTCGCCATCGAGCACCCCGGGGACCACCTTCGGCTCGCCCGGCCTCAACCACGGTGCCTGTTCTGTTAACGGCATCGCATCGCTGAGGACCAATCGGCCGGGATCGTCCCGACCACCGAAATCAGCCGGGTCAGCTTCGAAGTTAACCTGAGAATTTGTGTATGCAGCTTCGCTGAAGGGGTTGATCAAAGCTTCATCAGGGCCTGTACCTGCTTCAGGATCGGCCGGCATCTCACCGGTTTCGGCGGCCTTGGCAGCGCGATAGTTTTCGACCAGCTCACCAAGGCTGGCCGCTTCGTAGAAGTCCTTCAAAGCGCGGATATGCTGATTGACGCGGGTCTCGGACACGCCGAGCTCAGCCGCGATCACCTTGATCGGCACGCGCCGATCAATCCGCTCCATGACGGAGCGTTGCCTGTCTGTCAGCCGCCGTGCGGCTTCGGACGCCATTGCCATCTCCTTCGGACAGAAGTGCCCCACGTTACCTGCAACTTAACGCAAATTGGACGATGTTTCTTCCGTTTTGGGTCAGATTGTCTTGTCAGGGCGGTTACGGTCTAGGCTGCTGAACTGTTAACGCCCACTGACTGAAGATATCGCCGGATGTTGCGCGCCGCCTGACGCAGACGCTGCTCATTCTCGACCATGGCGATTCGGACGTAACCTTCGCCGTTCTCGCCATAGCCGACGCCCGGTGCCACCGCCACCTGCGCCTGAGTCAGCAGTTGCTTGGAAAATTCGAGGCTGCCCATGCTCCGCAGCGCGGGTGGCAAGGGAGCCCAGGCGAACATCGAGGCAGGCGGAGGCGGGATATCCCACCCGGCGCGGCCGAAGGCTTCGACCATCACATCACGGCGCTTGTGGTAGAGCTCGCGGTTGGTCTCAATGATGTCCTGCGGGCCGTTCAGCGCGGCGCAGGCCGCCGCCTGGATCGGGGTGAAGGCACCGTAATCGAGATAGGACTTCACGCGCGTCAGCGCCGCGATCAACTGCTTGTTGCCGACCGCAAAGCCCATCCGCCACCCGGCCATGGAATAGGTCTTCGACATCGAGGTGAATTCGATGGCGACGTCCTTTGCGCCCGGCACCTCCATGATCGAGCGGGTCGGCTTGCCGTCGAAATAAAGCTCGGAATAGGCCAGATCGGAGACGATCCAGACCTGATTCTCCTTCGCCCAGGCCACTAGCCGCTCGTAGAACGGCAGCTCCACGGTCTCGGCCGTAGGGTTGGAGGGGTAACTCACCACCAGCACGCTCGGACGCGGGACGGTGTAGTTCATCGCCCGCTCGAGCGATTCCCAGTAATGTTCGTCCGGCGTGGCCGGTACAGACCGGATCGTCGCCCCGGCAATAATGAAGCCGAAGGTATGGATCGGGTAGGAAGGGTTGGGCGCCAGCACGACGTCGCCCGGCGCGATGATCGCGGTGGCGAGGCTGGAGAGGCCCTCCTTGGAACCCATCGTCACCACAACCTCGGTATCGGGATCGAGCTCCACGCCGAACCGGCGCGCATAATAGCCCGCTTGCGCGCGACGCAGACCAGGGATGCCCTTGGACTGCGAATAGCCATGCGCATCGGGCTTGGCCGCCACTTCGC
>CAZVMC010000148.1:4016-5153 GCA_964628635.1 uncultured Novosphingobium sp. | reverse complement strand
CCCATGCTCAGCGTCGCCAGTTCGTCGAGAAATAGCGTCCCTTGGTCGGCTTCTTCAAACCGCCCGGCGCGCGCTCTGGTAGCACCGGTGAAGGCACCCGCTTCATGACCGAACAATTCCGCCTCGATCAAGGTTTCCGGCAGCGCCGCGCAGTTCAATGTGATCAGCGGCTCGGCCCAGCGCTTGGACAGCTGGTGCAGGCGTTCGGCGATCAGTTCCTTGCCGGTTCCCCGCTCGCCAATCACCAGCACCGGGCGCTGCAGTGGGGCCGCACGGTTGGTCCGCTCGACCGCGTCAAGGAAGGCCTCGGACTGGCCAACGAACTGCATCCCGCGCTCCATACCCAACAGATAGCGAAATTTCCCAACTGTGCGCAATATTTACCGAATGTCGTTCGTCGATTTGGTCCGCAAATGACGGAAATCCAGGCCGAACGCGGTTTGGCACGCAGCTTGCTGAAAGGTGAACAAGCGCCACTCCGGCGCGGGTTAGTAAAGGCCCAGACCATGTTGAACCGTTTCTTCAAGCCGCGCACCATGCTCGACAAGTCGATCGCGCTGAGCTTCGCCGCGATGCTGGCGATGAACGTCTTCGTGCTGTCCCAGCAGCTCACTGTTGCTCCGACCGTCGCCGTCAACGGCGCGGTTGCGGCGCAGCAGGCTTGATCGGGGTGGCCGATCCCATGAACCACAACAACGACCCATTCGACCTTGGGCCGGTCCGCAGCGAGAGCACCGCTGGTGGCCCCCAGTCCCCCCGCTCCAGCCATGATCCGAGCGGGCCGGCCCAGACCTTCATCCGCGAATCCCGCCGCACGCGGCTGGACGCCGAGGTCGAACGCATTCGCACCAGCCCCAATTCTATCGGAGCACCCTTGATGGGCATTTTCAGCCGCACCCGTGATATTATCGCCGCCAACTTCAGCGACCTGCTGGATAAGGCCGACGACCCCGAAAAGATGATCCGGATGATCATCTTCGAAATGCAGGAAACGCTGGTCGAAGTGCGCGCCAGCGCGGCGCGGACGATTGCCGATCAGAAGGAAATGCACCGTCACACTGTCAAGCTCGACCGGCTCCAGGCCGATTGGGCCGAGAAGGCGCAGCTCGCGCTCTCCAAGGACCGCGAGGATCTGGC
>CAZVMC010000148.1:0-3916 GCA_964628635.1 uncultured Novosphingobium sp. | reverse complement strand
GAGCGCCGGGTCGATTACGCCGAAGGCCGCGCCGATGCGCTGAGTCTGGCTGATGGCACCGCCAAGCCGACGCTGGCCGATGAAATCAACGCCCTCGCCGGTCAGGACAAGATCGACGAGGAACTCGAAGCCATGAAGCGCGCCCTGTCGGGCGATGCCAAGGAGGACTGATCCGTGGATCCCGAAGGAATGTTTGCCATTATCGCCATCTTCGTCGGCCTGCCCTGGCTGATCCTCCACTACATGACCAAGTGGAAGACCGCGCCGACGCTGACCCAGGACGATGAGGTGCTGCTCGACGAGCTTTACCAGCTCGCCCGCCGCCTCGACGAACGGATGGACACGGTGGAGCGGCTGGTCGGTTCGGACAACCCGGACTTCCGCCCGGCCCGCCTGATCCACGACCGTGAGGTGGACAACCAGCCGCTGCACGAAATCGAACGCATGATGAGCAAGAAGGGGAGGCGTTAAGATGAATAGCCCGCGCACCACATTCTACCGCGACAAGCAGAACGCCAAACTGATGGGGATCTGCTCGGGCATCGCCGACTACACCGGGGTCAATGCGATCTGGGTGCGGCTGGGTGCACTGATGATGATCGGTGTAACCGGCGGCGCGATCATCCCGTGCTACTTCATCGCCGGGTTCCTCGCCAACAAGAAGCCGCCGCATCTTTATGGCGATCATCAGGAACAGCGCTTCTGGCAAGGCGTGCGCCAATCGCCCAAGCGGACCGCCCGCGAAATCCGCGCCTCGTTCCGCGATATCGACCGCCGCCTGGCCGATGTGGAGCTCTACTACGTGACCGCCAATCCGCGGCTCAGCGACGAAATCGAGCGGCTACGCTGAAACAGCGAGCTGCGAAGGGGAGAATACGAAATGGATAATCTAGGCATCCTGATCCCGATCATGATCTTCGCGATCCCATTGCTGGCGATCTGGACTTCTCACCGCCAGAAAATGATGAAGTTCCAGGCCGAAGAAACTGCTGAAAAGGCAGCGCAGTACGCAACCCAGAACACCGAACTCGAAGACCGCGTCCGCGTGCTCGAACGGATCGTGACCGACAAGGGCTACGATGTTGCCAGCCAGATCGAGGCGCTGCGCGATGCGCGCAAGGTCGAAGCGCTGCTTGATGCCCGCGAACAGGAGGTGCGCTGATGTTCTTCGAAGGTCCCTGGTTTGTCGTGGCCATCGTTGGCATCACCACCGGCGGATGGCTGATCAACAACTGGATCCGCGCCAAACATGGCTATGCACTGGAAGACGAATGGGGCGGCAAGACCACGCGCCCTGACACCAAGGCAACCGAAGCGCTCAAGGCCGAAAACGCCGAACTGCGCGAACAGCTGGCCCACTTCACCGACCGGGTGAAAGTGCTCGAACGGATCGTCACCGATCCCGCCGTCAACACCGCCGCCCAGATCGAGGCGCTGCGCGATAGTGAAACGAAGGGTGCGAACTGATGGGTTCCGGCGACATTCTGCAATTGCTGAGCATGGCGATCCCGGGCGGGATCGTAATGATCGGGATCATCACCGGGGGGATCATCTATCACACCCGGATGAAGATCAAGAACGGCTACCCGCTGAGCGGGGCGTGGGGGCAGGCGGTCTATCCCAAGACCACCAGCGAAGATGGCGAGCGGATCAAGCTGCTCAGCACCGAAAACGCCCAGCTGCGCGCGGAGCTTGGCTCGATCAAGGACCGGCTCGCCAATGTCGAGCGGATCGTGACCGACAGCGGCTATCAGCTGACCCAGCAGATCGAAACGCTGCGGCTGGAAAAGGACAAGGTGCAATGAGCACGAGCATTATGGTGATCGTGATTGTGGCGATCGTGGTCAGCGGCGTGGTCCGCCTCGCCCGGATCAAGGCCGGAACCGATTACCCTAGGCACATCCGCCACTATGACCGCTACGGACACCAACAAGTTGGCCCCAGCGAGCGCGAGCTGGAACTACAGAGCGAAGTCACCGAACTGCGCGAGCGCGTCAAAGTGCTCGAACGGATCGCCACCGAGGAACACAAACCGCAGCGCCTCGCTGCCGAGATCGAAAGCCTGCGCGACCAATAGGCCGCCCAATTGGAGGAACCCGCCATGAACAGCGAAACCCTCATCCTCGCCGCCGCCTCGCTGGTAGGTCTGCTGGTCGTCGCCAGCGCGGCCTTGAAGGGCTGGCAGGGCTGGCTCAACCTCAAGACCCGCGAGCTTGAGGCGCACCGACCCGAGCCCGCGCGCGGCTCAGCCGAAGGCGCAGCCCGGATCGAGATCGCCGACCTCAAAGAGCGGATCCGCAAACTCGAAGCAATCGCAGCAGGAGTGGATTTGTGACCGGACATGCTGGAAATGCCGCCAAAGCTGGGATCGGTCTTGGCTCTGCGATCGCGGTGGCGATCTCGTGGAGCCTGCACAAGTCGATCATCTGGGCCGCCGTGCAGGGCTTCTTCGGCTGGTTCTATGTGCTCTATTACGCGCTGACCCGGCCCGGAGGGCTTGCGGGTTAGGCTGGCGGCCCTACATCGGCTGCCATGCGCAGCCTTTCCGACATCGCCGAAGAATACGACTTTCTGGACAGCGACGAGCGCTACCGCCTGCTGATCGAACTCGGCCGCGCTCTTGAGCCGATGCCAGAGGCATTGAAAACCGATGCCACGCTAGTGCGCGGCTGTTCGGCCTCGGTCTGGGTCTATCCGACCGAAGCGGGCGGCAAACTGCACTTCCTGGCCGACAGCAATGCCGCGATCACCAAGGGGATCGTCGCGCTGGTGATCGCCGCCGTCCAGGATCAGCCGGCTGACCAGGTCGCAGCAACCGATATCGCCGCCGCGCTCGAACCCTTCGATCTCAAGAACCAACTCAGTTCCAACCGCACCCAGGGCGTGCCGAACATGATCGCGCTGATCCGCGAAACCGCCGCACGACTGGCGGCCTGAAGCCGTGCTCACCCGCCACCTCTGGCTAGGCGCGGGGCTGACCGCTGTTGGGCTGGGCGCGATCGGTGCGTTCCTGCCGATTATGCCGACCGTGCCGTTCCTGCTGCTCGGCGCGTTCTGCTTTGCCCGCAGCAACCCGGCCTGGGAGCAGCGCCTGCTCGATCACCCGACCTACGGCCCCGGCCTGCGCCAATGGCGCGAGCGTCGAGCGATTTCGCGCTCGGCCAAAATAGCCGCGATCGGGGCGATGAGTGTAGGCGCCGTGGTGACCTGGTTCACGCTTGGTGTACCGTGGGTCTATTTCTCGCTCGCGATCCTGGCGATCTGCGGCAGCTGGATCTGGACCCGCAACGAGTAGCGCTAGTCTCTCTTCGATCCAAAGAAATGCGCCGCGATGTCCTCGCTGATCCGCACCGGGCGGAGTGTGGCAGCATCGATGAAGCACCAGCTTGAACGGACTTCGGCCAGCACGTCCTCCCCGCGCTTGACCAGCGTCTGATAGAACGCCCGCACGCCCGAGACGCTTTCCAGCACCACCTGCGCGAATACCTCATCATCGAGGAAGGCCGGCTTGCGGTAAGTGATTTCATGCTTCAGCGCGACCCAGGCGCGGGTCGCCACAGCCTCGGCCGGAGCCAGTTTGTGCCAGTGCGAAAGCACCGCATCCTGCACCCACCCCAGATAGCGCGCATTGTTGACGTGCCCCATGAAATCGATGTCGGCGGGCAGAACCTTGATCGGGAAGAAATGTGCAGCAGCGCTCATGCTGCTGACATAGGTGTAAATTGGTTGCAGTTCCATGACTAACTGCTTCAGCCCGCCGCAGCGCAAGATCATTTCCCCGATCTGCGGTGAAAGTTCCCCTTTCCTGCTTGAACTGCCCGCCCCGCCCGCCTAACCGCCGCGCCATGGCCAGCAAACCGCGCACGCTTTACGAGAAGATCTGGGACGCCCACGTGGTCGATCGCCGCGAAGACGG
>CAZVMC010000147.1:0-5223 GCA_964628635.1 uncultured Novosphingobium sp. | reverse complement strand
TCTGACTCAGGTCAGGACACCGGCAGTCCGAGCGCGAAGGGAAGCCGCAGGGCGGCGTAGCCGGCAGCCAGCAGTACGATGACCAGCGCGGACCTCGCGCCGAGCTTCAATCGCTCGAATTCGACTGCCGCGAGGGCGAGGCCAATCAGCAGGGGGATGAAATAGTGATAAAGATAGAGAGTGCGCGCGCCGTCCAGCACCACCAATGATCCAAAAGTGGCGAACCAGCCGAATAGCAACAGCGAGCGCAGCGGCTGACCTCGCCAACGCCCGGGCGGCAGGCTGGCGATCACCCCGCCAAGCGAGATTAGCCAGACGACAATGTTGGGAACCAGTCCGATCGACCAGGGGGGCTTCACATCGGCGTTTGAGCGGTAGGCGATGAAGCCGCGCGCCAGCAACCAGTCCCACGGGTGAGAGCCCTGCGTACCGGGCGGCAACACGCTCATATCGTATTGCATGAAAGCCACGAGGTCGCGCGCTGCTGCGGGATAGCGTGCTGGTGTAAGTCGCCCCTGTGCCTGCGCTGCGGCGTGCTCGGCGGAGAAGAAAGGCAAGTCCATTTTGCCCATGGTGGTGTTGGGATCGGGCCGGTTGGGTGTTGCGGCGAAATAGGCGGTCAGCGTCAGGACAATGACGATAACGCCGCCGCCTAAACCAGCCAGACAGATGCGCCAGAAGCCATTCCAGTCCCGCGCCGCGATTGCCCGCCAGACCAGCGGCGCGGCCAGAACCGCCAGGACGGCTGCATTGGCGCGAACCAAGGCGGCGGCAGTGATGAAGGCTGCGAACGCAAACAGCGCAATCGTACTGCCGCTTCGCCAGCTGCGGGCCAAAGCCCACAAACCTGCCAAAACGAATGCCAGCTGGAAGGCATCGAGTTGGGCGCTGCGAACTTGCACAGCGATCGCCGTGTCAAACAGCATAAGCACGGCAAACAGCCCGGCCGCCAACAGGCTCCCGGTCACTTCGCGGACCAATCCCGCGAACAGCACAATGCAGGCAATGCCGAACAAGGCTGGAAGCAATCGTGTGCCTTGCCAATCGAAGCTGGCGGGTATCACCGATGGGGCAACCGCGCGCTCGGCACCAAGTTTTGACCAGTCGACCGTGCCATGGTCGGCGAAGCCCAGTGTCCCCGCGGCAATCAGCATGGTACCCAGCGGCGGGTGGGCCGCGAAATGGACCTGGCCTTGCGCATAGCGGGCGGTGGTGGAGAGGTAATAGGCCTCATCCCAGATCGGCGCCTTGATCCGCCCTAGTCCCGGCAGGTAGAGCGCCGCTGCGGCAAGGGCAAGACCGAGCGCCAGCAGCAATCTGCGAAGGACGCTGCGCTGGTTCTGCGATGTCGCGACTTGTTCTGGCACAGGCCAGACATGTCACAGCAGCCAAGGCAGGAAAAGATCGGCTGCTGGCAGAGCGCAACTTGGCGGGGGAAAGTCTGCAACGCCGATTAGCGCTTGTCTTGACGGGAGGGACATTTAGGTTGCCGCCAGTGCCGTCTCAGCCCGGCCATCTGGCACCAGTTGTGGCAAGCGGTGAGTTTTGAGAAGGCATGATGTTCAAAGCAGAGCTGGAAGCGGCACAGACATATCGCGCTGTGGCACTGGAAAATCTGCGCGAGCGGCTCGCCTCCAATCGGATCGAGACGGAACAGCGAGCGGCGCACGGTTTTGCCTGGGTGGCAACCGCAGTCGCCGCACTGGAGGCCGTTGCCGATTGGCTTGAGGCGAACGGCGATGCCAATCCGCTCGACGCGCAAGTTGCCCGGCTCGCGTTCGCCGAAACCACTGCGCAACTGACCGGCGGACTGCCGATGGGGCAGAACGAGTTCTTTCGCCCCGCCGATCTCGATCTGGGACCGGCGGCGGCGACCTTGACTGCGGCTGCCGCAGGCCTGCTCAGTAGCGACCTGGCCAGCACCCGCGCCGAAGTAGCCGCGCGGCTCACCGCCGGGCATTGGCCGAGCGAAACGTTCCACGACAGCGATCTCGACGCAATCCGCGACCAATTCCGCCGCTTCACCGAAGCGGAAATCTTGCCCCATGCGCACAAATGGCACCTCGCCAATGCGCTTATCCCCGATGCGACCGTGCAGGCCATGGCCCAACTCGGCACCTTTGGGGTTTGCATCCCGGAGAAATTCGGCGGACTGGGGCTAGGCAAATTGGTGATGTGCCTGGTGACCGAGGAACTTTCGCGCGGATGGATCGGCACCGGGTCGCTCGGCACACGCAGCGAGATTGCGGGTGAACTGATCGTGCTGGGTGGGACTGCGGCGCAAAAGGCCAATTGGTTGCCCCGGATCGCTAGCGGCGAAGTGCTGCCTACCGCCGTCTTTACCGAGCCAGATGTGGGTTCAGACCTTGGCGCGCTGCAAACCCGCGCACGGCAGGATGCCAACGGAGAATGGGTGATCGATGGTTCCAAGACCTGGATCACCCACGCCAGCCGTTCCGATTTGATGACCATCCTTGCCCGCACCGTGCCCGACCAGGCGGGCTACGCGGGTCTTTCAATGCTGCTTGTACCTAAGCCGCGTGGAAGCGAGGCCGATCCATTCCCGGCTGATGGGATGGCCGGTGGTGAAATCGAAGTGCTGGGCTATCGCGGCATGCGCGAATATGCGCTGTCGTTTGACGGCATGCGCGCGCCTGCCGATGCCTTGCTTGGCGGTGAGCAAGGGCAGGGTTTCAAGCAATTGATGCGGACTTTCGAGGGCGCGCGAATCCAGACTGCCGCGCGCGCTGTGGGTGTGGCGCGCCGCGCGCTCGAGCTCGGCCTCGACTATGCGATGAACCGCAAGCAGTTCGGCCAAGCGATCATCGGTTTTCCGCGCGTGGCCGACAAGTTGGCGATGAGTCTGGTCGACATGGTGATGGCCCGCGAGCTGACCTACGCGGCCGCGCGGGCGAAGGATCTGGGCAAGCGTTGCGATATCGAAGCGGGCATGGCCAAGCTGCTGGGCGCGCGCGCGGCCTGGAGCAATGCAGACGCCGCTTTGCAGATCCACGGTGGGAACGGCTACGCGCTGGAGTTTGAAATCAGCCGGGTGCTTTGCGATGCCCGGATCCTCAATATCTTCGAAGGCGCGGCTGAGATTCAGGCCCAGGTGATTGCAAAGGGCATCGCCGGCGGGCGCAATTGATCGCGGTTTCCGCAATTGCTCCCGACCCAACGCTTGGCGGAAGTAGCTTCGGTGCTTGTCTTGCCGCCGCACCTGCCTAGGTTGTCACCGTGAGTTCCTTGCCCGACAATCAGGCTAACGATGCCGGTGTTACGCCGTCCGTCTGGCGCTTTGCCAAAGCGAGCCGGGTCCATGTGGTGATCGATGCCGCCGCCTATTTCGCGCTGATGCAGGCGGCGCTGATGCGGGCGCGGCAGCGGGTGCTGCTGGTCGGCTGGGATTTTGACACCCGCGTGCGGCTGGGCGCCGGGCGGCGCTGGTGGAACGCGCCGCGCCGCGCGGTCAATCCCGCGCGGCTGGGGGCCTTCATCGTCTGGCTGGTCAACCGCAGCCGGAAGAATGGCGGGCGGCTTGAGGTGCGGGTGCTGAAATGGAATTTCGGCGCGCTCAAGTTCATTTTTCGCGGCTCGATGATCGTCGATCTGCTGCGCTGGTGGCGGCACCCGCAAATCGATTTCAAGTTCGACGCAGCCCATCCACTGGGGTGCAGCCATCACCAGAAGCTGGTGGTGATCGACGATCGCTTCGCGGTCTGCGGCGGGATCGACATGACCAGCAGCCGCTGGGACACGCCAGAGCATCTCGGCAAGGATCCCCGCCGCCGCAAGCCCAATTCCCGGCTCTATGGTCCGTGGCATGATCTGACCATGCTGGTTGAGGGTGAAGCCGCAGCAACCTTGGGCGAGCTTGGTCGGCAACGCTGGTTGCAGGCCGGGGGCGAACCGCTTGACGCGTGCCTGCCGCAAGACAAGACGGCCTGGCCAAAGGGGCTAGAGGCCGAATTCCGCGATGTGGAGGTCGGCATTGCCCGGACCCGCTCGGCCTGGGGCGACTTCCCCGAAGTGCGCGAGATCGAGGCGTTGTTTGTCGAACAAATCCGCGCCGCCCGCCGCTTCATCTATGCCGAGAGCCAATACTTTGCCTCGCGCGCAATCGCCGAGGCGCTGGCCGAGCGGTTGCAACAGCCCGACCCGCCCGAAGTGGTGTTGATCAATCCGCTTTCCGCCGAAGGCTGGCTTGAAGTTGTCGCGATGGACGGCGCGCGGGTGCGGCTGTGCCATGCGATCGGGGCCAGCGATCCCGGCAACCGCTTCCGCATCTATGTGCCCTATGCCGCCGATCACACGCCGATCTATGTCCATGCCAAGCTGCTGATCGTCGATGATCGGATACTGCGGATCGGCTCGGCCAATATGAACAACCGCTCGATGGGACTCGATAGCGAGTGCGATCTGTTCATCGATGCGGATCGCCCTGGCAATGCCCATGCTATCCCGACAATCGAGCGCATCCGCCATCGCTTGCTGGCTGAACATACCGGCATGTCCGAAGCGGAGGTCGCGGCGCGACTAGCAGCCGATCCTTCGATGCACCGGCTGATCGATGATGCGCCCAAATGGGGCAAGCGGCTGGAACCATTTGTCTTGCGTCCGCTGACCGATACGGAGAAGGCGGTGGCCGATACCGCGCTGCTCGATCCTGAGCGGCCTGAGCAGTTGTTCGAACCGTTCAGCGCCAAGCGCGGGCTGTTCCGGCGCGGCGGGTTCCTGCGGCGGCCGAAGTGAAGGAGTGATCAGGATGGGCTGCGATGCACATGGTGATGATGGCGATGGCAAGCTGCCCGTCCCCGACGAAGTGCAGGACGCGATCCGCACGCTGATCCGCTGGTCGGGCGACGATCCTGAGCGCGAAGGCCTGCTCGATACCCCGGCGCGGGTGGCGCGGGCTTGGAAGGAATATTGCGAAGGCTACGGTGAGGATCCGGCCCACCACCTCTCGCGCCAGTTTGAGGAGGTGGGGGGGTATAATGAGCTGGTGCTGCTGAAAGACATCCCGTTTCAATCGCACTGCGAACACCACATGGCCCCGATCATCGGCAAGGCCGCGATCGCCTATATGCCGAAGAACTCTGTGGTGGGGATTTCCAAGCTGGCCCGGGTGCTCCACGCCTATGCCCGCCGCTTGCAGATTCAGGAGCGGCTGACCGCCGAGGTCGCCCAGTGCATCTGGGATAACCTTGCCCCCCACGGCGTGGC
>CAZVMC010000146.1:0-5268 GCA_964628635.1 uncultured Novosphingobium sp. | reverse complement strand
CTGGCTCGAAACCGCCAAGGCCGCCAGCCAGCCGATCCCCGAGCCGCGCTACAGTCCGGCGATCTATGCCAGAAGCTAGATTGTCTTGCGCATTTTCCTACATCGCCGAGATCTGGTAGGGACCTGCTGAACCGACTGGCTTGCTCCTAGCCTAGCCAACCGCACTTGCGATTTCCGCGCCAAGTGTCACCCGACAAGCAACAATCAAACTATTGAAACACAACATATTTCGTGCCGGATTCAGGGTGACGCCGTCACCCAAGTGTCACCCTAGCCCCCGGCTTAAACCTTCCCGAACCGCGCCTCAAACCCGGCGATATCTCCGGCCGCAAGGTAGCCAGCCTGCTCAACCCAGCCGTCGCGCGCGGGGCGGCCTGCGAATGCCCCGAGCTTGGGGTCGAGTTCGGCGAGGTCTGACTCGGTCATGGCGGCGATCTGGGCATAGGTGGTGATGCCCAGTGTCGGCAGCAGGGCCTGCAACTTGGGGCCGAGGCCCTTGATGCGGGACAGGTCATCCGCACCGGTGGCTGGCAGCGGACTGGGCGCGGGAGCGGGCTCGGGAACCGGTTCCGGCAGCGGCTGCGGTTCAGGCTGCGGTTCAGGCTGCGGCGCGGGTTGCGGCTCGGGCGCGGGCTCGATTTGCGGGACCGGCTCTGGCTCGGGTGCCGGCTGCGGAACCTCGACCGGTGGTGGTGGTGGCGGCGGTGGCGCAACAACAAGCGCCTCGGCCTCCTCAACGACATCCTGCGCGCCGACCGCGACCGCTTCGGCAACTCCGCCCATGGTCGCGCCGAAGGCAGGCGGGGTGATCTGCGCTGCGGGGGGCGCGTCGATCAGGGCTTGGTTGCGCTGGGCAGGGCCGACCCCTTCGTCCAGCACATCCGGCGCATGATGGCGCTTGGGCACCTTGCGCGCCCGCGCCAACAGCCACCAGCCGATCAGCAGCACCGCGAGCAGGGCGAGGCCGAACGCGATGCTGTTGGCTTCGATCAATGCGATCAGTTCGGTCATTGCATGATCCCCTATCTATCCGCCCGCAATATAGGCGCGCAGCGTGATCCGCGCCACCGCCCTGCTGGCTTCAGCCCCCAACGTTCTTGCGGAACAGCACCCGATCGTCATCGGCAAAGCCGCGATGCCAGATCGCATAGGCGAAGACCGCGAGGATCAGCGGAACACCGATCGCCAGCTCGGCCCATTCTGGGGTCAGCCGGGTGAAGAACCAGCCGATCAACACCGCCGGGGCAATCCCCCAGGCGAGTGAGGCGCGCCAGGGGTTGGTCGAATGGCCCAGATAGCGCCCGAGCAAGACGGACTTCGCCGCCGCAGCGAAGCCCAGCGCCAGCCCGAGTCCGGCGGCGACCGATCCGGCCCAATAGTATTGGTCCAGCCCCAGCCGCTGGCAAAGCCAGATCAGGCCAACCGAGAACACCACTTGCAGCACGATCGTCAGCAATGAGAGCCACATGTTGAGCATGCGGTTGACATAGATCAGCGCCGCTTCCGCCACAGCAGCAGTCGAGGCCACAACCTCAGCCGTCAGCAACACCGCCAGCGCCCCGGCGCCCGCGACGAATTCCGGTCCGGTCAGCCCCATCACTCCCTCACCCGGAATGCCCAGCGCCAGCGCCACCCCGGCCTGGCAGGCAATGATCCAGAAGCCCACCTGCCGCACCTGCCCGGCAATCGCCGCGAAGTTGCCTTCCTTGAGGTTGCGGGTGATCACCGGGGCCAGCACCGGATCGAAGCTGTTCTTGAACTTCTGCGGCAGCGAAGCGACCTGCTGCGCCACGAAGTACACCCCGACCACGGCTGGTGACGCGAAGACCCCCAATATGGCCAGATCGAGCCGGCGGCTGCCCCATTCCACCGCGTCGGCTACGGCAAGCGGCAGATTGGCCAGCGCCAGCTTGCCGAGTTGCAGCGGGTGCGGATTCCAACCGGTCGGCAAACCATAAGTGCGATAGACCGGCCAGAGCGCAGCGAGCGCGCAGGCATAGATCGAGCCGATATAGGCCAGCACCAGTCCGCTTTCCGGCACCACGAACCACAGCGCGGCGGCCAGTATCGACAGAACCCACGGTTCCACCACCGCGCGCGAAGTGACGGTGGTCGCCAAATCGAACTTGTAGGCCTGGGCCGAAAGCGCGATGTCGGTCAGCGCCATCGGCACGATCATCAGCGGGATCAGCCGGTCGAGCCAGGTATAGCCGCCGTTGGGAAAGACCAGCGCGGGAAAGGCGAAGAAGAACAGCGAGCAGAGCAGCCCTAGTGCGGTGGTGAGCAACATGCCGTCCGCCACCACATTGGCTGCCGGGCGATCCTCCTTGGCCAGTTCCTGCGCCAGTCCGCGCTTCTGGCCGAGCGTGCAGAACTGCACCGCCAATTCGACAATGGCGATGGCGAAGGCCCAGCGGCCCAGTGCATCCGCTCCGTACATCCGCCCGGCGATAAACAGGAACGGGATGCGCGCGGCGAGCCGCAGGATCATGCCGAAGACGTTGGTCTTGCCGCCCTTGGCCAGCGCCTGGATATCAGCCTTGGCGCTGTCCTGCCCCGCTGCTTCGCTCATGCGCTTTCGTCCTTGAGCGGGCGGGCGAGCAGTTCGGCGACGGCAGCGCGCGCCGGGATTTCCCCCGCAACCAGCCGCGCGACCATCTGGCAGATCGGCATATCGACGGCTTCACGCGCCGCAAGCTCGGCCAGAATCGGCGCGGTGGCGGCCCCTTCGGCAACCGAAGTCTTGCCCGCCAGAGCCTCAGCGGCGGAAAGCCCTTCGCCGAGCGCCTTGCCCAACGAGAAGTTGCGGCTCGAGGTCGAAGAGCAGGTCAGCACCAGATCGCCGAGCCCGCAGAGTCCGGCCAGCGTCTCCGCCCGCGCGCCGCGCGACAGACCGAACCGGGTCATTTCGGCATAACCACGCGCGATCAGAGCGGCGCGGGCATTCTGGCCCAGCCTCAACCCATCAACCACCCCGCAGGCGATCGCCAACACGTTCTTGACCGCCCCGCCGATCTCCGCGCCGATGACGTCGTCCGAATAGTAAGGCCGCAGCGTCGAGCGTGAGAGCAACGGGGCGAGCCGGTCCCACTGTGCCTCTCCGCCCGAACAAGCCAGCGTCACCGCAGTGGGGAGGCCCGCCGCCACTTCGTGCGCGAAGGTTGGGCCGGAGAGCACTGCGATCCGCGCGCTTGGTGCAGCTTCGGCGGCAACATCGGCCATCAGACGGCCCGTCCCTGCTTCGATCCCCTTGGCGCAAAGCACCAGATCGCGCGGCTTGTCTGGAAGGTCGGCAAGCACCCGGGCGAGATGCTGCGCGGGGGTGACGACCAGCAAAGCCGGCAAATCAGCCAGATCGGCCAGAGAGCCGGTTGCCGCGATAGTCTCGGCCAGTCGCGCGCTTGGCAGGAAGAGGCTGTTGGTATGGAAGGTGTTGATCTCCTCCACCAGCTCGGCCTCGCGCGCCCAGAGCAGCACTTGCGAACCGTCGCCTGCTAGGGCCTGCGCCAGCGCCGTACCCCATGCCCCCGCGCCGATAACGCCAATCATGCCTTCACCCCCGCCCCGCGCACCGGTTCGGCAGAGGGATCGAGCGGCCAACGCGGGCGCGCGGGGAAGTCGAGCGGATCGGGCTGGAAATTGCCCAGCGCCAGCCGCTCCTGCCCCGCCCAGGCGATCATCGCGGCGTTATCAGTGCAAAGCGCCAGCGGCGGAGCGACGAAGCGCAGCTTGTGTTCGCCAGCCAAGGCTTCCAGTCCTGCCCGGATCGTCTGATTGGCCGCCACCCCGCCCGCGACGACCAGCGCGGTGGCTTCGCCCGCATAGGCCAGCGCCCGCCGCGTGCGATCAAGCACGCAGTCGAGCGCGGCCTGCTGAAATGCAGCTGCGATATCGGCATCCTTGTGCAGCCCGGCCTGCTTGGCGCGCAGCACCGCGCTCTTGAGACCGGCGAAGGAGAAATGCGGCTCAGCACTACCCAGCAAGGGACGCGGCAATGGCACGGCTGTGGGATCGCCCTCACGTGCTAGCCGCTCCACTGCCGGGCCGCCGGGGAAGCCCAGCCCCAGCACCTTGGCGGTCTTGTCGAATGCCTCGCCCAGCGCATCGTCGATGGTGGTCGCCAGCCGCTGGTATTGGCCCGCCCCGCGCACCAGCAGCAACTGGCAATGTCCGCCCGAAACCAACAGCAGCAGGTAGGGGAATTCCAAGGTAGCATCTGCCAATCGCGGTGACAGCGCGTGGCCCTCCAGATGGTTGACCGCGATCAGCGGCTTGTCCCCGGCCATCGCCAGCGCCTTGGCGGTCACCAGCCCGACCATCACCCCGCCGATCAGCCCTGGACCGGCAGTGGCGGCAATCGCATCGACCTCGCCAAGCTCCATTCCGGCATCCGCCAGCACGGCCGCGATCAGGGGGGCGAGCACCTCGACATGGGCCCGCGCGGCGATTTCCGGTACCACCCCGCCATAGGGCGCGTGCGCTGCATCCTGCGAAGCGATCCGCTGGGCGATGATCCGCCGCTCGCTGTCCACCAGCGCCGCTGCCGTCTCGTCGCAAGACGATTCAATTCCGAGGACTATTGCCATCCCGGCTTTTCCTTAGAGACAATGCGCTCTAGCACAAGCCGCGCATGACCGATCCCATCCCCGACCGCCCCCTGCGCCTCGGCACCCGCCGCTCGCCGCTCGCCATGGCACAAGCCGAGGAAGCGCGCGCCAAGCTTTGCGCCGCGAATGGCTGGCCGCTGGAGCGGGTTGAGATCGTCCCCGTCACCGCCAGCGGCGACAAGATTCAGGACCGCCCGCTGGCCGAGATCGGCGGCAAGGCGCTATGGACCAAGGAACTCGACGCCTGGCTGCTGGCGGGCGAGATCGACTTTGCGGTGCACTCGGCCAAGGATGTCGAGACCTTGCGGCCAGCTGAGATCACTTTCGCTGCTGTGCTCGAGCGTGAGGACGTGCGCGATGTCCTGATCCTTCGACAGGCTCAGGATGAACGTAGGTTTGACGGAATCCGCGCGCTGCCTCAAGGCGCGACAGTCGGCACCAGCGCCCCGCGCCGCGCCGCGCAATTGCTGCACCTGCGGCCTGACTGCAAGGTGGTGATGTTTCGCGGCAATGTAGCGACCCGGCTAGCGAAGCTGGCAGCGGGCGAAGTCGATGCAACGTTGCTCGCCAAAGCTGGCCTGAACCGCTTGGGTCAGGCCGGAACCGGGCATCCGCTGGACGTGCAGGAGTGGCTCCCTGCTCCGGGCCAGGGCGCGATTGC
>CAZVMC010000145.1:0-5269 GCA_964628635.1 uncultured Novosphingobium sp. | reverse complement strand
CTCAGCTTCCCGATGGTTTGTCGAATACGAAATCGCCGAAGATTTCGATCATCACTTCCCAAAGCTCCACATTGTCGAGCAGCAAGGCTTCCGAAATGCCGCCTTCGGCCAGATTGATGTCATACTGGATCGCTGGTTGCCCTTCGTTGTCCAGAAAGGCGCGGCCGAAGCGGTGATCCTTGTTGTATTCGTGGAGCGCGTCCTTGGTGATTGTGCGTTCGGCAGTGAAGCCGGAATGGAACTGGATCGATTTGCAGTTCCTCTGCGTGCCTTCATCGCAGCTCATCACGTCGATTGAATAGGTATAGGCGTTGGGATTGGCGACCCAGATGTAGCGTTCGGTGCCAGAGCCCTTGATTTCGACCTTGTTGCCCTTGCTCCGCAACAGGTTGGCGATCCCATCGAGATCGGCAATCACGTTTTTGGCAAAGGCCGGTGTGGCGGCCAGAGCAAGGACGCAGGCGATTGCGGCGAACAGGCCGCGCAGTGACTTGAACATTGGATCGACCCCCAATCTGCAGCGCCGGTCGACTATCCACCCGGCTTTGCCGCATGTGTTACAGCCATTCGTCCGCTTGCCAAGGCCTGCAAATTGCGAAACAGCAGAGCGAAGACAAACGGGAGTGGACAATGTCAGACGCTACGATCGCGCAGATGAACACCGTATTGCAACGCCAGCGCAGCGCTTTCACGGCGGCCTTGCCTGAGCCGCTATCGGTCCGACGCGACCGGATCGATCGCGCAGTCGCGCTGCTGATCGACTATAAAGACGAATTCGCCAAGGCGGTGAGCGCCGATTTTGGCCATCGCAGCACTGAGCAAACCTTGATGACCGACATCATGCCGTCGGTTGGAGCGCTCAAGCACGCAAAGAAACATTTCGAAGCCTGGAGCCGCAACGAAAAGCGCAAGCCGATGTTCCCGCTCGGTCTGTTAGGGGCCAAGGCCGAGGTGGTCTGGCAGCCCAAGGGCGTGGTCGGGGTGATCGCACCGTGGAACTTCCCTGTGGGCATGGTAATGGTCCCGATGGCGGGGATCCTCGCGGCGGGTAACCGGGCGATGATCAAGCCAAGCGAGTTTACCGAGCGCGTGTCCGAAGTCTTTGCCGAGGCCGTGCCCAAGTACTTCGCAGAAGAGGAAATAGCGGTCTTCACTGGCGGGGTCGAAGTTGGCACAGCCTTCAGCAAGCTGGCTTTCGATCATCTGATCTTCACCGGGGCGACCTCGGTCGGGCGGCACATCATGCGCGCGGCGGCAGACAATCTGGTGCCGGTTACGCTGGAACTTGGCGGCAAGTCGCCGACCTTTATTGGCCGAAGCGCCGACAAGCAGAAGGCGGCCAATCGGATCGCGATGGGCAAGATGATGAACGCGGGGCAAATCTGCCTCGCGCCGGACTACTTGCTGGTGGCCAAGGATCAGGAACAGGAAGTGATCGGCGGGATCGGCAACAGCGTTTCGGCGATGTACCCGACATTGCTTGGCAACGACGATTACACCTCGGTGGTCAACGGCCGCAATTATGAGCGGCTGCAAGGGTATCTGGCAGATGCCAAGGCTAAGGGAGCCGAACTGATCGAGGTCAATCCCGGCGGTGAAGATTTTGCCGCTTCAAACGGTTACAAGATGCCGCTCACCATCCTGCGCAACGTCAACGATGACATGAAGGTGATGCAGGACGAGATTTTCGGGCCGATCCTGCCGGTGATGACCTATGAGTCGATCGATGAAGCGATCGACTACGTCAATGCGCACGATCGCCCGCTGGGCCTGTATTACTTCGGTCAGGATAAGGCTGAGGAGCAGAGGGTGCTGAGCCGGACCATTTCCGGCGGGGTTACTGTCAACGACGTGATCTTCCACAACGGAATGGAAGACTTGCCATTCGGCGGGGTCGGGCCTTCGGGGATGGGCAACTACCACGGGCTCGACGGATTCCGCACCTTCAGCCACGGCCGCGCGGTTTACCGGCAGGTGGGGATGGACGTTGCCGGTTTGTCGGGCTTCAAGCCGCCTTATGGCAAAGCCACGCACAAGACTTTGGCGCGCGAGCTCAAAAAATAGCTGCAATCCACGGTTGCGGCGTGAAACACGGGCTTTCCCCGCTTGCGCGCCGCGATGGGCGGGACTAGGGCGCGGGCAAGTTCATCCTTAGCCGAGTCAGACCTTTGGTAGACCTGTCGCAATACCTGCCGATCCTGATCTTCCTGGGGGTGGCGCTAGCGCTGTCCAGCCTGTTCGTGTTCTTGCCGATGGGCGTCGCGCGGCTGACCGGGGCGCATAATCCCAATGCCGAAAAGCTCAGCGAGTACGAATGCGGCTTTCCCGCCTTCGAAGACCCGCGCAGCCAATTCGATGTGCGCTTCTACCTCGTCGCGATTCTGTTTATCGTGTTCGATCTGGAAGCGGCCTTCCTGTTCCCCTGGGCTGTCAGCCTTGATCTGACTGGTTGGCCGGGCTGGATCACGATGATGATCTTTCTCGCCGAACTGGCAGTGGGCCTGGCCTACGCCTGGAAGAAAGGGGCGCTGGATTGGGAATGAGTAATCTGGTGAACTCCGCCGGCCAGCCGCTAACCCCGGCCGTGACCCCTCCCGATCAGGCGTTTTTCAACGACCTGAACGGTGAGATCAATGACAAAGGCTTCCTCGTCACCAGCACGGAGGACCTGTTCCAGTGGGCGCGCACCGGTTCGCTGTGGTGGATGACCTTCGGCCTCGCCTGCTGCGCGGTCGAGATGATCCACGTCAACATGCCGCGCTACGACATGGAGCGCTTCGGCGCCGCCCCGCGCGCGTCCCCGCGCCAGTCGGACGTGATGATCGTGGCCGGCACGCTGTGCAACAAGATGGCCCCGGCGCTGCGCAAGGTCTACGACCAGATGTCGGACCCGAAGTACGTGATCTCGATGGGTAGCTGCGCGAACGGCGGCGGCTATTACCACTACAGCTATAGCGTGGTGCGCGGCTGCGACCGGATCGTGCCGGTAGACATCTATGTCCCCGGTTGCCCGCCTACTGCCGAGGCGCTGCTCTATGGCGTCATGCAGCTCCAGCGGAAGATCCGCCGCGTCGGGACAATCGAACGGTGATCCGGTTCCGGACATGTGTTGCTGCGCTGGGCCTGAGCCTAGCAGCGAGCGCCATGGCGGCCACGCCGGACTGGACGTGGCTGCGCACCGAAGCGCCTAACCGGGCGTTCTCGGCTGAGACTCCGTGCACAGCTTCCGAAATCGAGCGTCTGCGCCAGACTCCGGGCGATCTGGGCCGGCTGCAGGTTCCCGCGGGGCAGCGCATTGCCTGTTTGACCGAAGGTGTCGTTTTTCTGGCGGGGATTATCGAAGCGTCAGAAAGTGAAGTTCAGACCGGTAGCCTGTTCGATCAAATTTTGGAGCAAGCCGAAACCGATCCGACCAAGCAAGGCGTTGCGACCGAGTCGACGATAGATGGCCGCCGCGCGTGGCTGAACCGCGAAACCCGCGAAGAAGTGGTGGCGCAGACCGGCGTGGTCGAGATCAGCCGCACGAAAATCCTGCTGGTGATCAGCGGCGCGGATGAAAGCGCTGAACTTTCGTCCAGCGAACAGGCTGCGGCGATTGATCGCTTTTACGCCTCGATCAAGTTTGCGGGAGGCTGAGGGTGACCATGGCAAGTTTCAAGCTTTCCGCACTGCTATGCCTTGCTTCAATTGCAATGCCTGGCCAAGCCTTGGCGCAATCCAACGGTATCACCAGTCGGCAGACGAATGCCGGAAGGCTTGGTGCTGACGGCTTTACTCGGGCGGTCTCCAAAGCAGGCGATTTGCAGACGGATATGCCGTGCAAGTACAGCGAGATGGGGATTGTCGACACCAAGCCGCGCCGTCCGGACGAGCATGCGGCGGTGCGTGGGACCTTCATGGTCTGCACCGATTTCCAAGCCCAGCCCTTTGTGATGGTGATCCGCTCGCAATACAGCACAGGCGCAGCCGGGGCGGATCATTTCTTCGCCAACATGATGAACGAGGATCGCCGGAAAGGCGAAGTGCAGGAAGTGGAATTCAGCGGCTACCGGGCCTTCCGTTCACTGGTGATCGACGATGGCGCCTGCAAGTGGACTCTGGCCGTGCGCAACGGTGCTGAATTGTCGTCTGTGGGCGTGCTGATCATCGGCGATGATTGCAAATCGCGTGAGGCCGAGGCGCTGCGTTCGATGAATTCGCTGGTGCTCAAATGAGCGTCGTCCTCCATTCCGCTCCCAAGTTCGTGCAGCCGGATGCCGGCGCACTTGCCGGGCTGGGCGAAGTCCACGAGGCCAATGGCGAAGTGATCTTGCGCGTTGCGCGCGGCAGCATCGCAGCTTCGCTCCAAGTGCTGCGCGATGAGCATCAGTTCCAGCAACTGATGGAGATCGCCGGGGCCGATTACCCCGACCGGACCGAACGGTTCGAAGTGGTCTATATGCTGCTTTCGCTGACCAAGAACCAGCGCCTGCTGGTGAAGTGCAGCGCCGCCGAGGATACCCCGGTCCCCACTGTCACCCACCTCTGGCCGGTTGCCGGCTGGCTGGAGCGTGAGGTGTTTGACATGTACGGGGTGATCTTCGCGGGCAACACCGACTTGCGCCGGATCCTCACCGATTACGGCTTCGAAGGGCACCCGTTCCGCAAGGACTTCCCGCTGACCGGGTATCAGGAATTGCGCTATTCCGAAGAGGAAAAGCGTGTGGTCTATGAACCGGTTGAGCTCGCGCAGGACCTGCGCCAGTTCGATTTCATGTCGCCGTGGGAAGGCGCGGATTACGTGCTGCCGGGTGATGAGAAGGCGCCAGATGCTTCGGGGGAAAAGAAATGACCCTCCAGCTCGAACAGTCGCCCACCACCGGCGATGAGACCATCGCCAACTACACGATCAACTTCGGCCCGCAGCACCCCGCGGCGCACGGCGTGCTGCGCATGGTGATGGAGCTTGACGGCGAGGTGATCGAGCGGATCGATTGCCACGTCGGGCTGCTCCATCGCGGCACCGAAAAGCTGATCGAGCACAAGACCTATCTGCAGGCGCTGCCCTATTTCGACCGGCTCGATTACTGCTCGCCGCTGGGGATGGAGCACAGCTACGTTCTCGCGATCGAGAAGCTGCTCAACCTCGAGGTCCCGCAGCGCGCGCAGTACCTGCGGGTGCTGTTCGCTGAGCTGACCCGCATCTGCAACCACATGCTCAACCTTGGCAGCCATGTGATGGACGTCGGCGCGATGACGCCGAACCTGTGGCTGTTCGAGATTCGCGAGG
>CAZVMC010000144.1:0-5279 GCA_964628635.1 uncultured Novosphingobium sp. | reverse complement strand
GGCGTGTGGTGGAACATGATCAAGGGCGAATGGTCGTGGGCGCGCGGGCCCAAGCACGGCGCGACCAATGCCAGCGTGATTCGCTATATCGATTTTGCCGCCGCCAACGGCATCCCCAATGTGCTGGTCGAAGGCTGGAACCACGGCTGGGATGGCGACTGGTTCGGCAACGGCTGGGACATGGATTTCACTCGCCCGACCGAGGATTTCGACATCGCCATGCTCAGCGCCTACGCCAAGAAAAAGGGCGTGCGGCTGGTTGGCCACCATGAAACCGGCGGGGCGGTAACCCATTATGACAACCAGATGGACCGCAGCTTCGCCTTTGCCGCGAAGTACGGGATGATGGTGGTCAAGACCGGCTATGTCACTGATGCTGCCCAGCTTGAGCGGGTTGATCCCGATGGCACCAAATATCGCGAATGGCTCGAAGGCCAGTGGATGACCAATCACTTCGTCCGTGTCGCCGAAACCGCTTACAAATACCGCGTCGCCTTCGACAGTCACGAACCAGTCAAAGGCACCGGGCTCCAGCGTACCTACCCCAACTGGGTCGCGCGCGAGGGGATGCGCGGGATGGAATACAACGCCTGGATCGGCGGCAAAAACCCGCCTGAGCATGAGGCCAACATCGTCTTCACCCGGATGCTCGAAGGACCGATGGATTTCACCCCCGGCGTGCTCAGCCTCAAGGGGTCGGAGGATAGCGATATCCTCTCAACCATCGCCAAGCAGCTCGCGCTCTATGTGGTGATCTACTCGCCGATCCAAATGGCGGCCGATACGCCGGAAAACTATGCAAAGTATCCCGGCCCGTTCAAATTCATCCGCGATGTGCCGACCGACTGGTCGGAAACGCGGGTGCTGAACGGGGAGATCGGTGACTATGTGACGATCGCCCGCAAGCAGCGCGGGGCCGAGGACTGGTATCTGGGCGCGGTGGGTGACGAGCAGGAACGCACGGTCAGCTTCGATCTCGCCTTCCTTACCCCTGGCAAGAAATATGTCGCCGAAATCTATCGCGACGGGGCCGATGCCGATTACCGCACTGCGGCGCGGCATTCGATCGTGATCGAGCAGCAGGCGGTCAACTCCGCCGGAAGGATGACCCTGCGGCTGGCCCCCGGCGGCGGTGCGGCGGTGCGGTTCCGGCGGGTTAAGTGAGGCTGCTGCGCTTACTCGCCGCGCTGCTCGCGCTGGTGGGGAGTTCGGCGGTGATGGCGAAAGATACCGGGCGCTTGCTCGATTATGAGAATGTCTCCGCTGCCGGGCTGCCCAATCAGCGGCTGACGATCTGGCTGCCGCCGGGCTATGGCCGAGGGAGCAAAAGCTACCCGGTGCTTTACATGCACGACGGGCACAACCTGTTCCGGCTGGCCGACAGCAACTTCAACAAGGTCTGGGCGGCAGACAAGGCGATGCTCGCGGCTATAGCCAGCGGCAAGGTCGAGCCGCACATTATCGTCGGCATCTGGGCGCCGGGCGACGCGCGCTACCGGCAATACCTGCCGAGACTGGCCTATGATTTCGCTCCCGCCAAGCTGCGCGCCGAGATGGACAAACTGGCAGGCGGGCCGATCATCTCGCAGGCCTACCTCGATTGGCTGGCTGGCCCGCTCAAGGCCTGGGTCGATGCCGCGTTTCGCACCCGACCCGGCCCGGCCGACACTGCCATCGCGGGATCGAGCATGGGCGGGCTGATGAGCTGCTGGGCATTCGTGGCGCGTCCCGATGTCTACGGCCGCGCCGCCTGCGTCTCTACCCATTGGCCGTTGATCATGCCGGGCGAAGTCGGCGCGGCTGATCCCGATCGGCAAGCGCTCAACCGGGCGTGGTTTGTCGACCAGCTGGGTCCCGCGAACGGACGCAGGCTGTGGCTCGATATCGGTACCGGCACGCTCGATGCGCATTACCCGCCCTATCAGGCCGATATCGCCGCGGCGGTGGCGGCCAAAGGCTGGAGCGAGGGGCGCGATTTTCGCAGTACGGTCTATCCGGGTGCCGAACATGAGGAGAATGCCTGGGCCAGGCGATTGCCCGAAGTGTTCGAGTGGGTGCTGGCGAAGTAGTGCAACGAACTAACCCGACCAAACCACCTCCGTTCGTGTCGAGCGAAGTCGAGACACTTCGCACGGCATCTCGACTTCGCTCGATGCGAACGGGGTCTGGGCTTTGATTTCAGCGGCCTTGGTTCACGGCCTAGCCAGCACCGTCGTCGCCTTGAGCTTCTCCATCGAAAAGCTCGATGAAACATCTGCCAGATCGGGCACCGCCGCGATCAGCTTGCGGTAGATCCGGTCGTAGTGCGCGATATCGCGCACGGTCAGCTTAAGCAGGTAATCGACATCGCCCGCCATGCGGTGGCATTCGGCTACTTCCTCGATGGTCGCGATACCGCGCGCGAAGGCTTCGAGCCATTCGGGATCGTGGCGCTGGGTCTTGATTGCGACGAAGACGGTGGTGGCGAGGCCGATTTTTTCGGCATCGACCAGCGCCACCCGCCGCGCGATCACGCCGTTTTCCTCAAGCCGCTTGATCCGCCGCCAGCAGGCATTGCTGGAAAGGCCAACCCGCTCGCCAACTTCGGCGACCGAGAGCGACGCATCGCGCTGGAGCACGCCGAGGATTGCCCAGTCGATGGTATCGATTTGCATTGAGAGCTCATTCATTGGGATAGAATATGCGGAATTTGCGAAACTAGCCAGATAATAGGTGATGAAATTGCACCTGTGATGTCATAGCCTTGCGGAAACAGGGAGCCAAGCCGCATGAGCCTCACCAAGCTGTTCACCGAACACCCCGCCTCGGTTGACGAGACCTATGCTGAACACCTCGCGATGGCCTCGGGCTTCGGGATCCGGATGATCCTCGGCGGCTTTGCCTGTTTGATCCACGGGATCTTTCCGTTTCTGTTCGTCAAGACCGGCTCGGCGCAGATCGGCACGTTGCACGAACGGATGGTCACCAGCCGCAACCGGCGGCAGATGCCAGCGATTTTGGATTTCGTGATTTAAAGCAGCAGCACCACGAACCCCAGAGCCGCCGCAAAGCTTGCCAATGTTGCCGCGATCACTGGCACGGTGGCGCGCCAGCCCATTTCCAGCAGCAGGTCCATCCGGCTGCGCATGGCGGTGGCGGTGACCGCAAGCAGCAGCAGCGCCTTCGATCCAGTCAGCGCCCAGTGGGTCAGTTGCTCGGGCATCGCGATCACACTGTTAAGCGCCACTGTGCCGAGGAAGGCGACAATGAACCACGGCATGGCCAGCCGCCGCCACAAAGGCCGTCCCCCAACCTCGTTGGCGTCCTCACCGGCTTGCCCGATCCACAGTGTGACCAGCGCCACAACCGGGGCGAGCAGCGCGACCCGGGCCAGTTTGACGATCGTGGCATAGCTCCCTGCCGCATCCGACACGGCATAGCCGCCGCCAATTGCTTGGGCGACATCGTGGATCGATGCCCCGATCAGAAACCCGGATTGCCGGTCGGTCAAAGCCAGATAGCCCGCGAGAATCGGATAGACCGACATGGCAAAAGCGCTGGCCAGGCTGACCACCACCAGCGTCATCGCGAACTGGGCCTGGCTCAGCCGGTCCTTGCCGATCACGCCATAGAGCGCCAGCGCCGCCGATGCCCCGCAGATCGCGGTCGCCCCGCCCGCCAGAATGCCGGCAAAGCGCGATTGTCCGCCCAGCCGCGCCCCGGCAATCCCGGCAGCGAAAGTTAGGGCCAGGACCACCGCGAGCGCCGCGAACGGCAGGATGCCCAGCGCGGCAATCTGGCCAAATGTCACCTGAAATCCCAGCACCACGATCCCGAACCGCAAGCAGGTGCGCGAGGCGAAATCGAGCCCGCGGTGAGTGCTGGGAATCGCTGAAATGAAGTTGAGCGACAGGCCGACCAGCAGGCCCAGCAAGATGATCGGGAAGCCGTAATGCTCCGAAAGCCAGGCCGCCGCCGCCGAAGCGACCGCGCAGATCGCGAGACCGGAGAACAGGCTCTCGCGCTGCTCGGGTGGGGGGGTGCTTTCGGCCAGATGGAGCTCGCCGAACAGATCGCCGCCATAGGGCAGGTTATCGAGGCTGCTGCGCGTCATGGCCTAGCGATCCCCCCAGCGCGGATCGCGCTTCTCGAAAAAGGCCTGCGGAGAATCGACTGTTACCGGCTGTTCGCTCACTTTTCCCCCCTGCTTCCCGACCGCCCTAGCCGAGTGCTTGCCCCGCGCCAATCGGAGTGTAACATCGCGGTATGGATGGGGAATCCGATCAGGTCCGCAATTGGCGAAAGATTGGCGTGTTCGCGCTGGTAGCGTTGATTCATGTCGTGGCCGTGCTCGGGCTGATCCGCGCCTTTGCGCCGGGCGCGATCGAGACCGCGACCCGCACGGTGCTGTCAACCTTCTCGGTCACAGTGGAAACCCCGCCGCCCCCACCACCTCCACCGCCCAAGCCCGCTCCCAAAGCGGCTGGCGACGAGGGTGCGGCGGGCAAGAAGGCGCTGCCCAAGGAAGTCACCGCGCCCAAGCCCAAGCTGGCGATCGCCACCCCGTCACCCGCCCCGCGCGCCTCGAGCAGCGGCTCGGCAGTCACCTCCGGCGCGCGCGATGCAGGCGATGGCACCGGGGCTGGGCGGCAAGGCAGCGGGACCGGCGCGGGCGGTTCGGGCTCAGGGACGGGCGGCGGCGCCCCGACCAAGCCGGTGCACATCGGCGGCGCGATTAACAACGCCAGTGACTTTCCGATCCCGCCTGGCGGTCGCGAAGCGCGGATTGGCAAATCTGTGATCGTGAAGCTCACCGTCAGCCCGGCTGGACGGGCCGTGGCATGCTCGGTCTATTCCGGCAGCGGCTTTCCCGAAAGCGACGCGATCGTCTGCCGCCTGGCCATGGAGCGCCTGCGCTTCAAGCCCGCCACCAATGCGTCGGGCGAGCCGGTGACGGGTACGTTCTTCTGGAAGCAGCGGTTCTTTAGCTAAGTCGCAGCGGGAAATGTCTGCCCGAGATCCTCGCCTTGAGGCGAGGTGGCCGCGCAGCGGACGGATTGGTGAGAAAATGGCTGCGGCAGCAGCCAGCGCGCTACCGCGGGCTTTTCCCGCACCACTCCGTCAGCCTTCGGCTGACACCTCGCCTCAAGGCGAGGATTTATCATGTACTCTCAAGGCTGCTGCGTGCGCCGCAGCAGGGTGGTGTCATAGCCCAGCGCCCGCGCCCGGGCATAGAGCGCCTCGACCTTCTCCGGCGAAGGCGTCGCCTCGCGCGCCAGCAGCCAGAGATACCGCCCCGA
>CAZVMC010000143.1:0-5372 GCA_964628635.1 uncultured Novosphingobium sp. | reverse complement strand
GATCCAGGTTTCCGAATAGCCCATCATATCGGGATTGCGGCGCTTGTTCTCGGCCAGTTTGCGATCGAAGGCGGCAAGGAAGGCGTTGTCGATGCAGTATTTGGCGCGGGTCTGGGCGAACCAGGGCTCGCTGCGGAATTGCCGGTCGAGCCCGCCGCCGACCGAGCCGCCGATCAGCGGTTCATAGCGGTGGGTGACTTCAACCGTCTTGCCTGCCGGGAAGGTCTGCTGGCGGGTGATGTGGGTGACCAGCGACCAGGCCGGCCAGAGCTCGGCCCCTCCCTCCGGATCGCGGCGGAGCAAGCCTTCCTTGAGGTATGCGGCGCGCTGGGCGGCGGTCAGGCTGGCGACGAATGCCGGCACCTCACCAGAGCCGCCGAACCAGTCGATCGGCCAGCCGAGCGCGGCGATGCGCTGGGTCACGTCCTTGCCCTTGATCTCCGCCCGCCGCACCGATCCCAGCGTCACCGGCTTGCCATCCACCGTGGTGCGGAACTTCAGCCGCTCGAGATCGGGGATGCCGGTATAGCCATAGAGTTCGGCATCGCTCCCCGGAATAGATGGCACCGGGAAGCTGACCGTCAGCGTCAGGTCCTTGGCCGAGCGGTTGGTAAAGCGGTATTTGACCCGCACCTCTTGCGCGGAGATGTAAAGATCTTCGCTGTCCATCGAGATCGCGGCGTTCTGGGTGAGCGCGAGGCCCCCAACGCCGATCGCCGCCTCGCTATCGTTGGCGAGTGCTGGAACGGTGAGGGCGAGGAGGAGAGCGGCGAGGATCGGTGTTTTGCGCATCGGTGTGGCCCCGGTTTGCCTTGTTGGCTCGACATATAGCAGCACTTGGCTAACCTGCTTGCATGAAAGCGTCGCTTTGTTCGGCCTTGCTGCTGCTCGCCCCGGTGACCGCTGCGGCGCAGCCGGCCCCCGCCACTGTTGCCGTGCGCTTTGACCGCGCGACGATCACTCCGGTCCTGGCCGAGGGACTGGCTGACCGCAGCACCGCCCGCGCGGTGACCGCCGACGATCCGGTGCGGGTTGCCTCGATCTCCAAGCTGGTCACCGCGCTGGGGGTGATGCGGCTGGTCGATGCGGGGAAGCTCGATCTGGACCGCGATGTCTCGGACTACCTTGGTTACAAGCTGCGCAACCCGGCCTTTCCCGACCAGCCGATCACGCTGGCGATGCTGCTTTCGCACCGCTCCAGCCTGATCGACGGCGGTGAGCTTTACCTGATCCCGCTGGGGGTGACGCTGCGGGACCGGCTGGCCGATCCGCGCGTGTGGGACAAGGACCACTCGCCGGGGAGCGACTGGTTCCACTACACCAACCTCAACTTCCCGGTGATCGGATCGGTGATCGAGCGCGTTACCGGCGAGCGCTTCGATGTGGCGATGAGCCGGCTGGTGCTGAGGCCGCTGAGACTGGACGCCTGCTTCAACTGGGGCGCGGGCTGTTCAGCCGACGCATTCAAACGCGCCGTGGTGCTCTACCGGGCGAGCGGCGAGGTGGCGCGTGATGACCTCAAAGGACAGCCGCCCGCCTGCCCGGTCTATCTGGGCGATGGGACCAGCTGCGACCTTTCCGCCTACAAGCTGGGTGAAAACGGCGCACTCTTTTCGCCGCAGGGGGGCCTCCGAATCTCGATGCGCGATCTGGCCCGGATCGGCCAGATGCTGGCGAATGGTGGGCGCGGGTTCCTGTCCCGACGGTCCTTTGCGCGGCTGGCCAAGCCGGTGTGGGAGCTGGACGGTGCGAACGGCCTGGACGAAGGCGGCGCGGCGGGCGGGTTCTTCTGCGGCTATGGCCTTGCCGTCCAACGAATTGGTGCGGACCGTCCCGGCTGCCGCGACGATCTGTTTGGTGATGGCGGCATGCGCTTCGGCCACTCGGGCGACGCTTATGGTCTCAAGAGCGGTCTGTGGTGGGATCCCTGGACAGGCAAAGGCATTGCCTATTTCACCAGCGCCGTCGCGCCCGATGCCCCAACCGGGCGCAGCGCCTTCACCGCCGCCGAAGAAGCCGTTGTGGAGAGAGCGCAGCGCTGAGCCTTCCGCTTTGCCGGAGCTGCCGCTAGGCGCATGCCAGTGACCGCACCCGACCGCCTCGACCAACTCCACGCAACCTTTGGGTTCACCGCGTTTCGGGGTGTGCAGGAGCAGGTGCTCGACCGCGTGCTCGCCGCGCAATCGACGCTGGCGATCATGCCGACGGGCGCGGGCAAGTCGCTGACCTATCAACTGCCGGCGGTGATGCTGCCGGGGACCTGCGTGGTGATCTCCCCCTTGATCGCGCTGATGCACGACCAGCTGCGCTCAGCCCGCGCCAACGGCATCCGCGCGGCGACGCTGACCAGCGCCGATGCCGACCGCGAGGAGACCATCGACCGGTTCCGTGCAGGCGAACTCGACCTGCTCTACGTCGCGCCCGAGCGGGCGAGCCAAAGCCACTTCCGCGAGCTGCTCTCCACCGCCCCGCTCTGCCTCTTCGCCATCGACGAAGCGCATTGCGTCTCCGAATGGGGCCACGACTTCCGCCCCGACTACCGCCTGCTGCGCCCCTTGATGGACGCCTTCCCGGATGTCCCGCGGCTGGCGCTAACGGCCACCGCCGATCGCCGCACCCGCGCCGATGTGCTGACCCAGCTGGGCATCCCCGAGGACGGGCTGATCGTCGCCGGGTTCGACCGGCCCAACATCCGCTACATCGTCCGCCACCGCGAAACCACGACCCGCCAGCTCGCCACGATCATGGCCGAGCAGCCAGGGCCGGGAATCGTCTATGCCCCGACCCGCAAGAAGGTGGAGGATATCGCCGAGAAGCTGGCAGCGATGACCGGGCGGGCGGTGCTGCCCTACCACGCCGGGCTCGATCCGCAGACCCGCGCCGCCAATCAGGCGGCGTTTGTGGCTAGCGAGGACATGGTGATCGTCGCAACCGTGGCTTTCGGGATGGGGATCGACAAGCCCGACGTGCGCTTTGTTGCCCATGCCGGGGTGCCGAAATCGATCGAGAGCTACTATCAGGAAACCGGCCGCGCGGGCCGCGATGGCGACGATGCGGTGGCGGTGCTGCTCTGGGCGGCGGGTGACTTCGCGCTGGCCCGGCAGCGGATCGAGGAGTTGGAAGAAGCGCGCCGCCCCGATGAACGCGCGCGGCTGGGCGCGCTGGCGCAACTGGTCGAGAGCGCCGGGTGCCGCCGCGCGCATTTGCTCCGCCACTTCGGCGAGGACCCGCCCGAGACTTGCGGCAACTGTGACAACTGTCTTGACGCGCCGGGCGTGGCGGATGTGACTACGCTGGCGCAGAAGCTGCTATCGGCGGTCTATCGCACCGGGCAGTCGTTTGGCTTCGGCCATATCGAGAAGGTGCTGCTGGGCCAGAGCGACGAGCGCGTGACCGCGCGCGGGCATGACCGGCTGAGCGTGTTCGGGATCGTTGACACAGAGGAGGCGCATCACTTGCGGCCGCTTTCGCGCGCGCTGCAGGCCCGTGGCAGTTTGCTGCCGACCGAGCACGGCGGGTTAATGCTGGGCGGCGATGCCAAGGCAATCCTCAAGGGCGAAGCGGCGGTGCTGATCGCGCTGACGCCAAAGTCGGAGCGGCGCGGCCGAAAGCAACGCAATGCCGCAGTCAACCCGGTCGGCAATCCGCTGTTCGAAGCGCTGCGCGAACTGCGCCGCGAACTGGCACAGGAGGCGGGCCTGCCGCCCTATGTGATCTTCCACGATGCCACGCTGCGTGAAATGGCGACGACCCGACCCGCTACCCTGGCCCAGTTGGGCGAGGTTAGCGGAGTCGGATCGCGCAAGCTTGAGGCTTATGGGGATGCGTTCTTGAACGTCATCCGCCAGAATTAGGGATTGGCCGGAAGCACCGACGAGTGCAGGTGCTCGATCCGCCACTTGCCGTCCTCGAACTGGTAGAGGAAGGTGTAGCGAGCCTTGACGTCGGTCTTCACGCCAGTGGTGGCGTCGGTCAGCGTGACCGTCCAGGTGCCAGCGCGGAAAGCCCAGTTGCAGCCGCCCTTGAAGGTCGAGCTATCAATTTTGCCCACCGGGCTGCCCATCAGGAACTTGACGAAGTAGTCACGCACATCGGCCGGGGTGGTGCGCGGACGCGCCGCCACGGTGGCGAGCAGCACCGCATCGTCATCAAACAGCTTGGTCACGGTATCCGGATTCTTGGTCGCCCAGGCCGCGTTAAAGTTGGCGAACTGCGCATTGAGCTGGGCTTCGCTCAGCCGCTGGCAAGTTGCGCCGCCGCGTGCGGGCTTGGCCTCGGCCGGAACGGCGGCCGTGATCGCTAGCGCGCCGAGGGCGGCTGCAGCGGTCAGAGTCAGTGCTTTCATGGTAGTCTCTCCATTGGTTGTGGTTGGTGATTGAAAACTCAGGGCCGGATTTCATCATGCGGCAACTGGGGCGCGGCATCCTCGCCGTGGCGCGTCGCCCAGAGCGAGTAGAGCACCCCCGCCGCGATCAGCCCGGCGGTGACACCGAGACTGAGCACCGGCGGAAACTTCTCACCGCCCAGCAGGAAGTCGGCGATGAAGATCTTGCTGCCGATAAACACCAGCACGGCGGCCAGCGCATACTTCAAGTAGTAGAACCGGTGGATCATCGCCGAGAGCGCGAAGTAGAGCGCGCGCAGGCCAAGGATCGCCATGATATTGCTGGTGTAGACGATGAAGGTATCGGTGGTGATGGCGAAGATCGCCGGCACCGAATCGACCGCGAAGACCAGGTCTGCGAGGTTGATCACCACCAGCGCGAGGAACAGCGGGGTCGCGGCGCGGACCAGCTTGCCGGTCTTCTCATCCGGCACCTTCACGAAGAAGTGCTGGTTGTGCAGCTCCTTGGTCACCCGCATGTGGGTGGAAATCCAGCGCACCACCGGGTTCTTGGCGATATCGGGATCGTGATCCCCGGCGAAGAACATCTTGATCCCGGTGAAGATCAGGAAGGCGGCGAAGATGTAGAGCACCCAATAGGCCTGCTCGACCAGGGCCGCGCCGGCCGCGATCATGATCCCGCGCAGCACGATCACCGCGATGATGCCCCACAGCAGGGCGCGGTACTGGTACTTGGCCGGGATCGCGAAGAAGGTGAAGATCAGGCTGATCACGAAGACATTGTCGATCGACAGCGCCTTCTCGATGAAGAAGCCGGTGTAGTACTTCATCCCCAGATCGGCGCCCTTCTGCAGCCACACCCAGACCCCGAAGGCCATGGCGATGGCGATGTAGAAGGCGGTCAGCTTGAGCGATTCGGCGATCCCCATCTCGCGGTCTTCCTTGTGCAGGATACCGAGATCGAAGGCGGTCAGCGCGATGACGATGCCGAAGAAGCTCAGCCAGAACCACAGCGGTGTGCCGAGCC
>CAZVMC010000142.1:0-5416 GCA_964628635.1 uncultured Novosphingobium sp. | reverse complement strand
ATGCTGGAAGCCGCACTGGTGCGCGGGCTCAATGACAGCGGATGTGATGCCGTGCGGATCGGCATGGGGCCAACCCCGATGCTCTATTATGCCGAGGCCTCAGCCGAAGATGTGCAGGGCGGCATTCAGATAACTGGCAGCCACAATCCCGCCGATTACAATGGCTTCAAGATGGTATTTTTCGGGCGGCCCTTCTTCGGCGCCGATATCCAGCAGCTCGGCACCATGGCCCAGACCGGGGATTGGGAGCAGGGGAGCGGGACCAATGAGGTCCGCGAAGTGCTGGGGGCCTATGTCGACCGGTTGGTGCAAGGCCTCGCCGGGATCGATCTCGCCAGCCTCAAGGATCTCAAGATCGGCTGGGACGCTGGGAATGGCGCGGCCGGCCCCGCACTCGAACTGCTCGTCGCGAAATTGCCCGGCATCCATCATACGCTCTACACCGAAGTCGACGGGGCTTTCCCGAACCATCATCCGGACCCGACTGAGGAAAAGAATCTGGCCGATCTCAAGGCGCTGGTCGCGGCCAAGAACCTCGATTTCGGAGTGGCCTTCGATGGCGATGGCGACCGGATCGGGGCGATCGACGGGCAGGGCCGGGTGGTCTGGGGCGATCAGCTCTTGATGATCTACGCCGAAGATCTGCTGCGGATGCAGCCGGGTGCAACGATTATCGCCGATGTGAAGGCCAGCCGCGCGCTGTTTGACCATGTCGCGGCGCACGGCGGGAAGCCCTTGATGTGGAAGACCGGGCACAGCCTGGTTAAGTCCAAAATGAAGGAAACTGGTTCGCCGCTGGCCGGCGAAATGAGCGGCCACGTGTTCTTCGCGCACGACTATTACGGATTTGACGACGCACTTTACGCAGCCGTGCGGCTGATCGCGGCCTCGGCGCGGTTGGGAAAGTCGGTGACGCAGCTGCGCGGCGAAATGCCGGCCCTGGTCAACACGCCAGAACTGCGGTTTCAGGTCGATGAGTCGCGCAAGTTCGCGGTGATCGACGAGGTGCGTGAGCGACTGGCGGCGACGGGCGCGGATGTCGATGGGATCGACGGGGTCCGCGTTTCAACCGCCGACGGCTGGTGGCTGCTGCGGGCTTCGAATACGCAAGACGTGCTCGTTGCACGTGCGGAAAGCGACGATCAGGCCGGGCTTGATCGCTTGCTGGCCGAGATAGATGCCCAGCTGGCAGCGTCAGGGCTGGAGCGCGGACCGCAGGCGGGTCACTAAAGGACGAAAACCAAGGCGCATCCGCAAGCAGCGGCGCTTGCAAGCAGTGCTGCTGCGCCGGGCCAGGCCTTGCGCCAGCCGGCCAGCGCGATTGCAGTCCCGGTCTTGAACAGGGTGTTGAGCAAGACTGGCGGCAAGAGCACCAGCCCCGCGACCTCTGCGGTCAGCGTGCCAGCGGGCAGATTACCCATGGTGATGATCGCCGAATCGACATCGACCGTGCCCGAAATCGCCAGCACCGTGGCAAGGCCCGCATCACCATAGCGCGCCAGCACCCAGCGCGCGGCCAGGGTCAGCAGCATGGTCAAGGCCATCAGCACCAGGGCCGGGCCAAGCGCGAAGGGGTTACGCAGCGCGATGCCGTCGGTCGGGCCCGCTGTGCCGTGGCCGCGGTGGCGCAGGATCAGGACGGTTGCGGCCAGGCTGGTCAGCAAACCCGGCGCAGCGAGCGTCGCAAAGGTCCGCAAGGCAAATGGCGCGAGTGCGGCGCAGAGCAGGGTGACGCGCAAGAACATTGTGGCCGAAGCCAGCGCGATCCCGCCGTTGAGAACTGCCGCATCCCCGGCGCCGTCGCGCAATTTGCCAGCCAGAGCGGCGGTGACCGCAGTGGAGGAGACCATCGATCCGGCGGCCGCGGTGGCCAGAATCCCGCGCGACGGGCCAAGGTGCTGCGCGGCGAAATAGCCGAGAAACGAAAAGCCCGAGACCAGCACCACCACCAGCCACAATTGCCGCGGCCGCCAGGCATCGAGCGGGCCGAACGGATCGTTGGGCAGCAGCGGCAGGATCACCAGCGCGATCAGCGCAAAGCGGGCGATCGCCAGGACTTCGTCCTCGTCCAGCGAGCGCAGCCAACCGTGCAGGCGGGTGCGGAGCGAGAGTACCAGCACCATGATCCCGGTCGCCGCCGAAGCGAGCGCGAACTCGCCGCGTCCTGCCATGAAGCCGCTGGCCAGTGTCAGCAGTCCGGCAATGCTCGCGGTCCCGCTGATCGACGGTCCGCGGGCGGTCGCGCGCCAATAGCCGAGCACGATCAAGGCGGCCGAGGCGGCAAGGATCACGGCTGAAAGCGCGACGGCATCGGCCTGCAGAGCCCCGGCCAATCCCCCGGTCAGCCCAAGCAGACCGAAGGTGCGGATTCCGGCAAAGCGCGATCCGGGTGCGGCCTCACGCTGCACCCAGCCGCGTTGCACTCCGACAAGCAGGCCTAGCGCGAGCGCGAGGGCCACGCCCTCAAGCGCGCGGGTATCGAGAAGGCCATCGAACTGCATCGCACGAACTGATGGCACTGAGCTGCCCTGCCAGCAAGGCTTGCCCCCAATGCCCGGTACCCGCACTATGGCGGTGATGGACGCTTCCCCCATTCCCGAAACATTGGCTGGCTGGTTCGCGGCGCGCGATTGGCGCGTTCGCTCGCATCAGCTCGATATGCTGGCGGCCGATGATGCCGAGAAGCATGCACTGCTTGTCGCGGATACCGGGGCGGGGAAGACGCTTGCCGGGTTCCTGCCGACCTTGGCCGCGTTCTCATCGGAAAGGCTCAAGGGCGCGGCACCTCCTGAAGGCTTACACACGCTCTACGTCTCGCCACTGAAGGCGCTGGCGCACGATGTTCAACGCAACCTGATGGCCCCGGTGGAGGAGCTGGGTCTGCCGGTCCGGGTCGAGACCCGCAGCGGCGACACCCCGGCAGAGCGCAAGGCCCGCCAGCGCGCACGGCCGCCGCATGTGCTGCTGACCACGCCCGAATCCCTGCATCTGCTGCTGAGCTATCCCGAGGCTGAGACGATGTTCGCCAGCCTTCAGCGGGTGGTAATCGATGAGGTCCACGCCTTCGCCACCGGCAAGCGCGGCGATCTGCTCGCGCTGGCGCTGACTCGGTTGCAGGCGATCGCGCCAGGGATGCGCCGCGCCGCGCTTTCTGCCACGCTTGCCGATCCCGATCTCTATCGTGGTTGGCTGGCACCGTGGGGAGAATTGGACACGGTCGAGTTGGTCAATGGTGAATCCGGTGCGCAGCCCGAGCTTGAGGTATTGCTGCCGGTCGATCAACGGGTACCCTGGGGCGGTCACGCGGCGACTTGGGCGATCCCGCAGCTGATCGAGGCGATCCGCGCGAACCGCACCACGCTGGTCTTCACCAATACCCGCTTTCTGGCCGAGTTCATCTTTTCCAAGTTGTGGGAGGCCAATGAAGGCAATTTGCCGATCGGGATCCACCACGGCTCATTGAGCAAGGAGGCGCGGCGCAAGGTGGAAGGCGCGATGGCGCGCGGCGAACTGCGCGCCTTGGTGGCCACGGCCAGTCTCGATCTGGGGGTCGATTGGGGCAATGTCGATCTGGTGGTGCAAATGGGCGCGCCCAAGGGCTCATCGCGGCTGATGCAGCGCATCGGGCGCGCCAATCACCGGCTCGACGCAGCAAGCCGCGCGCTGCTGGTCCCCGGCAACCGGTTTGAATTTCTCGAGGCCTTGGCCGCGCAGCAGGCCGTGGCCGAGGGACAGCGCGACGGCGAGGCGTTCCGCCCCGGCGGGCTCGACGTACTGGCGCAGCACGTGCTGGCGCGCGCCTGCGCTGGGCCATTCGACGGCGCTGCGCTGCTGGGCGAAGTGCACTCGTCCTTTGCCTATAGCTGGATCGACGCGGATACCTGGGAGCGGGTGCTGGGCTTCGTCGCGACCGGCGGATATGCGCTCAAGGCCTATGACCGGTTCCAGCGGATTGTGCGCGGCAAGGATGGACTTTGGCGGCTGACCCATCCCGAACACGCGGCGCGGTTTCGGCTCAATGCCGGGATCATCATCGATAGCGAGATGGTCGAAGTGCGGTTCCGCAACGGCCGGTCGCTTGGGCGGGTGGAGGAAAGCTTCGCCGCCAGCCTCGCACCCGGCAAAACGTTCCGCTTCGCCGGGCTCGATCTGGAAGTCGAAGCGATGCGCGACGGCGAGCTGGTAGTGCGCGCGGCGAGGAAATCGGCGACGATACCCAGCTATATGGGCGCGCGGATGCCACTGACCACGCACCTGTCCGAGCGGGTCCAGGCCTTGATCGCCGATCGGGCGGGTTGGGGGCGGTTTCCAGACGATGTCCGCGAATGGCTGGAGGTGCAGGATTGGCGCTCGGCCCTGCCCGAGCCGGGCAAGCTGCTGGTTGAAAGCTTCCCGCACCAGCAAAAGCACTACACTGCCTATTACACCTTTGCTGGTTGGCCCGCCAACCAGTCGCTCGGGATGTTGATCACCCGGCGGATGGAAGAGCGCGGGCTGGGGCCTCTTGGCTTTGTCGCCAATGACTACAGCTTGGCAGTTTGGGGTTTGCGCGCGGTGAAGCGCCCCGCTGACCTGCTATCGCCTGATATTCTGGCGCATGAATTTGTCGAATGGGTGCAGGATTCCTACTTGCTGCGCCGCGCCTTCCGCGAAGTCGCGGTGATCTCGGGCCTGGTAGAGCGGCAGCAGCCGGGCAAACGTAAGACCGGTCGGCAGGTGACTTTTTCAACCGATCTGATCTACGATGTGTTACGCAAGTACGAGCCCGATCACCTGTTGCTCGAAGCCGCCTGGGCCGATGCCCGCGCGCGGTTGACCGATGTCGCGCGGGTTGGCGATCTGCTCGATCGGGCCGCACGCGACATCGTCCATGTGCAGCTCGATCGGGTCAGCCCATTGGCAGTGCCGGTGCTGACCATGATCGGGCGCGAAGCGATGCCGCAAGGCGCAGCCGACGACGAATTGCTGTTCGAGGCCGAAGGGCTGGCCGCCGCGGCGATGCGCGTTGATGCGGAGCCGGAGCGCGATTAGCTAGCGGGCTTGCCGAACCCTGCGTGGCGCTCGTTGCCGGTCATTCCGATTGTGCTAGCCCCGGCGGCCTTGATCGTCTGTACCACCTTGGCCGCACGATCATAGCTGGCGCCTGGGGCGGGTTCGAACAGCAAGGTCGGCTCGACCGGCAGGCGGGTCGTCGCAGAAACCAGTCCGGCCAGCTGGGCATCACTGACCGCCGCGCCGTTCCACAGCGCCTGACCTTCGGTGGTGACGACCACCTTATTGCTCCCCGCATCGATCGGTGGTCCTTCCTTTGACTGTGGAAGGTCAAGTTCGAGCGAGTGGGTAGCCGCGGGAATGGTTATTACGAACAGGATCAGCAGCACCAGCAGCACGTCGATCAGCGGGGTGGTGTTGAGTT
>CAZVMC010000141.1:0-5557 GCA_964628635.1 uncultured Novosphingobium sp. | reverse complement strand
GTGCTCGACGGGCTCGATCCCAAGGAACTGCGCGGCTTGCTCGATCAGGCCAAGGCACGGATGGGTTCGGGCGTGGCGGTCGCCGTGGCAGTCAACGAAGGTAAGGCCAGCATCGCGGCTGCCGTTACCGATGATCTTACCGGCAGGGTTAGCGCGGTCGACCTGGTCCGTGCCGGTGTGGAAGCACTCGGCGGCAAGGGCGGCGGCGGGCGGCCCGACATGGCGCAGGGCGGCGGACCGGATGGGGACAAGGCGGCGGAGGCGATTGCGGCAGTAAAGGCCGCGCTGGCGGGTTAGTCGGATCGCTCCCGCAGCCCCGAACTCTTTAGTCTGGGCTTCTCGTCCAAATCCCCTTCTTCCATGATCAGCGCACGGAATTCGTCGCGCTTCTCGTGGATGCTCGCGATGACCGGGCCCATTGGCACACCGATATCGACCAGCACTGCTTCAGACAGCTGGAGCGAAGCTTCGAGCGTCTCGGGTACGGCATGGCTTGCCCCGGCGCGGTAGAGCGCGGCGGCATGGGTCGCGTCGCGGGCGCGGGCAATAATCGGCAGGTCGGGATAGTCCCGGCGCAGTTGACGGACCAACCGCTGAGCCAGCACTGGCACGCCCATGGTCAGGATCACCGCCGTTGCCTCACCTGGAGCGAAGCGGGCAAGAGCGTCGGCGCGCTCGGCATCGCCGAACTCGGCCTTGAACCCCTCGGCGCGAACTTCGCGGACTTGATCGGCGTCGGCATCGACGATCAGGTAAGGCTTGCCGTGCACGGTCAACATCTCAGCCACCAGCCGGCCGACCCGGCCGCCGCCAATGATCAATGCGCGCTTGCGGTCGTCATCGTCCGTGAATGTGCGCATCGCCCCGGCATGATCGACCCGCCGCGCCAGCCAGCGCCCGAAAACCGCCAGCAGCGGCGTGATTGTTAGCCCAAAGGCTGTCGCCACTTGCCAAAATTGCGCGGCTTCGGCGTGGATCAGCCCAGCTGCCAATGCAGCAGACAGCACGATCAGCGTCGTTTCCGACGGACTGGCGAGCAATATCCCGGCCTCGGTTGCCGTCGCCGTGCGGAACCCGTGCGCGCGCAGCAGCCAGCCCGTGACCAGCGCTTTGGCGACCAACACCAGCGCCGTAGCGAGCAGGATTTCACCCAGACGTTCCCAAACGAAGGCCAGGTCGATGCTCATCCCCACTGTGAGGAGGAACACACCGAGGGCGAGACCCTTGAACGGATTGAGCATTGCCTCAACCTCGCCGTGGTACTCCGTCTCGGCGATCAGCAGCCCCGCGACTAGTGCACCGACGATCGGGGAAAGGCCGACTGCCCCAGTTACCAGCGAGGCGGCGATCACCACCAGCAGGCTGGCGGCCATGAACAGCTCGGGGCTTTTGGTCCGTGCGGCCTGTGCGAACAGCAGTGGCAAGATGCGGCGACCGACGGCCAGAAGCGCTATCACCACAATAGAACCCAGGCCCAGAGTGGTGAAAAAGCCCCCCCAGGTTTGCGTCGATTCACCCCGGCCCATTGCGCCAAGGAGGAAGATGATCGGCACAAGCGCGATGTCTTCGAACAGCAGAGTGCCTAGGGCGGCACGGCCCACGGGCGTGCGGGTATCGGCGATCCGCAGCACCAGGGCGGTCGAGGAGAGTGCCAGCGCCAGTCCCAGCGCCAATGCTGTGCCCGGCGAATTGCCCAGCGCCATCAGCACCAGACCGATCAGCGCGCCCCCGCCGAACAGCTCCATCGCGCCGATCCGGAAGATCGTTCGCCGCATCTTCCAGAGTCGTTCGAACGAAAGCTCAAGTCCGATCGAAAAGAGGAGCAGCACGATCCCGAATTCGGCAAAGGGCGCGAGCCGGTCCGGTGCGCTGATGGTGATGTAGGACAACCAAGGGACATCGGCGACCATGCCCCCAAGTGCGAATGGACCAACCAACAGGCCGACGAGGATGAAACCGATTACCGGGGTAATCCGGAACCGCGCGAACAGCGGAATGACGATCCCCGCAGCGCCAAGAATCACCAGCGCGTCACCCAGTGCGGAAGTGGGGTCAAGGTTCGTCGGACCGGCCATGCTTGCAGCTAGGCCATCTTGCGCGCAAATGTCACCCCATGACCGAGCCGGACGTAATCATTGTCGGCGGCGGGCCGGCGGGAATGCTCGCTGGCCTGCTCTTTGCACGGGCAGGGGTGTCGACGCTGGTGCTGGAAAAGCACGGCGATTTCCTGCGCGATTTTCGCGGTGACACCGTGCACCCTTCTACCATGGAGATCCTGGATCAGCTTGGCATGCTGGTTCGGTTCCTCCAGCGCCCGCACAATCGGCTCTATGAGGCGCGCGGGACCATTGCTGGAGCAGAGGTGGTACTGGGCGATCTGCGCCACCTGCCAGTCCGCGCGCCGTTCATCGCGATCATGCCGCAGTGGGACTTTCTGGATTTTCTGCGCAATGAGGCAGCGGCATTCCCGGCCTTTACGCTCGCGATGAACGCTGACGTCGAGCGCCTGATCGAAGAGCAGGGCCGGATAGTCGGGGTAGTGCTGGCAGACGGGCAGCCGCTGCGGGCGCGACGACTGGTGATTGCCGCCGATGGGCGCAGCTCAATCGTCAGGCGCGATCGGTGGCTGCCGGTGACTGATCTTGGTGCGCCAATCGATGTGTTCTGGTTCCGAGTGCCCAAGCCAAACGACGGCGGTGAGGCCCTGCGCGGTGTGGTCGCACCCGGCACGCTAATGGCGCTGATTGACCGGGGCGACTATTGGCAATGCGCCTATGTTTTCGCCAAGGGTTCGGGTGAGCGGCTGCGGGCCGAAGGGATTGCCGCGATGCGAACACGGATCGAGGCAGTCGCGCCGATCCTCGGGCCACTCGATGATGTGCTGACCCGCATGGAACAGATGCATCTGCTGACGGTCAAGCTGGACCGGCTTGAACGCTGGCATCGGCCAGGCTTGCTGGCGATCGGCGATGCTGCCCATGCAATGTCGCCGATTGGCGGGATTGGGATCAACCTGGCGATTCAGGACGCTGTCGCAGCCGCCAATGCTCTGGCCGAGCCCTTGCGCAATGGAGCAAATGTTGATGGACTTTTGTCCAGAGTCGAAGCGCGGCGCGGCTGGCCGACGCGAGTGACCCAAGCGGGCCAAAGATTTGCGCAAGAACGTATCATTGGCGCGGTGCTGCGCCCCGGCGCGAACTTCACGCGCCCGCCCTGGCCAGTGCGGCTGCTAAACCGATTTGCTCTGCTCCGGCGGATACCGGGGCGAATGATCGGGCTGGGGGTGCGGCGCGAGCGGGTCAGATCACCCCTCGCGCCAAAAACTTAGCCCCAGTTCTTCATCTCGGCTTCGAGGTTGTCGACGATTGCCTCGAAGAAGCCTTCGGTGGTCAGCCAGGGCTGGTCCGGTCCGATCAGGATTGCGAGGTCCTTGGTCATCTTGCCGCTTTCAACGGTGTCGATGCAGACCTTCTCGAGCGTTTCTGCAAAGCGTACCACGTCGGGTGTGCCGTCGAACTTGCCGCGATAGATCAGCCCGCGGGTCCAGGCGAAGATCGACGCAATCGGGTTGGTCGACGTCTGCTTGCCTTGCTGGTGCTGGCGGTAGTGGCGGGTGACGGTGCCGTGGGCGGCTTCGGCCTCCACGGTCTTGCCGTCCGGGGTCATCAGCACCGAGGTCATCAGGCCCAGCGAGCCGAAGCCCTGGGCGACCTGGTCCGACTGCACGTCGCCGTCGTAGTTCTTGCAGGCCCAGACGAACTTGCCCGACCACTTGAGCGCCGAGGCGACCATGTCGTCGATCAGGCGGTGCTCATAGACAATCCCTGCGGCCTTGAACTTCTCGGCAAAGCCTTCGCTGTCGAACACTTCCTGGAACAAATCCTTGAACCGCCCATCATAGGCCTTGAGGATGGTGTTCTTGGTGCTGAGGTACACCGGCCAACCGAGGCCGAGGCCGTAGTTGAAGCTGGCGCGGGCGAAATCGCGGATCGAATCGTCCAGATTGTACATCGCCATCGCGACGCCCGAGCTGGGGAACTTGAACACTTCCAGATCGATATCCTGCCCGTCATCGCCGTTGAACACCAGCCGCAGCGTACCGGGGCCGGGGATGAGGGTGTCGGTGGCCTTGTACTGATCGCCGAAAGCGTGGCGGCCGACCACGATCGGATCGGTCCAGCCCGGGATCAGCCGGGGGACGTTCTGCATCACGATCGGTTCGCGGAAGACGACGCCGCCCAGAATGTTGCGGATCGTGCCGTTGGGCGACTTCCACATCTTCTTGAGCTTGAATTCTTCAACGCGCGCTTCATCGGGCGTGATCGTGGCGCACTTCACGCCGACGCCGTACTGCTTGATCGCATTGGCGCAATCGACCGTGATCTTGTCATTGGTCTCATCGCGCATCTCGACTGAGAGGTCGTAATATTTGAGGTCGATATCGAGGTAGGGCAGGATCAGCCGTTCGCGGATCCACTGCCAGATGATCCGAGTCATTTCGTCGCCGTCGATTTCGACGACCGGGTTCGCTACCTTGATCTTTGCCATCGCTTTTGGGTCTTTCCGGGGAGAAATTGCGTCGTTCCCTTAGCAGACGATTGAGTGCGCGCAAGTAAGGGCTGGACCTCGTCGCCGGGGCAGCTTAACCGTTCGGTTAAACGTTACCCGAGAGGATCAAATCATGAGCGAGACCCCTGAAGTCCTGACCGAAGTCGAAGACGGCATTCTGATCGTCACGATCAACCGCCCCGAAGCCAAGAATGCGATGAACCGGGCGGCAGCGCTGGGGATCTCGGCGGCGATGGATCGCCTTGATGCCGAAGCCGATCTGCGCTGCGCGATCCTGACCGGTGCGGGGGGAACCTTTTGTTCGGGGATGGACCTCAAGGGCTTTCTGCGCGGTGAAACACCCTCGATCGAGGGACGCGGGTTTGGCGGTTTGTCGCAATGGACCCCAAACAAGCCACTCATCGCTGCGGTCGATGGCTATGCGCTGGCGGGTGGCTGCGAACTGGCGCTGAGCTGCGATTTAATCGTGGCCAATTCCGGCGCAAAGTTCGGCATTCCCGAAGTGAAACGCGGGCTTGCCGCAGCAGCCGGCGGATTGATCAAGCTGCCCCGCCAGATCCCGCCGCGAATCGCGATGGAACTGGCCTTGACGGGCGATTTCATCGATGCCGCACGGGCTTACGATCTCGGCTTCATCAACCGTGTGGTGGACGGACCCTCGCTTGAAGCGGCCAAGGAGCTGGCCCGCAAGATCGTTGAGAACGGACCGCTTGCGCTGGCTGCTTCAAAAGCGATCATCCGCAATTCGCATGAATGGACCGAAGCCGAAATGTGGGACAAGCAGAACGGCTACACCATGGCGGTTTTCACCAGCCAGGACGCCCGCGAAGGGGCAGCGGCCTTTGCAGAGAAACGGAAGCCAAACTGGCAGGGCAAATAGAACTATCTGTCGCTGTTAACGAAAAAGGCCCCGGAATTCCGGGGCCTTTTGCGATGGTGGGCGTAGCAAGGATTGAACTTGCGACCCCTACGATGTCAACATAGTGCT
>CAZVMC010000140.1:0-5570 GCA_964628635.1 uncultured Novosphingobium sp. | reverse complement strand
CCGCACTCCGCTAATCTAAGCCGCGAGTTGTGCCGAATGTTCTGACGACGGACAGACGATGACCGCCGCGATTTCGGAACAGGTGCCGTCGCGACCGACTGTATTGTGTGCAAATCGCATGGTCTCAGCGCCCATCGAGGCTGCGAAGTCTTCGATCAGCGGCGTATTCACACTGCCGAGGCTGACAGAATTCAACCGCACACCGCGCGGCCAATGCTCAAGGCACTGGCTGGCGGCCAGTGCACAGATCAGTTCCTTGGAGCAATTTTACGCTTCGACTGGCGAGCCGGAGAGGGCCAGGGCCGTGTCACGCTCCGCCGCGCCTTAGATTAGGCGAGGGACTGTTCAGCCTTTACCCCGCCCGATGCCTCCAATTGCAGACTGGTTGGATGGAAAGTCGTCAGCCTTCTGCCTGAAGCGCTACATTCCGTATACCAACCAGCCCTTCGACCCTGGCGACAAGCGTTGTCAGCCGAGCCTCGCTCCAGCCGGCCAGCTCAATTCGCAGCCGCATGGCATCGCCATTGCACTCCAAGCTGAGCGACAACGGAATCGATCCCTGTTGCTCGATCAGGCCCACGACGCGTGAGAGCAAGCCCAGCGCATGTTCTGCAGTGACTAGCAAGAGCATTGGCGATCAGGCCGCCAAGGCAGGCTGCGGTAACCTTGCGGTTTGCAGGCACTGGCTGGCGTGAACGGCAGAAAGGGGCTTGGGCATTGGCGCTGGTTTGCTGTCGCTTTCTAAGAAGAAGGATTTTACCGAAACCTTAAGGACGAACTTGCCTTTCTGCGCACATTTGGCGATCTAATCCGATCAGAATCACCCCAGATGTGGCTTTATGCGCAAACTTTCTTCTTCGGAACTCGACCCCTACGAGCGACGCATCCTGCGCCTGCTTCAGCTTGACGCCGGTCTTTCAATGGCTGCTTTGGCCGAGCTGGTAGGCTTGTCGCCCTCCCCCTGCTGGCGCAGGGTCGACAGGCTGGAAAGAGAAGGAATCATCACTCGCAAGGTTGCGCTGGTCGATCGACACAAGGTTGGCCTCAACGCCCAGATCTTTGCCCAGGTCAAGCTCAACGCCCATGGCCGCGCCAACCTCGACGAATTCACCGCTGCCATTTCAGACTTCGAGGAGGTGCTTGAATGCTTTGTGATGATGGGGGTTGTGGATTTTCTGCTCCGTATCGTCACAGAGGATATCGAAGCCTACGAACGCTTCTTCTTCGAGAAGCTGTCCCGCCTTCCCGGTGTCCAGGAAATCAATTCAACTGTCGCGCTTTCTGAGATCAAGGCAACAACAGCCCTGCCGATTTGACCGCCCGATCCTGCAACCACGCCGCTCGCACCAGACTGCTCCGATCTAGACCCTTCAGGTTGGAGCCAGCGCGCCGTCGACCGCCTCCTGCTCAACGAGGAAGCGCCAGATTGCCCCAAATTGCGCGGCAGCAAAGCCGGACCCATCGATGAATCTGCAATCATAGCAGCTGGAAAGTGCCAACATTTCATCTGTTAGATCACGCGCTACCAGGTCCATCACGGTAAATGCTCTGTCCTCCTGGGCAATGCAGAGTCGCCGGACATAGTCCTCTGCCAGCGGGGCCGAAGCTGCATTCACCAAAACGTCGATCCGCCCCGCAGTTCCGGCTCCGGGATCCCATCGAGCAAAGCCGCTTTTGACTGCATCGGCCATGATGGCAGGATCTTGGTCATAGACGAATATCTGGGCTGCCCCCAGGTGCAGGGCCTCTGTCGCACAGGTTCGCCCCGCCGCTCCGAAGCCGATGATGGCCACCACCAGTCCCGCAAGCGGGATGGCAAGATCTGTCAGGCACCGGCGGAAAGCATGCCCATCGAACATGTCGCCTTCAATCTTGCCATCGGCGCCGCGGCGCAGCGCGTTGGCCAGGCCGGTTCTGGCACCAGTTGCGCCCAGACGGTCTGCGAAGGCGGCCAGGGCGATCTTGTGCGGAGTGGTCGAAATGATCCCCGCCAAGCCCCCATCCGCACGGAATTCAGCTAGAAGCTTTTTCAATTGAGCGGGTCTGACATCAAGCGTATCAACCCGGGCATCGATGCCCAATTGCATAAATCTGGCATTGAACAATTGCGGCAGCTTCACTCCTGCAACGGGATGACCGATCATGATGATCCGACCGGCCATCCCGCGCGCCCCCGAAAGTGGTTAGAAGCGTACCCCGAATTGGGCATATAAGAAACGACCGCGGACATCATAGATACCGCCCGCGGTAATGCCTCCACTGCCTACCAGTCCTGAATTTGAGAACTCACTGATTATCGGCGGTGCTTTGTTGCCAAGGTTCTTGGCTCCCACGTCGAACGTGAAGAGATCATTTACCGCAAAAGACAGGCGCAGATCATGGTACCAGTAGGTCGGAATGCGGTTGTTTGGATCGGCCAGGTTGGCCGCGCTTGTTCCCTTCAATGCCGAGCCCAGGACGCGGCCTGTATACCCGATCTCGACCGAACCGACCTTGTATATCACTGTCGCATTGAACTGGTCGCGCGGTGCGTCGATCCGCCCGGTCAGCACGGTCGGCGCGACCCCGGCGAAGTCTGTACGGGTTCGCTTGAAGAGATGTGCATAATTTGCCGAGAAACTTGCCCGGCCAGGGCCAATTTCACCGGCGACCCTTATCTGGACGTCCAGCCCCTGCACATCTTCGCTGGCAACATTGAAGATCTGGGTGTTAACAGCAAGCAATTGCCCGCCCGGCGAGCGACTGATCAGCGGACAGAATAACGCCGAGTTGGGATTTGTGCCGTAGCACTGGGCCACCACGGTGGACGGTACGAGAGAGCCGATCACGTCGGTGAGTTTGATGCTGTAGTAGTCGACTGAGAGATTGAGTCCCGCAACCGACGGAAACGAGAAGACGCCACCAACAGTGAAGGTCTTCGCATTCTCGGGTCGCAATGCACTGTTACCGCCGCGGCGGAAACGCAGTACCGAACCGGTCGAAGGGTCCTCGGTGATCACATAGGCTGCGCCGAGTTGCGAGGTGCAGAGCACAGGCACAGTCACGCCTGCATCGGCAAGGCCATTATTGTTGAAATCATTGGCACAAGGATCGCGCAGGGTCCCGGTCGTGTCGCTGACTGCCGAGAAAAGCTCGTTGACGTTCGGAGCGCGGATTGCCTCGCCGTAGGATGCGCGCAGCCGAATGAAGGGCACCGGTTGGTAAGACCCGCTGACATTCCAGGTGAACTGGCCGCCGACGGTGCTGTAATCGGAATAACGCGCGGCCCCTCCAATCTCGAGCTTGTCGTCCAGCATCGGGAGCCGTAGCTCACCGAATACCTCGGTAACGCTGGTGCTGCCCTGCGTGGCCGCGATCTGCCGGATCCCGTTCGAGCGGTCCTGCAGCGAGGGATGCACCCGCGTGCTGGTATTCTCGCTGCGGTGTTCGGCACCCAGCACAGCCTTCAGATCCGATCCCATGAGCTTGAAGAGATCGCCCGAAAGATAGGCCGATACGACATGCTGATCATTGGTGATGGTCGATTTGACGTCCTTGATCAGGGTATAGTCGATGAATGCCTGGCTGAGGTTTCCGTTGCCAAAGGGGTTGAACGGCACGCAGCCCAAGGCCTGATAATTGACACCGGCAAGGCCGTATACGCCATTACCCGTTGCACAATTGTTCAGAGCTGCGGCCATCCGGTTCCGGTCGATCGACGGTCCATCTTCCTGGGTCGATTGAACGCGTCCATACTGGTAGTAGGCTTCGAAGTCGAACTGGCCGACCTCGCCGTTCAAACCGATCGCCGTGCGATATAGGTCGCGATCAACCTTGGCAAAGCGCGATCCATACTGGGCCAGACGGCGCGTTGTACCGGTGCCCTGGATCAACGTTGTCGCTCCAACCGATGCCAGGAATGGAGCCAGGAACGGATTTGAAGTCGGTACAGGCGGCAAATCGAACTGCGCAGCGTTGATCGAGCGGAAGAAGAAGAACTGTGGCTCGAAGTCGACCTGTGCCTTGGTCTTCGCGAAGCTGCCCTCCCAGAACAGATTCACGGTGTCGGAAAGCTCGAAATCCAGCTTGGCCGATGCGACAAGACGGCGATTGGCCGTTTGCAGGTTGCGATCGAACACCCGTTGATATCGGTAGTCAGGTCCGACCGAAGCCGTAGTCCAGGGAATGGTCCCGCGCGGCGTAATCACGAAGGCCCCGACATTGGTCGTGAACGGACCGCTCTCGACGGCAGCAGAGCCCGTCGAGAAGCCAAACGAATTGGTCGAACCGTCGCCCAGAACCCAGGAACGGTCGCGACCGAATATCGGATTGCGGTCGGAATATTCGATCGCGGCCAGATATCTCGTCCGATCTCCTATCCTGCCGCCGTGGGTGATCGAGGCCCCGATTTCGCGACCATCACCTTCGGTCGTGATCCCGCCACGCAGATTGAGATCGGTGCCCTCAAACCGATCTTTGAGGATGATGTTGACGACGCCCGAAACAGCATCGGCACCGTAAACTGACGAATTCGCACCGGTGACGACATCAATCCGGTCTATCATGCCTGCCGGGATGGAATTCAGGTCGACCGCGCTTGTGCCTGGGTCGCCAGCAACATGACGTCGTCCGTTGACGAGCACGAGCGTCCGCTGCGCACCCAGATTACGCAGATTGATCAATTCCGTGCCGATGTTGAACCCGGCATTGGCCGTGTTGATGTCCTGGTTCTGACCGCCGAAAGCATTGCCGAATTGCGGCAATTCATTGATTGCATCGGCAACAGTAACCGCGCCGCTCTCCTGAAGTTGAGCACCAGCAATCGCAGTTACGGGCTGTGCCGACGTATCATTCGGGCTCTTGATCCTGGATCCTGTCACAGTGATCTCGGTCTCGTCGGCATTACCTGACGCCGATTGGGCGAAAGCCGGCATCGCCATTGCCAGACCGATCGCCGAAGACGTTAAAATCCCGATCCTGGATGCGCGCTTTCTCATGATCCCCTCCTGATCGAAGCGATGTTATCGCCTCTTGCTATGTTCCGTTGCAGCCTACCCAAGGAGGGTGATCGGAAAAAATACCATAACCGGTGAATTCGATAACACAGCGGTATCAAACGCGCGGTGAAGGTATTGGCGCGATCCGCTGGTAGCGGCTTATCCTCCGGTGATGGATCGCGAACCCCGCCACCCCGATCTGGGCCGCATTGTCGACGGCAGGGCGGCTGCATTCGGTACCGACGATTGCTTCGGCGGCTTGGAGTTCCGCATTGATTCACGGGCGGACCGGCGGTCGAGCCAATGGGCCTGCACGATCTTGTTGCATGGATGGGGAGGATCTTCGCGATCCTGGGCGAAGTTCGAACCGCTCGTGGGGGGCAAGCTGGTGATCTGCCCCGATCTAAGAGGGTTCGGCGCGTCACCGGAGGATGGCTTGGCACCGACCTTCAACCAACATGTAAGCGATGTGGGCGAACTCGTCGTTCGTCTCGCCGGCAACGGCAGCGTCGCCATCTTGGGTCATTCATACGGTGGACTGATCGCACAGCAAGTGGCTGTTCGCTATCCGGAACAGGTTGGTGCCCTGGTACT
>CAZVMC010000139.1:1393-5578 GCA_964628635.1 uncultured Novosphingobium sp. | reverse complement strand
GAGGAACTTGCCGCTTCGCTCAAATCTGCCCGCCCTCGCGACCGCGCTGCGCAGCGCACGCTGATCGGTCCGCACCGTGATGAGCTGGCGGTGACAATGGCGGGCAAGGCGATGCCCGCAGCGGAATGCTCGACCGGCGAGCAGAAGGCGATGCTGATCGCGATCGTGCTGGCCCATGCCGGTCTGCTGGGGAGTGAGCGCCCGCGCCTCTTGCTGCTGGATGAAGTTGCCGCACACCTCGATCCCCTGCGCCGCGCCGCGCTGTTCGAACGACTGGGTAGTGGCTCTGCGCAGGTCTGGCTGACTGGGACCGAGCTCGCGCCCTTTGCCGACATCGCAAGCGAAGCCGCCGTCTGGCGGGTGGTGGATGGCAGCGTGGAGAGGTTGAGCTAGGGTAGCTTCGGCACCGCCCCGGCCACCTGCGCAACCGTCGCGCCGACGAGCGCATCGATCCCCGCCTTGGTCGGGTGAATCCGGTCAGCCTGCACCAGCTCCGGCTTTTCGACCAAGGGCTGGAGGAAGAACGGCACCAACGTGGCTCCATGCTTTTTGGCCAGTGCCGGGTAGATTGGATTGAACTGCCCGGCATAATCCGCGCCGAGATTGGGCGCGGCGAGCATGCCCAGCAGCACCGCCTTGATCTTGCGTTGGCCCAGCTCGGTCAGGATCGCATCGAGGTTGGCGCGGGTCTGCGCAGGCGGCAGGCCGCGCAGCATATCGTTCCCGCCCAATGAGATCAGTACCATGGCGGGCGGCGACGGCTGGCCATCCAGCGCGAATTTCAGGCGCTGCGCCCCGCCTGCCGAGGTATCGCCCGAAACCCCGGCATTGGCGATCCGGGCATTGATCCCGCGCGCACGCAAGGCTGCTTCCAACTGCGCCGGATAGCTCTGGCCATTATCCAGTCCATATCCGGTAAACAGGCTGTCCCCCAGGGCCAGGATCTTCACCTCCGCACCGACCACTGGCAGCTCCGCCGCAGCGGCGCTTGGTTCTGGCGCGGGCGCCGAGGTCTTGTCCTGCCCGCAGCCAACCAGCACAAAAGCCAGCAGCAAGGGGGTTGCAACCCGCATCGGCAATTTCCATTTCATCGAGCAACTCCTTGGTTCCTCCTCCAGCTAGGCCTTCCCCGCCCCGTGACAAGCCCCATACCGGCGATCAGCGCCCAGCAGCTTACCCTCACCCTTGGTTCCGGCGAGAGCGCCGTGGCGATCTTGCGCGGGATCGACCTGTCGGTGCCGCACGGCCAGACGCTGGCGCTGCTCGGGCCATCAGGCTCGGGCAAGAGTTCGCTAATGGCGGTGCTTTCGGGGCTTGAACGCGCGAGCGGCGGCAAGCTGACCGTCGCCGGCGAAGACTTTGCCGCAATGGACGAGGACGCGCTGGCCGCCGCCCGGCGCGGTCGGATCGGGATCGTGCTGCAGGCCTTCCACTTGCTGCCGACCATGACCGCGCTGGAGAACGTCGCCACCCCGATGGAACTGGCCGGGATGCCTGATGCCGCTGCCCGCGCCGAGGCCGAGCTGATCGCGGTCGGCCTGGGCCACCGGCTGAACCACTACCCCGCCCAGCTTTCCGGAGGCGAGCAACAACGCGTGGCCATTGCCCGCGCGCTGGCCCCGCGCCCCGCACTGGTCTTTGCCGATGAACCGACCGGGAACCTCGATCACGCGACCGGAGAGACGATCGTCGACCTGCTCTTTGCTCGCCGCGCGGAGACCGGCGCGACGCTGGTGATCATCACTCACGACCCGGCGTTGGCGGAACGCTGTGAGCGGGTGATTACGCTGGCGGACGGGGTGATTGTGAGTGATGGTTCCCCTCCCGCTCGTGGAAAGGGGTTAGGGGAGGGCCTTTGATCAACCATACAACAAGCCCTCCCGCAAGCGAGTGGGGAGTTCTCCCCTGGCGCACCGCCTGGACCATCGCCCGCCGCGACCTGTCAGCGCGGTTCAAAGGCCTGCGGCTGCTGCTGGTCTGCCTGTTTCTCGGCGTTGGCGCGCTGGCGGCGATTGGCACGCTGACCGACGCGATTGAGCGCGAGCTCTCAACCCGCGGACGGCTGATCCTGGGCGGCGACATCGAGGTCTCGATGTGGCAGCGCCCGGCGACTGAGGCGGAACGCGCGGCCTTTGCGCGGCTGGGCAAGGTATCGGGCGGCACGCGGCTGCAGGCCATGGCCCGCGCTGGCGATCTGGCCGCCCCGGTCGAACTCAAGGCGGTGGAAGCCAACTGGCCACTGGTCGGCGCGATGAAGCTGCAGGATGGCCGCACGGTCGGCGCACCCCCGCCGGGGCTCGCCTGGCTGGCGCCCGGCGCGGTCGAGCGGTTGGGACTGAAGCCCGGTGACAGCTTTGCGATTGGCACGCAGACGGTAAAAGTCGGCGGAATTATAGACGTGGAGCCCGACCGGCTGGGCGAAGGCTTTGCGCTGGGCCCGCCAGTGCTGGTCAGCGCCGATTTTCCCGCCAAGGCCGGTTTGACCAGCCCCGGTGCGATGTACCGGAGCAAATACCGCATCGCTCTCGCTAAGCCAGGCGACACCAAGGACCTTGCTGAGCGGCTGAAGCAGGCGTTTCCTTCCAGCGGGTTCGAAGTGCGCACCCGCGAACGCGCCGCGCCCGGAGCTGAGCGATTTGTTGAGCGGATGGGCGAATTTCTCGTGCTGGTCGGCCTGGCCGCACTGGTGATCGCCGGGATCGGTATCGGTGGTGGGGTTTCCTCCTACCTTGAGGCGCGGCGCGGCAGCATCGCCACGCTCAAAGTGCTCGGCGCGGGCAGTCAGGACATCGCGCGGATCTATCTGCTGCAGGTGCTCTTCGCTGCCGGAGTCGGGATCGTGGCCGGGCTGACTGCCGGGCTGCTGGTCATGCCGCTGCTGGGCAAGGCGCTGGGCGATCTGCTGCCGGTCGAGGCAGGCTTTGTATTCGATCCGGGGGCGCTGGCCATCGCGGCTGCTTATGGCCTACTGATCGCGCTGATCTTTGCCGCCCCGCCGCTGATAGCTGCGCGCGGTTTCCCGGCGATGGCTTTGATGCGCGCGCGGGTGACCCCGCTGACCGGTGTCTGGCGCCATGCTGCCAAGCCGGTGAGTATTGGACTTGCGCTGATCGTTGCGCTGGCGCTGCTGACCGCCGCGCAAATTTCGGTCACTGCCACTTTCCTGGCCGGAGCGGCCGGACTGCTGGCATTGTTGGGTGCGCTCGGCTGGGCGATCCGGCATCTCGCCGCGAAGCTCCCCCGCCCTAAGGGTCCGCTGCTGCGAACCGCACTCGCCAATCTGCACCGCCCCGGTGCGCAGACCGGCGCGCTGGTGACTGCACTCGGCTTTGGCCTATCGGCCTTCGTGCTGCTAGCGGCGGTGCAGACCAGCCTCGATGCCAATATCGCCGCGCGCGTGCCGCAGAAAGCCCCCGATTTCTTCGTGCTCGACGTGCCGAAGGACCGCGCGGCGGATTTCATCGCTACCGCCCAGCGGGTCGCTCCGCAGACGGTGGTGCGGACTGTTCCAGCGCTGCGCGGCGCCGTGCTGGCCTATGGCCCCCGCGACTTCATGGTGCGGGTCGCCGATCTCAAGGAAATCCCCGACGGCGCCTGGGCGCTGCGCGGCGAGCGCGGGCTGACCTATTCGGAAGAACTGCCGGAGGGCAACAGCCTGACCGCAGGCAAATGGTGGCCCAAAGGCTACACCGGCGAGCCGCTGGTTTCGGTTGACGAGCGACTGGGCGATGCCCTCGAACTCAAGTTGGGTGACCGGATCACCATCGGCGTGTTGGGCGTGGAGCGGACCGCCACCATCGCCAGCTTCCGCCGGATCGACTGGGATTCGCTCGGCTTCAACTATGTACTGGTGTTCAGCCCCAACGCGCTCAGCGATGCGCCGCACAATTTGGCCGCGACAATCGACCTGCCAGGAAACGAGCGCAGCGGCGAGCTATTGCGCGCGCTGGTCAAGAGTTTCCCCTCCAGCTCGGTGATCGAGGTTGGCGGCGTGCTGACCCAGGCGCGCGATTTGCTGCGGCAGGTCAGCACCGCAGTGCTCGCTGCAGCATCGGTGGCGGTGCTGGCCGGGATCGCTGTGCTGCTGGGCGCGATCGCCGCCGCGCGGGCCAGCCGGACCTATGACAACGTGATCCTGCGCGTGCTGGGCGCAAGCCGCCGCCAATTGTTGTTGTTGCAACTGGC
>CAZVMC010000139.1:0-1293 GCA_964628635.1 uncultured Novosphingobium sp. | reverse complement strand
GTCGTTGGCGAAACGTCGCTCACTTCGGCATGAATTACCGAGAACAGCGCGGCGCTGATTATCGACATCAGGATCGAGAACGCGAAAAACCCCAGCATGGTCAGCCCCATGCCGCCAAAGCTGGGCGGAGCCCCGCTGGCCGCGGCTGACATCATCGAGGTAAACATCGGCAGAAACAGCAATCCCCCGACCACAATCATAGCAATTACGAAGATCACGACGACGCCCAGGATCGGCAGAACGTTGCGCCCCGTCTGAGCCCAGCCGCGCTGTATCGCGGTAATCGGATTGCCCACGCGATCAACCGCAACCACGGCATTGATCGTGCAGATCCGGCACATCACGTAAATGGCAACCGGGATTAGCAGAATTGCAAGCAAGCCTGACAAAGTTGAGCTGACCGCGCCGATCAGCCCTACGATCAGTCCGAAAACCAAAGCGCAGATGAAATAGGCGATCAGCAGCAGCACCATCACACCCAGCATCGGCAAGGCGCTGCGGATACCGGTGTTTAGCGCATCGCCCAGCGACAGCTTTTGCAAGGGAGAGGCAAAGGCGATCAGCGAACTCGATTGCGCCACGGCAATCAGCAGGATCGCCAGATAGGCGAGGATCAGCATCAGGATCATTCCGGCCCCAAGCCCCATCCCGGCACTCGCCCCTTCCGCGCCGCCAAGGCCGGCCGCGGCAATGGACCCGAAGACCGATGCCCCGATCGCGACACCTAGCACGATGAATAGCACGATCTGCGCGCCAAAGTAGATGCCCCAGATGCCGAGCAGGCCGCCAAAGCGGCTTCGGACGGTCTCGCCGGTCTTGCTCAAAATCTGTGAAACGCTGGTCTGCATGGTTCTGTCCCCTTCCCCACTGCTTGCTAGAAGCGCAAGGCAACACAGATTCAGCCTTTGGGCAAACGAATAGTGCGGTGCCCTGCTCCCGCCCTTGCCGCCGCGCACTGCTTGCGCTAGGGGCGCGCGCAATGTTGCGGTGCAGCAAGCGCCGCCCCTCCCCTGTCAGGAAGTTTACGAATGTCCGCCCCGCTGCCGCTGCGCAATATCGCCATCATCGCCCACGTTGACCACGGCAAGACCACGCTGGTCGATCAGCTGTTCCGCCAGTCCGGTACTTTCCGCGACAACCAGCGGGTTGAGGAACGGGCAATGGATTCAAACGATCTCGAAAAAGAGCGCGGGATCACCATTCTGGCCAAGTGCACCTCGGTCGAATGGAACGGCACGCGGATCAACATCGTCGACACCCCCGGCCACGCCGACTTCGGCGGCGAGGTGGAGC
>CAZVMC010000138.1:0-5764 GCA_964628635.1 uncultured Novosphingobium sp. | reverse complement strand
GAGCGCGAGACTTCTAATCTTGAGGCAGCAGGTTCGAGTCCTGCCGGGCGCGCCAGACATATCCTGTCGCAATGCAGCGGGATATGTCTGGCGGGTCCTCAAGGGATACGGACTTTCGGAGTCGGAGCGAAGCGGAGACGAACGCCCGCGCAGCGGGCGGACAGTCCTGCCGGGCGCGCCACTTCCGGATTATTTTTCAAATGTGTTTTTGGCCACATCGCGTGGTGGGGCGCACCGCTAAGTGGTCAATGCGACCCGACTGGCGCATTCCGCGCCAGCTCCTTGACCCCCGCCCTTGCGGCGGGGGTTCTTTATGGTGCGCCCCGCCCTTGAGGGCGGTGGTTCTCTATGGGCTTAGCCCCGCGCGGCGCTGTCGAGCGGCTCGCCCAGCACCGGGTAACCGGCATCGTCCTGGATCGCGAGCCATGGGCTGCCGTCGCGTTCGATCATGAAGGGGGTGATCGTCCGCACCGGTATCGCTTCGGCATGGGCGCGGGCACTCTCGAAGCTGTCGAACTGAGCCAGCCGCTCCAGATTGCGCCGGGTCGGGAAGATGATCCTGATCCGCTCTTCCTCGGCATGGCGCAAGGCTTCGGCGGCGCTGGCCCAGAACAGGTGGGTATTCTCCGTTTCATCGACCACCACATCGACGGCGCCCGTGCCCAGGTCGGCCAGATAGAAACGGGTATCGAAGATGCGCAGGTGCCGGTGCTTCGGCCGCCAGCGCGCGAAAGGGATCAGGCTGTTCAAATCGAGCGACCAGCCCATCTCCGCCAGCATCGTCTCCAGCGTCGCGCCGCCGTGAAGTAGCGACCGCGCAGCGCGTGCCAGATCAGAAGTGGCGCGTTCGGCCACGCCAATCACCAGTCCGGTTTCCTCGATTGTTTCGCGAACGGCAGCTATCCGGTGCGCGAGTTCGTCGCGAGTGTCAGTATCGGCCGGCCCCAGCTTTGCGGCCAATTCAAAGTCCGCATCATCGACCCGACCGCCGGGAAACACTGCCGCGCCACCCGCGAAATTCATGGTTGCAGAGCGCTCGACCATCAACAATTGCGCCGGACCGCCGGTCGGATCCCGGCGAAACACCACAACGGTTGCAGCGGGGGTGGCAGGCGGCGCGGAGCCGCTCTCGTCATATTCTTCCATCAGATCCATTGCCATCAGCCTGCGGCTTTGCGCGCGCTTTGCCAAGCGGAAACGGCAAACCGGCAAAGATTTGTCGGCAAAGTTTACAACCGCTGCCGGCTCGCAATTTCGGGGTTTACCCAAATGACTGGAAAGTAATCAAAAATGAAAACTGGCACGATGGCTGCATTGTCATGAGTACCCCCAAGCAGTCTCGATAGAGGCGGGGACGCACCCTGGTCTCCGCGTCCCCGCCTCCCCGAGAACTCCGGCGGTTCCAGCTCTCACACACTGCTCAACAATCCGTCGCTCCTGCGAAGGCGGGGTCACATCGCAATCGTGCGAGGGGGCCTGAAGGCTTTGTTATGGATGCGAGGCTGGTACCTCTGCCAACGCAGCGGCGTCTGGTAAGCGGAAGTGCGATTGTTCGGCGAACTTACCCTGCCGCAGCCACGCCGCTTTCACTCAGCAGCTGCTGCAGCTCGCCGGCTTCGTACATCTCCATCATGATGTCGCTGCCGCCGACGAATTCGCCCTTCACATAGAGCTGCGGGATGGTCGGCCAGTCCGAATAGGCCTTTATCCCCTGGCGGATTTCCATGTCCTGCAGCACGTCCACGCCTTCGAACGGGACACCCAGGTGATCGAGGATCGACACGGCCTTGCTCGAGAAGCCGCACTGCGGAAACAGCGGCGTACCCTTCATGAACAGCACAACGTCGTTGCTGGTGACGATATCGGCGATACGGGCATTTGCGTCAGACATGGGGGAAACTCCTCAACCGCTCAGGTGGGAACGGCAGTGGTCAGTTGCAAGGCATGGAGCGCACCGCCCATATCCTCGCCGATCGCGGCATAGACCAGCTTGTGCTGCGCTACGCGCGGCTTGCCGACGAAGGCGGCGGAAACGACGTGGGCGGCCCAGTGGTTGTCATCACCAGCCAGGTCAGTCAGCGTGACTTCGGCGTCAGGCAGCGCGGCCTTGATCCGGGCGACGATTTCCGAACCCGGCATGGGCATCGGATCAAGCCTCGCCCATCAGCGCGCGGCGGGCTTCGATCATCTTGGCATCGACAGCGCTGCGCACAGCGGCTTCATCGACATCGACTCCGGCCGAAACCAGATCGCCGAGCAGCTTGCGGATGACGTCCTCGTCGCCGGCTTCCTCAAAATCGGCCTGGACCACGGCCTTGGCATAGGCTTCGGTCTCAACTGCCGAAAGGCCCATCTGCTCAGCGGCCCAATGGCCAAGCAGCTTGTTGCGCCGCGCGGTGACGCGGAACAGCATTTCCTCATCGAGGGCGTATTTGGCTTCTTCGGAGCGTTCGCGGTCATTGAAGTCGGTCATGATCGGTCCTTGATAATTCGCTGCCGCGATAGGTCGGCACTCCGCTCAACTCAATGGCTAATCAGCCATCCATGCTGACGACAACTTTGCCCACGGCTTTGCGATCAGCCAGCAACTGAATGGCTTCGCCGCCGCGTTCCAGCGGATAGATTGCCGAAACCTTGGGGTCGATCTTGCCCGCCTTGAGCAGCTCAAACAGCGTGGCAATATGCGCGGCATTGGCCTTGGGATCGCGCGCGGCAAAGGCGCCCCAGAAAACGCCGCAAACGTCGCAGCTTTTGAGCAGGGTGAGGTTGAGCGGCAGCCGGGCGATCCCCGCCGGGAAGCCGACCACGCAGAACCGGCCCTCCCAGGCGATCGAACGCAGCGCTGGCTCCGAATAGTCACCGCCCACCACATCGTAGATCACGTCGGCACCGTTCGGCCCGCAGGCGGTCTTGAAGGCTTCGCCAAGTGCCTTCGAGGCATCCTTGTCGAGCGGCTGGACCGGATAGACCACCACCTCATCCGCGCCGTGCTCGCGCGCAACCTGAGCCTTTTCCTCGCTCGATACCGCGGCGACTACCTTGGCCCCATAGGCCTTGCCCAGTTCCACTGCGGCGAGACCAACGCCGCCTGCCGCACCAAGCACCAGCAAGGTTTCCCCAGCCTTGAGCTTCCCGCGGTCGAGCAGCCCGTGCATATTGGTGCCATAGGTCATGAGCAGCGACGCGCCGGTTTCAAAAGTCACGCCATCGGGCAGGGGGATCAGCTTGTCAGCTTGAGCAAGGACTTCTTCGGCAAGCCCGCCGTTGCCCATCATTGCGATCACCTTATCGCCGACTTGCCACTGAGTCACGCCGTCGCCCACTGCGTCCACAATGCCCGAAAGCTCGCCGCCGGGGGCGAAGGGCCGGGCCGGTTTGAACTGGTAAAGGTCCTGCGTGATCAGCACGTCGGGGAAGTTGATCGCGCAGGCGCGGACCTTGATCCGCACCTGACCAGGCCCGGGCTGCGGCGTTTCGACTTCATCGAGTGTCAGCGTTTCAGGACCGCCGACGACGTGGCTGCGAAGGGCTTTCATGCTGCTTTCTCTCCTGATGCGAGCCAGGGCAGATGCGCCTTGGCCGTGTTTTCGTATTTGGCAATCGCCGCGTCCTGCGCCAGCGTCAGCCCCACCTCGTCAAGCCCGTTGAGCAGGCAGTGCTTGCGGAAGGGATCGATCTCAAACTCGAAGCGGTCCTGAAACGGCGTGGTGACGGTCTGGTGCTCCAGATCGATGTGAATTGGATCGCTCTGCGCGACTTCCAACAACCGGTCGATCGCTTCCTGCGGCAAGACCACGGTGAGGATTCCGTTTTTGAAGGCGTTGCCGCTGAAGATATCGGAAAAGCTCGGTGCGATCACGGCAGTAATGCCCAGATCGAGCAAGGCCCAGGCGGCATGCTCACGGCTCGATCCGCAGCCGAAATTGTCCCCGGCGATCAGAATCGGCGCGCCTTTGAACTCCGCGCTATCGAACAGGTTGTCGGGGTCCTGCCGCAGCGTTTCAAACGCGCCGCGACCCAGCCCTTCGCGGGTAATCGTCTTGAGCCAGCGCGCGGGGATGATCACGTCGGTATCGACGTTCTTCGCGCCGAACGGGATCGCCCGGCCTGCCACCTCGCGCAAGGGTTCCATCAATCGGTATCCAGCGCGTCGTCAAGCCGCCGCTTCTGCCGCTTCTTCTCCGCCGCTTCCTTGCGGCGCGAGGCATAGAGCAGCGCGGCGGCGAGTGCGGCAGAGCCGATCGCAGCCCCAGCCAGCGCGGCCTTGCCGGCCCAATCGGACTTTTCGGACTTTTGGGACTTTTCGGACTTTTCGGGTTTGTCGGTCATGGGATTGCTATGTCTATGCACGCGACGGTATTCAAGGGTGAGCCGCAAATTTCGATAGGTCGATGGCTACTGGAAGTTTTCGCCTGTTAGCAATCACCGATCACCAAGTGTTCGCGTACATAGCCGTAGGCAGACACCCCGTCCCAATCGCGGCCATTGGGAAAGCGCAGTTCGATGCCGGTCAATTCGGCTGGATCGAACAGACGCATGTTGGCGCCGACCACTGTCTGGGGTATATGCGGCTGAGGCAACCAATGTGTTGTCGCCCCGCAGGTTCCACAAAAGTGTATCGCGACACCCGGTTGTTCCCGGTCAAGGCGTTTATAGCGTCGCGTTGGACCTTCGACTGTCAGATCTGACGGATCAAAATAGCCCCACAGTGCACCGGCGTTTGAGCAGAGCGAACAATTGCAGTCGTTCACATAGTCCGGCTTGGTCCGCAACATGACCTTCACCGCTCCGCAGTGACATCCTCCAGTCAAATGTCCAACTCCCGAACATCCGCCAACCGCCCCGTCACCGCTGCCGCCGCAGCCATTGCGGGCGAAACTAGATGCGTCCGCGCGCCAGGGCCCTGCCGCCCGACAAAGTTGCGGTTGCTGGTGCTGGCGCAGCGCTCGCCCGGCGGGACCTTGTCGGGGTTCATGCCCAAGCATGCCGAGCAGCCGGGTTCGCGCCACTCTAGACCTGCATCGGTGAAGACCTTGTCGAGCCCCTCGGCCTCGGCCATCGCCTTGACCAGGCCCGAGCCAGGAACGACGATCGCCCACTTTACATTGGCGGCCTTTTTGCGCCCGCGCAGCACGGCGGCGGCAGCGCGGAGGTCTTCGATGCGGCTGTTGGTGCAGGAGCCGATGAAGATGTTCTGCACCTCGATCTCGGTTAGCAGAGTGCCCGGCTCCAGCCCCATATAGGCGAGCGATTTGCGCGCCGCTTCCTGCTTTGAAGGGTCGGCAAAGCTCTCAGCCGAAGGAACCGTGCCGGTGATTGGCAGAACATCTTCGGGGCTGGTTCCCCAAGTCACTGACGGCGCGATGTCCGCCGCGTCAATGGTCACAACCTTGTCATAGGCCGCGCCAGGATCGGTCGCGAGGCTGGTCCACCAGGCTACTGCCGCGTCCCACTCGGCCCCCTTCGGGGCATAGGGGCGGCCCTTGAGGTAAGCGAAGGTCTTGGCGTCGGGCGCGATCAGTCCGGCGCGCGCGCCGTGCTCGATCGCCATGTTGCTGACGGTCAGCCGCCCTTCGATGCTGAGATCGCGGATGACTGAGCCGGTATATTCGATCACATAGCCGGTCCCGCCGGCCGCGCCGAGCACGCCGGTGATGTGCAGCACCACGTCCTTGGCCGAAACGCCGGGGCCGAGACGGCCGTCGACCCGCACTTCCATGGTCTTGCTCTGCTTGAGCAGCAGCGTCTGCGTGGCGAGCACGTG
>CAZVMC010000137.1:1187-5866 GCA_964628635.1 uncultured Novosphingobium sp. | reverse complement strand
ATCGTGGTCGGGAAAAGGCTAGCGATCACGCGCCGGTTTGGGTGGAATTTCGAGCAGCCGGCTAGAAAGCAAGAAGGCGGGAACCAGTCCCGCCTTCCAACCTCATCGGTAGAACACGTGGCCGTCGATCCGGCCGACGCGCTTGAGCTTCCAGCCGGGCGACACATAGGTCGCGTGGAAGAACAGCGCACCTTCGGTCGGGCTTTTCCAGCTGCCAGCATGGGCGATCTGGGCGATTGCCACGGCATTGCGCCACTGCGCCGACTTCTTCGCAATCGCCGGCATCGAATTGCCGCGCACAAAGGAAAACTGCGAGCGCTGGAATACCACGCCGCAATAGGAATTGGGGAAACGACCCGACTTCGAGCGGGCAACCACCACGCGGCCTACAGCGAGCTGACCCATGAGCGATTCGCTTTTGGCTTCGAAGTAGACTGCACCGGCCAGGCAGTGCAGCTCGCGCGGCAGTTCGCTCGGCTGCGGCTGGGCGGCGACCAGTGCGGCGAGCGATTCGGCGCTGCGCACCGGCTCAGGCATTGCGGGATCGGCAGGCTCATCGGACTGCTGCTCAACAGGGAGCGGCTGGACCACAGGCTGCGAAATCATGATGGGGGTCGGTTCGGGGAGGAGGACTACGGGAGCATTGCTCTCCGCGAATGCGCTGGAACCTTCAGCGCTGACCAAAGCGGTCAAAACAGTTGCGGCCACTGCGATTGCCGAGGCCATTCTCAAATTGCGAGTCATTCGACTGTCGTATTGGGCGGTTAACGGCCCGGCGCAGGAGTGGAGGAGTGGTTGGCCAAAGCCCCATGCTCCGCCGGAAGTCCTGCCGGCTGTTCCCCGTCTGCGTGCTAGCGATTATCACCGAACCGTGACAGCCGCCGCCTTCGCACAAACAAAGTGGGCGCCCTCTAGTTTGTGCAGTGCAGCATTGTCAATCTGGCGTTCAGCTCAATCCGATGAGCCGTTCACCATTCGCGATATCCAGTTCCACAACCCACAAGTCTGGATCCTGGGCGGTTCGGCGGGTCAGATAATCCTCAAAAAACTGTTTTGATTCAATGTTTTGAACGGACGTCTGCAACCATTCGCGCGTGCCTTCCAGACTCGGCATGCGTTCGAAAAGACGCGGATTGACCCCGCGTTCGGTAATAATCAGCAAGATCGTCCCTGCCTCGCGTTCACCTTTGTGCAGGACCGAAGCAAAGCCACCTTCGTTCTGGGCAAGCCGGATTAGCCCGCCCACTTCAAGGTGCGCGGGAAGGCGGTCAGACATTCTTGGAGCCGCTACGCCGCGTCGCGGTCGATGACATTCGCCAAGAGTGCATAAAGCGCTTCGGCGTTCGGCGCTTCCTCAAGTGCCATGTGCATCCGTTCGTCGCGCATCATCCGGCTGATCGCGGCCAGCGCATGGAGGTGCGCCGCCCCAGCTTGCTCGGGCGAGAGCAGACCGAACACCAGCGTCACTGGCATCCCGTCGGCCGAATCGAAGGCCACCGGACTTTCCAGCCGCAAGAAGACTGCAACTGGGCGAGCCAGATCGGGCATGCGGGCGTGCGGAATCGCAACGCCGCGGCCAAAACCTGTGCTGCCGAGTTTCTCACGTTCTTCGAGCCGTTCGAGCACCAAGTCCGCCGACAGGTCGTGCACGGCAGCGAATCGCTGGGCCAGGGCAGCCAAAATCGCCGGTTTGCTATCGACGGCAACAGTGCCGACAGCTTCTGGCAGGAGGTTGAACAATGCGGTCATGACGAAAGAATGTCCCAAAGAACAGTGGATTGAGAACCGAACAGCACTATCAGGCTGCGACCCAACCCGCAGCGCGCCCCTCGCCATCCATTCCCGAAAACGCGCGCGCCTTTAACCCTGTTCGCGTGCGGGTTCAACCCATCCGATCGATCCGTCACCGCGCCGATAGACCATGTTATGCCGCCCGGTCCCGGCATTCTTGAACAGCAGGGCATTGGTATTGCGCAGATCGAGCATCATCACGGCGTCTGAAACGGTCGCTTCAGGCACATCCACTCTGGTTTCGGCGATGACCACCGGGGCATCGGCAGTCACTTCTTCCTGTTCAGGCGCAGGTTCGACAAACACCGTATAGGCTGCCTCTTCCTCCCGCTGCGCATGGGCGGCCTGTTCGTGCCGGTCCTTGAGCCGACGCTTGTAGCGACGCAGCTGAGTATCGATCTTTTCCGCTGCCTGATCGAGCGCGAGATGTGCATCGGGAGCAATGCCCGCGCTCTTGAGGATCAGCCCTTGCGTGACATGGGTGACGATATCACAGCGAAAGGCCCCGGCGGGGGCTTTGCCAAAGGTCACCTGCGATGACAGCGCGCGGCTGAAATACTTGTCGACGATACCGCTCAGCCGATCCTGCGCGTGAACCTGCAAGGCTTCACCGGTAGCGATCTGATGGCCGGAAACGCGAATATCCATGAGTTGCCTTCTCCTATCGGCGGTGAAACGGGGGGCAGCGACAGCTCATGAGCGCCATAGCGGCTCCTTGAGCGTGTCGAGAAAAGCAGCATGGGCGGCAAGCTCACCTTCGCTCGGGACATGCCGGCGCGCGGGACGGAAGGTGCGTTCGCGCTGGACAGGAGCGACCGTACTGACCAGCTCTTCAACCGCATCGGCGGCCAGTTCCAGCCCGATTTGCCGCCCGCCGGTCAGCTCGACGTAGAGCTGGGCGAGCAGTTCGGCATCGAGCAACGCCCCGTGGCGGGTGCGATGGCTGCGATCAATCCCATAGCGGGTGCACAGCGCGTCGAGACTGAGCTTGGCACCGGGATGGCGGACCCGAGCGATAGCGATCGTATCGATCATGCGGGTGCGGCAGACCGGTTCAAGCCCGCACATTTCAAGCTCGGCGTTGAGAAAGCCGAAATCGAACCCGGCATTGTGCGCGACGAGCGGCGAATCGGCGACGAATTCGAGCAGCTCGGGCGCCTTTTCATGAAAGCGCGGTTTGTCTGACAGGAAGGTGATCGACAGACCGTGGACCGCTTCAGCCGCAGCGGGCATGTCGCGATCGGGGTTGAAATAGGCGTGGAAGGTTTGGCCGGTGGCAACCCGGTTGACCATTTCGATGCAGCCGATTTCGACCATGCGGTCCCCGGTCTTGGGATCGAGACCGGTGGTTTCCGTGTCGAAGATAATCTCACGCATTGGACCGAATATCTGCCCGACTTTGCCCGCTGGCAAGGGGGCGACTCGCAGTTTTTGTTCGCCTCACGGCGAAAGCCGCACCAGCCCGCTCCCCCGCCGGGCCACCCATAGGGTAATCCTAGGTTCTGGGTGGCCGGGCGGGGGAGCGGGCTGGTGCCGCCTCCACGACAAGGTCGTGGACAAGACGCGCCACCGCATGACGGGTCTCAGCCAGCGAAGTGCCGGTATCGATGACGTAATCGGCGCGGGCACGCTTCTCGGCATCAGGAACCTGGAGTTTGAGGATCTGCTCGAACTTCTCTTCGGTCATCCCGGGCCGTGCCAGCACCCGTTCGCGCTGGACCGCCGCCGGGGCCGAGACCACGACAACTGCGTCGAGACCGTGCTGGCCGGACTTTTCATAAAGCAATGGGATATCGAAGACGATCAGCGGAGCCTCGGCGTTGTCAGCCAGGAAAGCGCGGCGCATTTCCGCGACTTCGGGGTGAACGATTTGCTCAAGCAACTTGAGCTTGGCCGGATCGCCGAACACCGCAGCACCGAGTTTGGGCCGGTCGACCCCGTTTGGCCCGGTGGTCCCGGGAAAGGCCCGCTCGATCGGCCCGAGCAGAGCCCCGCCCGGACCTTGCAGCTCATGCACCGCGGCATCGGCATCGAACACCGGCACCCCCAGCCCACGAAACATCGCCGCGACCGCCGACTTGCCCATCCCGATCGAGCCGGTGAGACCGAGGATGAAGGGTTTGCTCACCGGACGAGCAACGCCCGCAGCTCGGCATCATGCTCGCGCGGCGCAAGCTGACCAAAAAATCGAACGAAGGAGGTTTCTGCCTGCCCGATCAACATGGTTAGCCCATCTACCGCAAGCCGCCGCTCTTCGCGGGCAGTGGCCAGCAGTGCAGTTTCGAGCGGTGCGTAGACCATGTCGAAGATCAGCGCGTCTGCAGCAGTCGTAGCGATGCCTTCGAGAATTGCTGCGGGCATTGGTGGTTGTCCTGCCATACCCAGCTGGCTGGCGTTGATCACCAGGTCGGCTTCGCGCAGCACGCTCCCCACTTCGCCGAAATCATGGAGATGCGCAGCGATCTCGTCGAATTCATCCAGCACCGCCCGGGCCTTTTCGGCGTTCCGGGCAATGACATGGACCGGAGTGCGCCCCGATGAAAAGATCGAGAATGCCGCGCGCGCCGCTCCGCCCGCGCCGATCACAACCACCTTGCGGGTGGGCTCGTCATTCACGGCGATCGCTTCGCGCAGCCCGTCAACATCGGTGTTCGAACCTACCAGGTTGAGTTCATCCGAGCTGGGATGCCGATGCCAATGCACGGTGTTAATCGCCCCGACATCGCGCGCCTCGCCGTCGATCAGATCCATGCAAAACCGCACGGCCTGCTTGTGCGGTAGTGTAACGTTGCAGCCGCGCCAGGCTGGATCGGTCCGGCGCAAGGCAAAGTAATCTGCCAGCTCGTCCGGCTGGACATGGCAAGCGCGGTAATCGGCATCGATCCCGA
>CAZVMC010000137.1:0-1087 GCA_964628635.1 uncultured Novosphingobium sp. | reverse complement strand
TCTGCCAGCTCGTCCGGCTGGACATGGCAAGCGCGGTAATCGGCATCGATCCCGAGCTTCTCCAGCCAGAAATTGTGGATCAACGGCGATTTGGAGTGGGCGATGGGATCGCCGATCACTTCGGCGTAAGGCCTAGACATACCAGCTCCTCATGCCACCAATTCCCCCCGCGCGCGCAAGGCGCCGAGCACCGGCAGCAGCGGCATGCCGAGCACGGTGAAGTGGCTGCCCTCAATGCTCTCAAACAGTTGCACCCCGCGCGCTTCGATCCGGAACACCCCGACGCAGCCTTCGACCGCGGGCCATTCCTCCGCGAGGTAGCTCTCGATAAAGGCTTCGCTCAAAAACCGCACTTGCAACCGTGCGCTATCGGCGCAGTCCCAATAGGTATGCCCGTTGCGCGCCAGCGCGGCTGCACTGTGCAGGTGCATGGTCTTGCCCGAGAAGTACGTAAGGTGCTCGGCCGCTTCGGCGCGGCCCTTGGGCTTGTCGAAGCGCCGCCCGTCCACCTCAACCAGCGAATCGCTGCCCAACACCCATTGGTCAGCCTCGTCGCGCGATACCGCGAGCGCCTTGGCGCGGGCCAGTTCGAGCGCGACAATGACCGGTGCAGCGCCGCCGAGTTCGGCTTCGATCGCACGCTCATCCACATCAGCCGGCTGGGCCTTGAACGTTACACCCGCTGCCGACAGCATTGCTTGCCGCGACTGGCTTTTGGAGGCGAGAACAATCATTCGCCCGGTTCCTTAGCGTCATCACCGCGCGGGCGGCGTTCGTTGTAGAGGTTGATCACGGCGGCGGCGGTCTCTTCGATCGAGCGGCGGGTGACGTCGATCACCGGCCAGTCGTTATCGGCGAACATCCGCCGGGCGAACTGCACTTCCTTGGCGACGCGTTCGCTATCGACATAGTCGGTCTCGGGCGCCTGACCCAGTGTAAGCAGCCGATTGCGGCGGACCTGGACCAGCCGCTCGGGCGAATTGGTCAGCCCCACCACCATCGGGTGCTTGAGCCCGAACAGCACCGGTGGTGGCGGGCTTTCCACCACGATCGGGATATTGGCGACCTTGTAACCGCGGTTGGCAAG
>CAZVMC010000136.1:0-5879 GCA_964628635.1 uncultured Novosphingobium sp. | reverse complement strand
TGCCGACGAATTCGATGCGCTGCTCCCTAATGGCGAAAGCGCTGAAGTTGCCGATGCCGACCTGCTGGTTGTGACCGACCGAACCGAAGCCTTCCTCGGGCTGCTGCTGGACTTCCTCGAACGCAAGCAGCCGCGCGACGCGACCGAGTTTCGCGCCGGGTCCGATGCGCGAACCTTGCGTGATGCGATGGGCTGCTTTGCCACCGGGATCACGATCATCACCTCGCGTGATGCCGAGGGTAAGCCGATCGGGCTGACTGCGAACAGTTTCACTTCGCTCTCGCTCGATCCACCCTTGTTGCTGGTCTGCGTGGCCAACAGTGCAGGCTCTGCGCCGGTGCTGCGCGAGGCTGAACATTTCGCTGTCAACCTGCTCCAGATTGGCCAGCAGCCCGCCTCAAACCGCTTTGCCGGGCGCGGGGAGGACCGGTTTGCGGCAACGCCGTGGACGCCGGGTGAGACCGGGATGCCGCTGCTCGATGGCGCATTGGGATCGTTCGAGTGCAAGCGCCATGCGGTGCACGAAGGCGGCGATCACTTCATTCTGGTGGGCGAAGTGGTGCGCGCGCAGTTTGAGCCGCGCCGTGATCCGCTGCTGTACTTCAGAGGGAAGTACCGGCGGTTGCATTTTGCTTGAGGGGAGCTGACCGGAACCGCGATCGAAACGCCGATAGCGTACCCGTTCGCTATCGCTCGGGAATTTTCGGGAAGACGTCCCCCGGACAAGGCGGGAGATGCCGCCTCCCGCGCTACCGCTCGGGAGTTATTTTTATGACCATCCCCCCGATGGTCATTGAATCCAAAAACTGGTCGGGGAGACAGGATTCGAACCTGCGACATCCTGCTCCCAAAGCAGGCGCGCTACCGGACTGCGCCACTCCCCGACCGAGCGCAGGCCCTTAGGCTCAACCGGCGCTGGTTGCAATCAGGCGTGTGAAAAATCGGATCATCCGCTCAAGGTTGGCAATGGTCATGTACTCATTGGTGCCATGGATCATCGCGGTTTCCTTGGTTGAGAGCACCAGATTGTTGAACCGGTAGGTGTCCGCTGTGACATCTTTCAGATAGCGGCTATCGGTCCCCGCAACGACGAGGAATGGCGCGACCGGTACGCCGGGGTTCTCCGCTTCGGCTGCGGCGCGCACGAATTTCCAGCCGAGCGATTCGGTCGACGATATCGGCGAGGCTTCGATCGGCGGCTTTTCCCACTTCAGTTCGACCGGCAGTTTGCCCACCGCACCGCGTGCGCGTTCCATGATCGCCGCGGAGCTGTCCCACGGGGCGATCCGGTAGTTGATCAGCCCGAAGGCCGACTGCGGCAGCACGTTTTCTTTCGGACTGCCCTGCAGCATTGTCGGTGCAATCGTGGTATGGAGCTGCGCCGCGCCCGCCGGGGTTTTGGCCATTTCACGCTTGATCAAACCGCCGAAGGCCCAGGTATTGGCGGCCAGCGCTTGCATGACGCCGCCCTTGCGCGCGGCCAGCGCCTGCACGGTTCCAAGCACTGGCTGTTCGAGCCGCTTGGGAAACTGGCTGGCGTTGATCGCGGTGATCGCCTGTGCCAGCGCCACGGTGCCGATCTCCGCAGGCGGCATCGAACTGTGCCCGCCCTTTGCCGGTGCGGTGACGCGCAAGGTGGCATAGCCCTTTTCCGCCACGGCAATCATGATTGCCGGACCGTTGACCACCGGTGCATCAGCTATCACCGCGCTGCCTTCGTCGAGCACGAACAGCGCCTTGAGGTTCTGTTGCTTCATCCACGCGGCCGCAGCCCGCGCGCCTGAACCACCGGCTTCCTCATCGTGACCCGAAACGATCAAGATCGTCCGCTTCGGGACAAAGCCGTTCTTGGCCAATGCTTCGAGCGCTTCGAACAGCGTGATCAGCGCGCCCTTGTCGTCAACGGTGCCGCGCCCCCAAACCGCGCCATCGGCGATTACCCCAGCAAATGGGGGATGCTTCCAATCGCCTTCGGTTCCGGGCGTGACCGGCACGACGTCCTGATGCGCCATGAGCACGATCGGTTCGAGCGCGGAGTCGCTGCCGTTCCAGCGATAGACCAGCGTCGCCTCGCCAACGACCGTGCGGGTCATGGCGCGGTGTGCGGCGGGATAGGTTGCTTGCAACCAGGAGTGAAGCTTTGTCCATTCTTCGCGCTTGTTTTCCGCCGGATCCTGGTTCGAAATGGTCTGGAAGCGGACGGATTCGCTGAGCCTTTGTGCCGCGGCGCCACTATCGAATGGAAGGGCCGCTGCCACCGTGACACCTTCGGCCGAGGCAAGCGCAGCCGGGGTGAAAGTCAGGTTGCGGTAAGTCACGATTGCGGCGAAAGCTGCAACAAGCCCCAGAGCGATCAGGCCAACTTTGCGCATCGCAGATTCCCCCGTGGCGGCATGGCAAATATTGGAGGCGGTTGGTGGGCCCGGCAGGACTCGAACCCGCGACCTAGCCGTTATGAGCGGCCAGCTCTAACCAACTGAGCTACAGGCCCAACCCCCGCCTCGGCTGCGGCGTTAGCCCGCGCCCCCGGCTTAGGCAAGTTCGACCGAAGCCATCACCCCGGCAACGCTGCTTGGCATGATCTTGCGCCGCTGGAGGTAGGCAAAGACCCCGCGCCACCAATCGTAGAATGCATCGAGGTCTGCCTCACTGCGCACATAAGGGGTGAAGCCGGCCGCGAGCGAGGGGCTATGGAAGCTGAATACCAGAACCGGCAGGCCATCGTCGATGGCGATATCGATCCCGCGAATGGCTTCGTCCAACGTGACGCCTTCGGGTGTCAGTGGAATCCGCTCGAGCATGCCGATCCGCGCCAGTGCGCCACGCAATTTGGGCGCGCGCCACATCTGCGGATAGAGCCAGGGGCCCAACTGCCGCAGCGGTCCCCAATAAACCGAAGTTAGCGGCAGTTCGAGCAGACCCGCGCCGCGATCAAGCCAATAGGGCGTTAGTGGATGATCGCGGAAATTGGGCCCGCCGCCGCTGCTGTAATCGAATCGCGCGCGGACCGAGGTGTCGATCGCCATGCCGTGATCAACCAGGATATCGGTGGTGTTCGGACCGACGCCATAACGACCTGCACGGTAAATCAGTGGGGCGGTGCCGAAGTTCTTGATGATCGCATCGCGCAGCTTCTCAAACTTGGCGCGTTCCAATGGTTCGGGGAGATTGCCGGCAAAGCTGTTGTGCTGGGTGACCTCCTCTTCGTGCGGGGGGCTCACCCATGGGTGCAATTGCACGCCCACTTCCGCGCGGCCGGCCTGCACGGCATCGCGTAGCACTTCCGCTGCGGTGGGGGAGGTCGCGATCGGATAGTCGATCAGATAGATCGGCACCACGCCTTCGGCTTCGCAGAACTCCTGCCAGCGCGCCAGGCGACCGACCGATTGGACGGTATGGCCTTCGCGCTGCAGCGGCTTTGACCAGTCGAACTCTTCTTCGGTATCGACGGTGACGATGAACTGCTGCGGTGTGCCGGGCTTGAACGCAATTCTGGAATCGGCAGCAGGTAGATCGACAATTCGACTGCGAGTCACGCTGCTATGGCCCCTGCTTGTCCGGGTCTAGTTTCCCGATGCCACTGCGTCCTCGCTATGGTCCAGCGCCGGGTTGGTCAACCCCGGCAGGCGAAGCCGCAACTTGTCGTCCTTGCGATCCAGCGCCCCTCCGGCGGCAATGGCTTCAGCTCTGGCCAGCCGCAGAGCAAAGCCCACGCCGAACACTCCGGCCGAAATCGCTTGCGGAATGGCACCGACACCGGCGGTGAACAGGGACTCGCCAGGCTGGTTTCGCAAGGCTGCGGGGAGGCTGAAAGTGATTTGCAGGCCGCTGTCACGGTGCTTGCATTTGATTGGCAGTTCCTCGCCGGGGGCTGCCGCGCCGCCGAGTGTTGCGAGCAATCGCCACGCCAGACTTTTGGCGTCACTTTCACCCAGCGCGACCAATCGCGCGCCGTTGCGATTTTCGAAAGTGAACTTCACGCTCCGCTGACGGGTATGCGGCTCAAGCTGCGCGGCGGTCTGGGCCAGAATCGCCAGAAAGTTGCTGCCGCCCGCTTCAAGCTGGGTAACGCCGCTTTCCAGCCGGGCTAGCCGTTCCAATTCCTCAAACGCCGCCAGCATTCGCGCGGCATCGCCTGCGATTGCAGCAGCATGGGCGCGGTATTCGTGCGGAACGGGGCCAAACAGCTGCTGCTGGATCAGTTCGGCGAAGCCTTGGATCGCATTGACAGGTGTGCGCAGTTCGTGAAGCGCCTGACGAATCCGGTCGGCTTCGCTGTCTTTGACTGGGGTGACTTCGACCGTGCCGGAAATGCGGCGTAAGCGGCCATGGTAACCGTGAAAACCGCCGTTCAACGGATCGAAGCGCGGCGCGGCGTCGATCTGCCATTGGCCGCTGATCGCCTCGGCGCCGTCTAGCGTGATCTGGGCTGCTATAATTGGCTGGCGGGCCCGCAACTCCGCTTCGATACCTGCCAACCTCACCCCGACCACCATCGGTGCCACGCCGGGATCGGCCCAGACGATCCGTCCCGATCCATCGGTCGCAAAATCGAATGCGCGCAAGCGGCGCGGTGCGCTCAGGACGTGATCCTCGCCCAGCGGCAAACGCGGAGCCTCGCCCATTGGCGCATGATCGACAGTCTGGCGGGCGCGACGATAAGCTTCGATCCGCTCGACAATGGCGCCAATCCCGGGACGCACAGGCGCCTCGGGTTCGGGCGGGAGAACCTCGTTGGTGGGAGGTGCTGCTTCAGTCACGGTGACAGGCTCAGTTAGGGGCTGACTGTCGACAACTGGCTTGGGTTTGGGTGCGGGCGGAGCAGGCGCGGCGGCATCGTTTGCCGCAGCGGGTGGCAGCCCGCGATCATAGGCGCCAAGCTGATCGAGCCGCCGCCGAACCCGGATGTCCAGGTCGCGGCGCTGGCGAAGCGCCTCGCGGGCGGGCGCTGGCATCGCCGGGATGAGATCGAGCCATTCCTCGGCGCTCAGCTCGGCCTTGCCGACCGCAGCCTGCGCGACCTGCCGAGGGGCATTGGCGAGCAGGGCGGTCAGCCGGGGCGAGCGCAGCTTGATCGCCGGGTCGGCCATTATCCGCGCCTGTTCGGCCGCCGGAATCGCCTGGGTCAGTTCGCCGAGCCGCGAATAGGCGGCCACTTCGATCGCGCCGTCAGCGGAAGACGGCGCTTTGCCAAGCAGATCGAGCAATTGCCGCAGCTGGACGCGCTGCACAGCCGCGCCATCGGCGCGAAAGCGCAGCACGGTGGCCAGACGGTCGTCAAATTGCATGGTCTGCTTCGCTCACTTGCGCGGTTCGATTGCGCCGCTCCGCCTTAGCAAGTCCGCTGCCCGCAGAAAGGGGGGCCGACAGGCCGCCTCAAAGCGGGACGGTCAGCGCCCAAACAATAAAATTATCGCGATGCGACAACGATTGTTGTGAATCTTGCCAAAGCGGGGCATTGTCCTGCGCTGGCGGGCACGAAAGGGGCAGCTGCAAATGGCGAATCTTGACCAGATCGACCGGCGCTTATTGGCGGAATTGCAGGACGAGGGGCGGGTTACCAACGTCGAACTGGCCCAGCGCGTCGGCCTCACGGCGCCGCCCTGCTTGCGCCGGGTTCGCAGCCTTGAAGAATCTGGAGTTATCCGCGGATATCACGCTGACCTCGATGCCTCGAAGCTGGGTTTCGCGATCACCGTCTTCGCGATGGTCAGCCTGAAGAGCCAGGCCGAGGATTCGCTGCGCCAGTTCGAAGACGCGATGAAGGACCTGCCCGAAGTGCGCGAATGCCACATGCTCAACGGTGAGATCGACTTTATCCTCAAGATCGTCAGCAAGGACCTGCAGAGCTTTCAGGAGCTACTGACCAGCAAACTGAC
>CAZVMC010000135.1:0-5899 GCA_964628635.1 uncultured Novosphingobium sp. | reverse complement strand
TACGGCCCAGGCTTGCGGTAGTTCGTCGATCCGGACCTTGCGGATAAAGCGGCCAATATTGGTGACACGCGGATCATTCTTCTGCGCGAACTGCGCCCCGCCCGCTTCGGCATCGGTGCGCATCGAGCGCAACTTGATCAGATCGAAGCTTTGGCCGTACAGCCCGACCCGGGTTTGTCGGAAGAACGCTGGTCCCTTGCTGTCGAGCTTCACCAGCAGCGCGAACAGCGCGATGATCGGCGCTGTCACCACCAGCAAGAGCAAGCTGACCGTGATATCGAACAATCGCTTCGCCGCGCTCGAAATCGCCCGGCCCGATGAAAAACCATCGGAGAAGATCAACCAACTGGGGTTAAGCGTATCGAGATCGACGCGGCCAGTCTCACGCTCCATGAAACTCGAGAAGTCATTCACGTGCACGCCCGTGGTCTTGATCCGCAAGAGATCCGCCAATGGCAGAGCATTGCGGCGCTCTTCCAGCGCGAGCACGACCTCATTGACACCCAGCGCCTCGACATGCTGGGTCAGATTTTCGATCGAATTGCGGCAGACCGCACCGGAAAGCACCGGCGCTGAGTCGGTCATCGCGACATAGCCAACGATGGTGAAGCCGCTCTCTGGCCGCTCTGAGAGCTTGCACAGACGCTCGGCCCGGCTGCCCGCGCCCAGGACCAGAACCCGCCGCCGAAAGGCTGCTGCCCCAAAAACCGTGCTGACGATGAAACGATTGAGCACCAGCAGTGCAATCGAAATGCCCATCGCGTAAGCCAGCGTGGAGCGCCAGAAGGTCTGCCCACCGAGCATGAAATCGACCACGGCGAGCGCGATTATCCCAAGCGAGATCGCAACCAGCAACCGGGCGGTGGCGAACCGCATCGAGCGCAGCGAATCTGCGCTGAACACACCAACGGCGATCATCGCGGTCAGCATCATCGCGGTGAAGCCCGTCAGCTGACCAACCCGGCTGGCGACCATTCCTGGGTCGATCCCGATCTGCGCGGCGCGCAACTGCCAGGCCGCCTCGCCGGCGAACAGCAAGAGCACCGCGTCGATCAGTGCCAGCATGATCACCGCATGCGGGATGTAGTGCTTGAAAAGCCGGATCATTTTGCGCGCGTCAGCCCTGTCTCTGCTCGTAGGACAGCGGCTTAATCGCGAGAGGTGAAATGTCGGTAAACTTTACACGACATTTCGGTCCGCAGTAGGCCGGTGTTAACCATGGCCGCAGGGAGGCAGTTAACCGGCATAGGCTAGGGCAACCGCCATGGCACGCCGTGCGCCCCAACCCACGCTTTCACCAAAGTTGCTGCGACATTTCGCAGTGGCGACCGTTGCAATTACCGCTTGTCTGGCCCTGTTTGCCGATGGCGAAGGACGGAACGAACTGGGGCGCGAAGTCGCGGCGCGGAGTGCGGATGCGGAACAGGCGGTAGCCGAAGCCGGTGCCAAGATGAAGCCAAAGGTCGGGATGAGCGACAAAGTGCGCGATGCCCGTCGGCGCAACGGCCCGAGCGGTTTCGGCGGCGACGAAGGCGGCGGCTATGGCGAACCGATGGACACCAGTAGCGGCGGTGGAGGCGGCAGCGGGATCGCCATGGGCCCCGGTGCGCCGGGTGGTCCACAAGATCCGGCTGCGAGCGGCCCGATAATCCCTGGCCCGGTCATGGCCGGGCTGCCTGGATCCAGCGCTACACCGCCGAAAGGCCGCCGCCCAGCGGCGCCGCGCCGCCCGAGCGAGGAAGAGCGCGCCAATCTTGAAGCGATGTCGCGCGCGCGCTCTAGCGCTTCTTGAGCAGGTCTAGCACCGCCACAGTCATCGCTTCGGTGGCTGCGGCAATCACCTTGTCGGCTTCCGGTGCAAAGAACGGGCTGTGCAGTGATGGCAGAATTCGTCCCTCGCGCCGCGCTGCTGCCAATTCTTCAGGATTGCGACCGCCTACCCAGAAAATCAGCGACTTGATCGGCTTGCCCTCGGTTCGGGCGAATTCGCCAAAGTCTTCACCCGCCATCACTGGATCAGCGTCGACCACCCGCTCTGCGCCAAAGTGGCCGCGCAGCACCCCGGTGAGATAGCCGGTAAATTCAGGATCGTTCCAGGTTGCCTTGGCATATGGCTCAAGCACGGTCACGACCGGCATCCGGTCCTCCGGCATACCAGAGGCCTGCGCCTCTGCCGCCGCAATCCGCCGAATCCCGTCAAGCAGCAATTTGCGCGACTGATCAGAGTATGACCGCACGGTAAGCTGCAGCTTCACTTCGTCGGGGATGATATTGTGCTTGGCCCCGCCATGGAATGCACCAACGGTCACCACCGCTGGGTCGAACGGGCTGTTCTCCCGGCTGACCAGCGTCTGCAGCCGCATCACGATTGCCGAAGCGAGGACGATCGGATCTTTCGTGGTGTGCGGATAGGCCCCGTGTCCGCCCAGCCCGCGTACGGTAATGTCAACCGAATCGACATTCGCCAGCGCAAAGCCCTGCCGCATCCCGATGGTTCCGGAAGGCAAGTCGCCAGTATCGTGAAAGGCCAGCGCATAGTCCGGGCGCGGCCAGCGGGTCAGCAGGCCGTCCTTGATCATTGCCGTCGCGCCAAGGTTCACCTCTTCGGCGGGCTGACCGATCATGATCACCGTGCCTGACCATTTTCCTTTGGTCGCCGCGAGCATCCGTGCGGTTCCGATCCAGGCAGTCATGTGGGTGTCGTGACCGCATGCATGCATGATCCCGCTCTCTACCCCGGCAGTGGACGTGCCGCGCGCGGTGGAGGCATAAGGCAGCCCGGTCTGCTCAATCACCGGCAGCCCGTCCATATCGGCGCGGATCAGCACGACCGGTCCGGGGCCGTTGCGCATAACCGCAACGATGCCAGTCTGGCCGACACCTTCGGTGACCTCGAACCCGGCCTTGCGCGCTTCGGCCGCCATGATCGCGGCGGAGCGCTTCTCTTGGAAGCTAAGCTCAGGGTTCTGGTGGAGATCGCGGTAGATCGCCATCAGCGACGGCATTTGCGCCATAACGTCTGCCCGGGGCGACTGCGCCATGGCGGAGGTGGCAAGCATGGTCGAGAGCGCAAAAGCGCCAAGCAGGGTGCGGATCATTCGCGCAGCCTAGGCCGCGAAATCCTTTACTTCAATGCGGTTGGTGCCCCTGGCCCGACTCGAACGGGCACGTATTGCTACAAACGATTTTGAGTCGTTCGCGTCTACCATTCCGCCACAGGGGCGCACCGTGCGGGCAGCGCTTAGCGATCAAGCGCCGCCGCTTCAACCTTACTTAAGCGCTGCGACGATTGTCTTGTGCAGCCGCGAGTGGATCGCATCGCTGCCAGCCACGACTTCCGCATCGCAAACCGGCTGTGACCGACCGCGGAAGTCGGTCACAAAACCGCCCGCCTCGCGCACCAGCAAGCAGCCAGCGGCCGTGTCCCACGGGTTCAGTCCGCTTTCCCAGAACCCGTCGAACCGTCCGGCAGCCAGCCAGGCCAGATCGAGCGAAGCTGCGCCGAAGCGGCGGATCCCGGCGACTTCTGTGGAAAGCGCGCCGTAAATCCGGCTCCATTCGGACGAATCACCATGGCCCGCGAAAGGTATGCCGGTGGCGACGAGGCTTTCGGAAAGATGGCGCCGTGCCGAAACCCGCAGGCGGCCGTTGTGCAGCCAGGCGCCGCGGTTCTTTTCCGCCCAGAATGTTTCGTCGGTGATCGGTTGGTAGATCACCGCCGCCGTCACCTCACCCCAACCGCGCCCGTCGAGCGTGCGCTCTTGCGCCGCGATCGAGATCGCAAAGTGCGGAATGCCGTGGAGGAAGTTGCTGGTCCCATCGAGCGGATCGATGATGAAGCGCGGCGCATCCTCGGCTCCGGCAATCTCGCCGCCTTCTTCCATCAGGAAGCCCCAATCGGGCCGCGCGGCGCGCAGTTCGTCCCACAGGGTGCGCTCGGCATGCTGATCGGCCTTGGAAACAAAGTCCGCTGGCCCCTTGCGGCTGACCTGCAAGTGCTCAACCTCGCCGAAATCACGGCGCAACTTTCCGCCCGCCTTGCGGGCGGCTTTTTCCATGACGCGGATCAGGCCCGATATGGCTGACATGCTGGCTTAGCCTACCTTGCCCACATAGGTGCGTTCATAGACATCGACCACGATGCGCGTCCCGCTGGAGATATGCGGCGGAACCATCACGCGCACGCCGTTATCAAGGATCGCGGGCTTGTAGCTGGAGGAGGCGGTCTGTCCCTTCACCACCGCATCGGCTTCGACAATCGTGGCTTCGATCTGGCCGGGGAGCTCGACCGAGACCGGGCGCTCTTCCCACAGCTCAAGCACCACATCCATCCCGTCCTGCAGGAAGTCGGCAGCATCGCCGAGCAGGTCGCGCGGCAGGGTGATCTGTTCGAAGTTGTCCTTGTCCATGAACACCAGATCCTCGCCCTCGGCGTAGAGGTACTGGAAGTCCTTGGTGTCGAGCCGGACCTTCTCGACCGTATCGGCACTGCGGAAACGGACGTTGGTCTTGCGGCCATCGATCAGGTTCTTCATCTCAACCTGCATGAAGGCGCCGCCCTTGCCCGGCTGGGTGTGCTGGATCTTGGCAACCTTCCAGATGCCTTTTTCGTATTCGAGGATGTTGCCGGGACGGATGTCCACGCCGCTGATCTTCGCCATGGGGAGCTGCCTTCAAGGTTGAGAAAGAACCGGCACCAAGGCCGGTGAAGGCCGCGCCCTTAGCCGCTTGAAGGCGCAACGGCAAGCGGGGCGGCTAGCGGTGTGCACTGGTTGCTGCTAACGGGCCGGGATATGCGTCGTTTCGTTTTCCTTGCTGCACTGGGTGGACTGGCCGGAGCCGCCATAGCCGCCCCAGGTGGTCCGATCGCGACGCTGCAACTGGGCGATTACGTCTGCGAATTGCCCGGAGACGCAACCGGCGCAGCTGGTATCCGCCAGCCCCAACGCGACTTCACAGTGCTCAATGCCTCCAGCTATTCGGCCAGCGGTGGACGCGGGACCTATCTACTCACCGGCGATCAGGTCCGCATGACCAGCGGCCCCAAGAAGGGTGAGCGCTTCATCAAACTGAGCGACAATTTCCTGCGCGCGCTTGACGCGGCCGGCAACCAGACCGCGCTGCGCTGCGTCCGGCAAGTTGCCAACAACACCTAGTTTCCGGCCACGGCCCGGCGCGTACGGGCATAGAGCCACGTGATCGCTCCAGCGAACAACACCAGCCCTGTGAGCATAGCCCAGGGGTTGCCCTCACCCAGCACCAGCGCTTCGGGATCGCCCGTTGCCGCCGCAATCCCGGCGAAAGCCACGCCGAACAGGCTCTCACCGACAATCAGCCCGGTCGCCGCGAGCACGCCCATCCGCTCGGCAAAGCCGGGGTCGGCCTGACGCTCGGCCCACTTGTTGTAAAGGTGGCCGATGATCGCCCCGACCGGGATGAGCAGCGTCAGCCCCATAGGCAAGTAGATCCCCATACCCACGGCGAGCGGCGGCAAACTGCCCTTGCCGGAACGCCGGAGCAGCTCATCGATCAGCACCACACCGGCCCCGATGGCAGCGCCCAGCCCGATCAGTCCCCAATCGAGATTGCCGCCGAGCACACCTTGCGCAATCGCTGTAATCAGCGCGGCCTGCGGTGCGGCCAAAGCATCCTCGCCCGCGCCCGGCGCGCCCTGAAAGCCAAACGTGCTGTTGAGCAGGTCGAGCACCGGCGGGATCACCAGCGCGCCGAAGATCACCCCGAGCACCAGCGCGACCTGCTGCCGCCACGGCGTCGCCCCGACCAGTTGCCCGGTCTTCAGATCCTGCAGATTGTCGTTCGAAATCGTGGCGATGCCGAAAACGATGGCGGTCACGAACAGCGCGAAGGCCACCAGCGCCTTGGTGCTCGCTTCATCCCC
>CAZVMC010000134.1:0-6053 GCA_964628635.1 uncultured Novosphingobium sp. | reverse complement strand
GCGAGCTTGCCGCGCTCGATCGAGCCGAGCTGTTGGTCCTGGCCCAGATATTTCGCCATGTCCCAGGTCGCGCGCGTCAGGACGTCTGCCGGGGTCATGCCGAGCTGGCCGAACAGTTCCAGCTCGCGGTGATAGGTGAAGGCGCCGCCCAGATCGGTGCCGGGGATCAGCATGATCCCGCGTTTGTGCATCTCGGTCAGCGTTTCGATGATCTTGGCATAGGCGGCGACATATTGTGCGCGTTGCTCGGGCGTGTCGGCGCCAAACAGGGCCTGCTTCAATTGGCGCTGTTCGGCGGGCGGCATGTGATCGATATAGTCGAGCGCGCCGGGGTTGGGTTTGCCGTCGAGCGCGGTCAGGCCGAGCTCGTGAATGCCGATGGTCGGTTCGTGCGCGGTGCCGCGCGCGACCATCGCATCAAGCGTCGCGCGCACTTTCGGCCCCTGCACGTCGATCGTATTGAAGCGCCGCATCGCGGTGAAGCGGAACAGCGTGCGGGTGTCCTCATCCGGATTGAGCACCCAGCCGAGCATCAACTGGTTCACATGGGTGATCTCGTCAAAACCCGCAGCGATCATGGCATCGGCGCTGGAAAAAGCCGGGACATGGCCCGCCACGCGCAGGCCCAGCCGGTGGGCCTCACCCACCACCGCCGGGGCCCAGGCCGGGTTCATCGAATTGTAGAGCTTGGCCTGTTGGTAACCGCGCGCCGCATACCAGCGCACCGCTTCGAGCGCTTCGGCCTCGGAATTGACCAGCACCCCGGTCTGGCTGGAGAACGGGCTCTTGCCTTCGATAAAGCCAGAGCGGGTCACGCGCGGACCCGCCACTTCGCCCTTGCTGATCCGGTCGATCAGCACGTCGAGCACTTCGTTGTCATTGCCCATGTCGCGCACCGAGGTGACCCCGGCGAGCACGTTCATCAGTGCGTCTTCCTGCCCCAGGTGCGCGTGCATCTCATAGAGCCCGGGGATCAGCGTGCCGCCCTTGCCGTCGATCTCGGTTTCGCCCGCCGAAGCGGTGCTACCAGCCGGATAGACCCCGCTGATCCGTCCGCCGGCAAAGACCACGTCGGAGGCGGCGGTTAGCGCCTTCGCCTTGGGATCAAACACCCGCACGTTGCGGATCCGCACCGGACCGGGATAGCGATGGGCATAGTCCTTTTGCAGCGCAGCAAAGCGATTGGAGGCGAGCTGTTCGGCCAGCGCGCGCATCGGCACGTCGGCGGCGGTCTCATAGCCTTTGCGGGCGATGATGAAGCCAGCGGTCTGGAAGGAGAACAGCTCGCCTTTGGCATCGAGCGTGATGTAGGTCGGGTTGAGCGAGAGGCCGGAGAGCTCGTAAGTCACCACCTCGATCTTGCCCTGCGGCCCATCGAAGCTGCGCCGGTCGCGCTCGGTCAGCGTTGCGGTGCCGGCGGGAGCAACTGCCATGCTGCGATCGGGATCGGCCAGCAGCGCCTTGGCGAGCATGGAGATATCGAGCGGTGAGCCGTTCTGGGTCGAATAGAGCCGCGGCGCGCCCGCTCCGGCGATCCGCCCTGGACCCGCCAGATCGCGCCATTCCGCCCCGCGCGGCGACCAGCGGAAGCTTTCGTTGACCTGATTGCCGAAGGTGGTCCGCCCGGTGATGGTCCACTGCAGCGGGAAGCCGCCGCCATCGAGCGTCAGTGCCTCCTTGATCGTCGGCCCGCGCCCGTTCTGCTTGTAGTCGTAGTCGACCGTCACGCTGCGGCCGTTCGTGTCGACGATATAATGCCCGATGTCGCGGCTCTGCGTCAGCACGCGGTATTCGAGCCGCTCGGCCAGCGCGGGCGAAGCGGCCAGCGTGGCGAGGGCAATCGTGGTCAGCAGGTGGCGGGGTTTCATGGGGTCGCTCTCCGGATGATTATGGAGCGCAGCTTAGCGCTTCAACGCACCCCCGCCAGCGCTTTCTGCCGCCGCCGCTGGACCGAGCTGCCAAGCCCGATCGCCTCGCGGTACTTGGCGACCGTGCGGCGGGCGAGATCGAAGCCTTTGGCCTTGAGCAGATCGACCAGCGTATCGTCGGAGAGGATCGCCTTGGGGTCTTCGGCATCGATCAGCTGACGGATGGCGGCCTTCACGGCTTCGGCAGAAGCGCCCCCTTCACCGTCGACCGCGCCGACACCCGAGGTGAAGAAGTACTTGAGCTCGAAGGTCCCCCGGTCGCAGGCGAGGTACTTGTTGCTGGTGACCCGGCTGACGGTCGATTCGTGCATGCCGATGGTTTCGGCGACTGCGCGCAGGGTCAGCGGTTTGAGGTGCGCGACACCGTGGCGGAAGAAGGCTTGCTGCTGGGTCACGATTTCGCTCGCTACCTTGAGGATCGTCTTTTGCCGCTGGTCGAGCGCCTTGATCAGCCAGTTGGCATCGGCGAGCTTGTCGGACAGCCAGCCGCGCGCCGCCTTGTCATCCACCGAGCCGCGCATTTCGACGTAGTAGGCGCGGTTGACGATCAGTTTGGGCAGGGTTGCCTGGTTCAGGCTGACATCCCAGCCGCCATCGCTGCGCGCGGCCAGCAGCACATCGGGTGTGACGGGCTCGCCGCCGCCAGAACCAAACCTCAAGCCGGGTTTAGGGTCGTAGCTTCGCAGTTCGGCCAGCATATCGGTGAAGTCTTCATCGTCGACCCCGCACATCCGCTTCAGCCGGGGCAACTCGCCGCGCGCCAATAGGTCAAGGTTGTCGAGCAGCCGCGCCATGCAGGGGTCATAGCGGTCGGCCTCTTTTGCCTGCAGCGCCAGGCATTCACCCAGATTCCGCGCGCCGACTCCGGTTGGATCGAGCGTGTGGATCACACCCAGTGCCGCCTCGGCTTCGTCGAGATCGACACCCAGATCCGCTGCCGCTTCGGCCAAGGAGATCGGCAGATAGCCCGCCTCGTCCAGCTGATCGATCAGGTAGCGGGCGATCCCGATCAGCCGCGCATTGCGTGTGCAGGCACCCAGCTGGGCGTGGAGGTGCTCGGCCAGCGAAAGATCGCCCGCGCCATGTTCGTCAATATCCGGACCCGCTTCGCCGACTGCGTAGCGTTCGCCCGAACCCCATTCACCGTCGCCGGTGTCGCGATCGGTGTCGAGCGCGGCTCGGTCGATGTCGAGCGGTCGATCATCGGCGGCGCGGCCCTCGGCGATGAGCTGGTCGGCGGGAGAGCTTTCCAGCGTGGTGCGGCGCGCTTCGGGTTCGGGTTCGCCCGGTGCGTCGCCCGCCGCCTCGCCGATCTCGAGCAACGGATTGGCATCGAGCGCCTCGCCAATGAAGGCTTCGATCTCAAGGTTTGACAGCGCCAGCAGCTTGATTGCCTGCTGGAGCTGGGGGGTCATCACCAGCGATTGCGATTGCCGGAGATCGAGGCGGGGGCCCAAAGCCATGGCTCAGGTCATCACAGCGTGAAGCTGTCTCCCAAATAGAGCCGCTTCACGTTCTCGTCTGCCACCAACGCCTCGGGCGTGCCGGCGAACAGCACCTGACCGCCAAAGATCACCGCAGCGCGGTCAACGATGTCGAGCGTTTCGCGCACGTTGTGATCGGTGATCAGCACGCCGATGCCGCGCGTCTTGAGGTCCTTGACCAGATCGCGGATGTCGCTGATCGAGAGTGGATCGATCCCGGCGAAGGGCTCGTCGAGCAGCATGATCGAAGGCTTGGCGGCGAGCGCGCGGGCAATCTCGCAGCGGCGACGCTCCCCGCCCGAAAGCGCCATCGCGGCACTGGCGCGCAGCCGGGTCAGCCCGAATTCGCCGAGCAGGCGCTCCAGCTCTTCGGCGCGGGTCGCTGGATCGGGCTCAACCAGTTCGAGCACGCAGGCGATGTTCTGTTCAACCGTCATGCCCCGGAAAATGCTGGTTTCCTGCGGCAGATAGCCCAGCCCCAGAATCGCGCGGCGGTACATCGGCAGCTTGGTCACATCGACCCCGTCCATCAGGATCCGGCCCGAATCCGGCCGGACCAGCCCCATGATCGAATAGAAGCAAGTGGTCTTGCCCGCGCCGTTCGGTCCCAGCAGTCCCAGCACTTCGCCTTTGGCCACCGACAGCGAGATGTCGGTCAGCACCGCGCGCTTGTCATAGCTTTTGGCGATCGAGATCACCTCCAGCCCATCGCCCAGCGCGGCGGATGGAGAGGTAGCGACGGAGGCAGGCGCGGCAGCGTTCATGGGTGCCGGTTTAGGGCGGCACTATTGCACCCGCAAGGCATCCTCTGCGGCAATTGGCAAGTTTCTTGCGTGGCCATCCGCTGCGATCTGACAGGCATTGGTTAATGACCCTTGATCGAACCGCACTTCGGTGATTTACTCATGGCCAAGAACGAGGGGGTCGGCGCAAAGCCGACCGGGGAACGAGAGGAACCGCCGATGGCCAACGCCTGGGAGCATCCGGACACTTCGCACACCGCCCGCGCGCTCGATTGGCGCAAGAAGATGAGCGACACCATCGCCTATGCGCTGCTGGTTTATACTGCGCTGCAAATCTTCGTGACGGTGTCTTCGCTCCACCAGAGTGGACAGGCTACGTTGCTCCCCTATTTCGCCCTGATCGTTTTGGTGATTGCGATCATTCCCGCCTGCCGGATGTTCGAACGCCGGTGGAACCGGTTGACGGACGCGCAGGCCGCCGACCCTGCGCTTAAGGGCGCATACCGCCACGATATGATCGTGGTCTGGGCCATGGCGATCCTCTTGCCCTTGCTGGTTACCGGCCTGTTCAAAGGTCTGGCGATGCTGTTCGGCTGATTGCCGTTTCGCGCGGCGATCCCTAAGTGCGCTACTCCTTTGGAGTAACGCTTTCCCATGCTCACCCCTTCCCAAGCCGAAGCGCGCGCCGCTGCGCTGGTTGACCGCGCCCGCCAAGCCGGGGCTGACGCGGCGGAGGCGGTCTATCACGCCTCGGCCAGCGAAGCGGTGCAGGTGCGGCTCGGCGCGCTCGAGGATGTCGAGCGCTCCGAAAGCGGGCACATGGGCCTGCGCGTGTTTATCGGCCAGCGTTCGGCTTCGATCGGCTCGAGCGATCTGGGTGATGCCGCGCTCGATGAACTGGCCGCGCGCGCGGTGGCGATGGCGCGGCTCGCGCCGGAGGACAAGTTTGCCGGGCTGGCGCCGGAAGCGCGGCTGACCAAGGGGCCATTCCCTGACCTGGATCTGGCTGACCCGGACGAGCCCAGCCCCGCCAAGCTGCGCGAACTGGCCGAGGCGGCGGAGGATGCCGGGCGCGCGATCGCCGGCGTGACCAACAGCAACGGCGGGTCCGCTTCGGCCGGTGCCGACGTTTTCGCGCTGGTCACCAGCCACGGCTTCGTCGGATCGAACGCCAGCACCAGCCGCGCGCTTAGCGTCGGCCTGATCGCGGGCCATGGCGCTGAGATGCAGCGCGACTATGCCTGGCGGACCGCGCGCTATCTGGCCGACTTGCCCTCGCCCGAGGAAATCGGCGCGCTGGCGGCAGAGCGCGCCGTCGCGCGGCTGCGGCCGGGCAAGGTCAGCAGCGGCGCGATGCCAGTGGTGTTCGATCCGCGCGTTGGCGGCACGCTGCTGGGCCATCTGGCGGGCGCGCTATCAGGCAATGCGATCGCCCGCCGGGCCAGTTTTCTGCTGGAGCATGATGGCGCGCAAGTTTTTGCCCCCGGCATCGCGATCATCGACGATCCGCTGCGGAAACGCGGTCTCGCCTCGCGGCCCTTTGATGGCGAGGGACTGCCCGTGGCGCAGCACGCGTTGGTCGAAGACGGCAAGTTGACCGGTTGGCTGATGGACTGCGCCAGCGCCCGCCAGCTCGGCCGCGAGCCGACCGGCCACGCCGCCCGCGGCCAAGGCGGCGCGCCGGGGGTTTCGACCAGCAATCTGCACCTCGCCGCTGGCTCGCTTAGCCGGGCCGAGCTGATCGCCGATATCAAGGACGGCGTGCTGGTGACCGAACTGATCGGCCAGGGCGTCAATGGGGTAACCGGTGATTACAGCCGCGGGGCCTCGGGCTTCCGGATCATCAATGGCGAGTTCGCCGGGCCGGTCGCCGAGTTCACCGTCGCGGGCAACCTGCT
>CAZVMC010000133.1:0-6054 GCA_964628635.1 uncultured Novosphingobium sp. | reverse complement strand
CGCTCGGTATCCTCGCTCGACAAGGATAGCTCGCTGGTGCGCTTCTCCACCACCCGGACCGATCCCGGTGCACAGGCGCAGCCGCCGCAGCTGTGGGCGGCGGTGATCAGCTATCGCTTCACCTCAGCCCCGATGCGGGCCGAGGACCGCTTGGTCAATCCGCTCGGCTTCCAGGTAACCCGCTATCGCCGCGATGCGGAGACTTTGCCCGAAGCCGTCCCGGCGGGTCCGGTCGCGCCGGTGATCGTGCCGGCACCGACCGCCAACATCACTACGGTCCCCAATCAGTGAAGCGCGCCGCGATCCTTCTAGGCCTATTCGCCCTGTCAGGCTGCGCCACTTTCAGCGGGCCGCCGCCGGTCCTGGCCGAAAGCACCGATCCGGCCATGACCGGGCGCTACATGCTGTCCGGATCACCCGTCCTGCGGCCGGTGCGGATCGCCGATGACGGGACGCACACCTATATCGTCTGGGCGCAAGATCAGGCGCTGCCCGCCGTCTTCGCGATCAACGCTGTCGGTGCCGAGGAGATGGTCGACGGCTATATGCGTAACGACGTTTTCACGATCGACCGGATTCATCGGCGACTGGTGTTCCGGATCGACAAGGAGTTCGCCCGGGCCGATCGGGTCGGGCAATAGGAGGGGTCATGGAAGCAGCCATTCCCGCCGCCGCGCCCGAAGAGCCGACTGCAACCGAGGACCTGCGTCCGGTGGTCGGCAAGCCGGTCAGCAATCGCAGCGTCTGGATCTTCGCCGGGGTCGCTGCCATCGCGGCGGTGCTCCTGTTTACCGCGCTGGAAGCCCGCCGTGCCGATTTAGTCAGCCCGGCCACCAATCCGTCGCGCGACGGGACCACCGGAATGATCGCACCGCCCCCGCCATTGGCGATGTCCAGCGCGGGCGCGGTCGATGCCTTTGGGGTTCCGCTGGCACCGACGCTGCCGGGGTTCGGCCCGGCACCAGGGGCCGGCATCATCCCGCAGGTCATGCCCGGCGTGCCGACCACCCCGCGCGTTTCGCAACCCGGCATGATCCCCGGCCCGCCGATCGCGCGAACGCCGCCATTCTACGACGCCGGTTCGCCTGACCCGGTCTTCGTTCCGCCCCAGACACCCCCGGCATTGCCAGCCGCGCCGCCGGCGGTCGATGCAGCCGCTCAGCCCGGACAACTGGCGGGCAGCCGTGTCGGCGCAACCCGTTTTGCCAACCCCGCGCTGACCGTACCGCAGGGAACGGTGATCCCCGCCGTGCTGGAAACCGCGCTCGATTCGAACCGCCCCGGCTTTGTCCGCGCAATCGTCAGCCGCGATGTGCGCAGCTTTGACGGTACGCGCGTGCTGATCCCGCGCGGCAGCCGCCTGTTCGGCGAATACAAGACCGACGTCGGCCAGGGGCAGAGCCGCGTCTTCGTGCAATGGCAGAAACTGACCCGGCCCGACGGGGTCCAGATCGCGCTCGATAGTCCGGCCGCCGACCCGCTGGGCCGGTCAGGCATCGGCGGCAAGGTCAACACCCATTTCTGGGCACGGTTTGGCAATGCCCTGCTGCAAAGCTCGCTCGATATCGGAGTAGGCCTCGCCACGCGCAGCGCTGGGGGCGATACCGTCGTGCTGGGACTGCCGGGTTCGACCCAAACGCTGATCCAGCCGCAGGGCGCGGAGACCTACAAGCCAACGATCACGGTCAAGCACGGCACCAGCGTTTCGGTCTTCGTGGCGCGCGACCTCGATTTCTCGACCGTCGAATGACAATCGGCACCGGCCCACTCCACCGCCCGGCCACCCATAGGGTAACCCTAAGTTCTGGGTGGCCGGGCGGGGGAGTGGGCCGGTGCCGCCCCTGTTTTTGCCGCGCAAAAGCAGAGAAAAACTCATGAACGCGCCGCCGCGCAACATCTACCTCGAAAGCTATCTCGCCCCGCTGAGCGAATGGCTGGCGCGCGATGATGTGACCGATATCTACGTCAACCGCCCCGGCGAGCTGTGGCTGGAGACGCTGGGTGCCTCGCCCCAACGCTTCGCAGTTCCGGAGCTGACCCGCGAAGTGCTCGCGCGGCTGGTCCGCCAGATCGCGGCAGTGACTGCGCAAGGCATCAACCGCGAACACCCCTTGCTTTCGGCCAGCCTTCCCGGCGGTGAGCGGGTGCAGGCCGTAATACCTCCAGCCACCCGGGGCGAACTGGCGCTGGCCATCCGCAAACACGTTTCGCAAGGGCTGGAGCTGGACGATTACCGCGCGAGCGGGGCCACTGCGGGCACGAAGATCGGCAACGCCGAAGATCACCAACCGCGCAAGCTGGAACAGGCCAGCGGCACCGATGCGGTCGACCTGCTGCGTGACGCGGTGCGCGCCCGCCGCAACGTGCTGGTCTCGGGCGGCACATCCAGCGGCAAGACCACTTTCGTCAACGCGCTGCTCAAGGAAATCCCGGCCGATGAGCGGCTGATCCTGATCGAGGATACGCCGGAGCTGCAACTGGTCCACGACAATGCCGTGGGCCTGATCGCCGCGCGCGGTGAGCTGGGCGAAGCACAGGTTGAGGCTGAAGACCTGCTGATCGCCGCGCTGCGGATGCGGCCCGATCGGATCGTGCTGGGCGAAATCCGCGGGGCCGAAGCTGTGACATTCTTGCGCGCGGTGAACACCGGCCATCCCGGATCGCTTTCGACCATCCATGCTGACAGCCCGCTGCGGGCGATCGACCAGCTTGCGCTGCTGGTGCTGCAAACCGGCACACGGATGGCCTGGGACGACGTGGTGCAATATGTCCGCGCCTCGCTCGACGTCATCGTTCAGCTCAAGCGTGAGGGCGGACGGCGCGAAGTGGAGAGCGTGCTCCTGTTGTCCTAGCTTTGGCTCCCGGCAAGCTTGCGAAACAGGAACTGGCTGTTTTCTGTTATTGGCAATCTCAGGTTGTCCGCACCATAGAACGCACCGCCTTCAGAGACCATGCCCGGCACTTCGAGCGGCTCATAGCCTGCCGCAACGCTCGATTGCGCGAAAACAAAGTTGCTGCCCCAAATCGCCAGCAGCCCGCCCGGCTTCAACGCCGCATCGAGTTTTTGCAGAACGGCATTCGCTTTGGCGAATGGCAGCACCGCCGCGCAGCTATCGGGCTGCTCGCGGTCCAGATCGGCGTGACGCAGGACCGAGAGACAGAGGATCGCATCGTAGCTGTGGTCCGGCGGGGTGCCGGTATTCGCGAAGGCGATCCGGTCGGTGCGCAAACGCCGTTTGGCAATCGCAATGGCGCGCGGGTTCAGATCGATCGCATCGATCTTCGCCATTGGCAGGTAGCGGTGGAGCGTGAGCGCCTCTTCGCCGGTCGAGCAGCCAAAGGACAACAGCCGCGGCTCAGGCGCTCCGGTCAGCTGGCGCGCAATCTCGGCGAACAGGGCTGGATGACGATCCTCGCTAGTATTGCCAAAGGGCTGCAACATTTCGCCGGGAAATCGCCGCCTCGCCGCCGCCACGGCCCGGTCATGCGGGTCGAACTGTCGGCCGAGCCAGCGCAGCAGCGGACGCAGGGGCCTCGGAAAACGATCACTGCATCGCGGCATAGAAGGACAACCCGACCGGGAAACGAACCCTGTGTCGGTTCGCGCTTCGGCCTAGCTTCTGTCTGGGACAAGTCAATGATATGGCAATCCGCTCGCCGGACTGCTTGACTTTGCCACCAGTCAGTGAAAAGTTGTCCGGACAACTTGCCATCCGAGTCTGCACCATGAGTGACCTGCCACCGCCCTATACCGCACTGACCAGACACCCGATGCTGCCGCGCACCGATCATGATGAATCCGCGCGGTTTAATTTCCTGACCCATCTCAACCGCTACCTCTCGGGCACACTGGGTCCCGGTAACAAGCTGGCTTACGAGCGGCGCGTGCTCCCAGCTTTTCGCACCGAGCATGGCCGCGATCCGCAGCACCGCTATGAAATCCGCGATGCGATGAACCGCGATCCGTTCCACCGCATGTGGTCGGCGCTAAAGCGCAATTCGATGGAGATGCGCCAGCAGAATGGCCGGCAAACGGTGCTGCGCCAGCTGGACGAGCTCGACGCGCTGGCCCGCCAGTTCAACGAGCATTCGGGGCAACTTGAACTCGACGCGGCCATTCAACATCCCGAGTACCAGACCGCAGTCGATATTCATTGCCAGCCGGGTGGCTATGTGGGCGAAGAGCGGGCGGGCGACGTTTCGGCCGGGGCCAATTACGATGTCGGCATTTTCGCCACGACCGGCGGCGCGCTGGGCGGGCTGAACGACGGCGGTGGGCAGGCGGTGGCAGCCTGGGCCAAAGCCGAACGGCCCGAATGGCACCCGCGCAGGATTCTCGATCTGGGCTGCACGATTGGCCACAATGCCGTGCCGATTGCGCAGGCCTATCCCGATGCGGAAGTGATCGCGATCGATACCGCCGCGCCGTCCTTGCGCTATGGCGCAGCGCGAGCTGCTGGGCTGGGGGTGAAGAACATCTCCTTCGTGCAGGCGAGCGGCGAGGATCTGTCGCGCTTTCCCGATGGCCACTTCGACTGGGTGCAGACCACGATGTTCCTGCATGAGCTTTCGGCCCAATCGATGCCGAAGCTGCTGGCGGAATGCCACCGCGTGCTCGCCCCCGGCGGGCTGATCCTGCATGTCGAACAGCCGCAATATTCGCCTGAGATGCCGCTGTTCGAACAATTCATGCGCGATTGGGATGCCTTCAACAACAACGAGCCGTTCTGGTCCGCCATGCACGGGGTCGATCTGAAGGACGTGATGGCCGCGGCCGGCTTCGCCAAGGCCGATCAGTTCGTGATCGGGGTGCGCGCAGTAGTCGATCCGGCGATCTTCCCGCCTTCACCCGATGGCGCGCAGGAAGACTATGGCCGCGCCGCGGTGTGGAACGCTTATGGTGCCTGGAAGCCGCTTGCCGCAGAGCTGGCGGCATGACCGAGGGAGTGGACTGGATCGCCCGCTCCGGCGCGCGGGCCAAGGGCAAGCGGCCTGAGTTCTTCGAGGATCCGGCGATCGACAGGCTACTCTCGCTGACCATGGCCGTGGTGGGCGAGGTGGCGGTGCTGCGCGAACGGCTCGACACGGTGGAGCGGCTGCTGGAAGCCAAAGGCACGATTAGCCGCGCCGATATCGAAGCCTATGTGCCGGACCGCGCAGCTGGCGAGGAGCGCGGCACGCTGACCAAGGCCTATATCGCCCGGGTCATGCGCGGCTTCCAGCAAGAGGTTGAAGCGCTGGAAAACCCCGATCCGCCGATCATGGATTGGGTTGAGAAATTTTCGAAGTAGCTGGCAGCGTACGGACGGGTTGGGGGAACGGTGATGGAAGAAGTTTTGGTGCTGCGCTGGCTGCACATTCTGGCGATGGTCTATTGGCTGGGCGGCGAATGGGGCGTGTTCCAGACCAGCTACAACGTGATCAACCGCAACCTTTCGCTCGAGGAGCGGCGGCGGCATATGGAAACGGCCTATCGGATCGACATCCTCGCGCGCACCGGGATCATCCTGCTGCTGCCGCTGGGTCTGCATATGGGCAACATCTATGGCCTGCAGCCCTATGGCGGTTCGTTCCTGACCGCGATGTGGATCTTCGTGGCGCTGTGGCTCGGCCTGTGCTGGGCCGCGTTTTTCAAGCGCGAGACCGATCTGGGCATCCGCCTCACCAAGATCGACGAGAGCCTGCGCTACATCCTGATCCCGACGATCTTCGTGGTCGGCATTTCCTCGCTGCTGGGCAACGGACCGTTCGTGGCCGAAGAGGGTTCGCGCTGGTACGCGTGGAAGTTCACGCTCTATGGCTTTGCACTGTGCATCGGGCTAGGGCTGCGCTGGATCATGCGGGCCTGGACCACCCGATTCCGCCAGCTAGCCGAAGGGCCAAACCCCGCCGCCGAAGCCGCGCTGGAACGCGAGATCGGCTGGGGCCGGATGATGGCCTATGTCTATTGGATTACCATCGCGGGGATCTGCTTCCTGGGGACGGTCAAGCCGATCTAATTCAGGATCTGGTTCATCTCGATCAGGATCCCGTCCGGATCGAAGAAGTTGCAGC
>CAZVMC010000132.1:0-6081 GCA_964628635.1 uncultured Novosphingobium sp. | reverse complement strand
TCACGCGGCAACAGCGGCGAGGGCGGGAAGTAACCCGGACCGTTGCGATAGCCCAGGATGAACTCACCCGGCTCAATCTGATCGCGTTCCGGCACACCGCGCAGGGACCGGGTCGTGCCCTTGATCACCGGCTGCGAGATCCCGTCGCGGTAACCGAAATGCTCGAACTCGGCCTTGGCGGGATCGGCGAAGGCCGGAGCACATTCCGTGATACTCAGCACCGCGCCGCCATGGTTGGCGAGGAGCTGCTCGTGGACCTGCCGTGCCCGCGCCAGCTCCTCGGGCGAAGCGGCGAAGATCATCAGCACGGCTTCGGTCGCGCCGGGGCCGGTTGGATCATCCTGCCAGCGCCAGCCGGCCGGGGCATTGGCTCCATGATCGCCGTTGATCTTTGCCCGCGCCGCCATGCCCATCCGGTAGGCATAGGGGAAGGCTTCGAGCAGCGTGCCATCGGCGGTGTTGGGCGCTTCGAACCGCGCCATCCCGGCGGCGGAAAGCCCGAAGAACACCGCTTGCCGGGCAGACGCCATTGCATCGCGCTGTGTGCCGCTGCCAGTCGGGATAGGCTCGGCTGGGCCGACCGCGTCATCGCCGGTCAGCGGACGATCGCCGAAGGCCACGGTGAGGGCATGGGCCAGAGCGTACTCACTGGGCCGACCGGCCGGGCGCGGCACCGGGGTGAGCACATTCGCGGCCACCAGCGCGGCGATTTGCCCGCCATCGGGCTCGGCGCGCATTGGTTTGCCGCGCACCCAGCTCAGCCATTCGCCCAGCGCCTCGCCGCAGGACGGCAGCCGCAGCGCGATGACGGCGGAATAGGGCAACCGCTTCATGCCCCGGAAGACCAGCGCCTGCACCTCGTCGCTCTCGATCCGGTTGGCGACGCGCGGCATCGAGGCGAAACAGTGCAGCCATTCCTCGCAGTCGCTGGGGCTGCGCGCCAAGCCTGCCCCGGCGTGGATCAGCGCATTGCTGCGGATCCGGTCCGCGGTCAGCGCTGGAAAGCGCGAATACCAGAACGGCACCAGTTGCTGCACCGTGCGCACCCAACGCTTGAAGGCATCGCCATCCTGCGCGCCCTGGTTGATCAGGAACCGGGTGCGCGGAAAGCCCTGCCAGTTGGACCAGGCCGCCGATTGCCCCTGGCGCGCGCGGGTGATGAAATCCTCGAGGTAGCTTTCCCAGCTGCCATCGAAGTTTGAATAGAAGCAGACCTTGTTGGTTCCCGGCAGCCGCCACCAGCGCGCGTAGTGGATCGTGCCCATGTTGATCACGAAGCCGGGGCGGAAGCCGTAGACGATCAGGTTGCGGATGCCCCACAGCGCGAAGGCGTGGACGAAGGAGCGGAACGCACCGGGCTTCATCGTGCCAACCGCCAGAATATGGTTGTGCGCGTGGCCCGGCGGGTTTTCCTGCGCCATGATCGCGCGCAAGTGATCGAGCGGGGCCTGGCTGGTATCGGGCTGTTCGGATTCTTCGGCGCGGCGCAGCAGGATCAGGAACAGGGCGATCATCGCGGCGGCCACCAGCGTGGTGCCAAGCAGCGCCTTGGCGGCGGTGGCGAGGACTTTCCAGACCAACGGGCCGGTGGCGCTCGGCCAGAAGCTGACCGCAAAGACAACCGTCAGCAGATAGAGCGGCCACATCATGATCCGCCCATCGCGCCCCAGCAGGAACTTGCCGAATGCGGCCCAGTTGCTGGTCTTGCGATAGGTTGAAAGTTTGAGCCGCGCAGCGTCGGTCATCAGGCTGAAGCCATCATAGCCCTCGGCCCGCGCCTCCGCGATCAGGCCCAGCTGGGCTGGGCTGGCCTCGGCGGCAAGCCCCGGATCGCCGCGCAAGATCCGCCGCAAGTGCGCCATCGCCAGCGTCGGGTGGCTGCCGCGCGCGGTTTCGCTGGAGACGTAATCGCGCAGCACCCGGTCGGCAAAATCGGCGAACTTGGCCCGCTTCTCGACCTCGCGGACCGAGAATTCGCCGAGCCCGTTGTAGTTGAGCCCGTTCGCCCCTCCGGGCTTGCCGTGCAGCTCAACCACGTGGTCCTTCAGGAATGCCGCGAGATCGCCGCCCGGTGCCAAGCCTGCATGGGCGAAGACCGGCCGCAGTTGCTCGCCGGCTTGTGCGGCGATGGCTGTGAGAGTGGTTTCAGGCGTGCCATCGACACTCAGTTCAAAGGCGATGTGCAGCGCTTCGTCCGACAGGATCGTCGCGAGCGAGCAAAAGTGCACGATCCCCGTGGCATCCAGCGCCGCGCGGATCCCTCCGCCCGCCGGGTTGCCCAGCACGGCGATGGTCTTGTCCACCGCATACTTGGTCGCGCCATCGCTGACCGGGGCGATCACCAGAATCATCGACTGGGTGCTGGCCGGGGTCTGCCAGGTCAGGGTCAGGTGGCGCGGGAAAGGGCCTGTGCGCTTGAGCTTGCCCGCGGCACCCTTGGCGCGGGCCAACCCTTCGCGGCGCAGCAACGCGGTGAACAGCGCGGCGATCTGTTCGGTCGCCAAGTGCTCGCCCAGACAATAGTGCGGGCCAACTCCGAACAGCAGATCGGGTCGCCACTCGGACCCATCGGGGTTGGTCCGGTCGATCCGGAATTTATTCGGTTCTTCCACCGCGCGCGGATCGCGCAGTGCCGACATAGTGGAGACCAGCAGCGTGGTTCCGGCCTTGATCGCGCGGTCCCGCCCATTCACGCCTAAGGTGGTATCGCGGGGGACATAGCGCCACTGACCGGGTGCCAGCGCGGGATTGAGCCGCCCGGCCTCGCGCACTACCTTGCGCATCGTTTCCCGGTCATCGGCCAGCGCTGCCGTGCGCGCTAGGGCCATCGCCTCGGGGTGCTTGAACAGCTCGATCAGCATGTTGCTGGCGGCGAGGGTGTTGGTGGGGACAAAGCCGACCGCCAAGCCCATCAGCATGGCCTTGATTTCACCGTCACTGAGGCCTTCATTGACCTGTATCTGCACCAGTCGCTCGATCAGCGTCCCGGCCTCGGCTTCGATTAGCCCTTGGCGGTGCCGCCGCTGAGTTCGCGCCAAGGCATCGCTCAGCACCAGATCAAGCCGCCGCCGTGCGTTCATCGCCAGCGTGCGGACTTCGGGCTTGCCGTAAGGGTCGCCGAAGAGGAAGGCGGAAAGCGCCATCGTCCAGTCGCCGAATGCGTCGACATCGTCGCAGGCCAAGCCAAAGAACCGCAAGCAGATCTCCGCCGGTACCCGCTTGATCAGGTCGGCCACCACGTCGATCCGGCCGGCGCTGTTGTCCAGCAGGGCTGAGCCAAATTCGAGCGACATCGCGGCGATCCGCGCGCCGTCTTCGCGCTTGAACACAGCGCGCAAGATCCGGTTGAGCCGGTCGTGCTCGGGCCCCTCAAGGCCGAGCATAAAGGTCGCGCCATTACCGAGTTCCGCCATTTCCGGGCCGAACGGGACTTCGAAGTCTTGAGGGCGCAGCAGGATCTCCCGGACCTGCGCTTCGCGGGTGACATGCAGCAACCCGGCCAGCGGCAGCAGCGGCATGAACCGGCGCGAGAACGCATAGAGCGGTGCGAGCATGTCCCCCGCGCCGCCCAGCCGCGCGGCAAGGCCTTTGGCGGCGAGGACCTCGAAATCGAAGGGCTCGAGCCGATCAGGCTCCTGCCATGCCGCCTGTGCGGCCGCTATTCCTGCATAGTACTTGGTCTTGGCCATGCCTTCGCGCCTCTTGTGCCTCAGCCTCAGTCGGCCCAGGCGCGGGCGCGGTTCAATCCGTCGCGCAGCTCCTGCCGCTTGCTTGAATCGATGAACGGCAGCCAATCGATGTGGCCGTCGTGGAATGCTGGATTGGCGGCCTCCAGATCCGCGAGTGCCCCCACTGTGTCGCGCTCGCGGTCAAGCAGGCCGAGCGCGCAAACCTTGACGACGTGGGCAAGCCAGTAAGCCCCGCGCCGGGAGATCGAGCGTTCGGCGAAGTCTAGCGCGAGCGCATTGTCGCCCATCAGCAAGTGGGCGCAGGCCATTTCACCCAGCGTGAAAAACAGGTCATGATCGTTCGGGCTTAGCCTTACCGCGATCTGCAATTGCGCAATCGCTTCACTGTGTTCACCCTTCAAATGCAGCGCGCTGCCAAGTTGGGCATGGGCCATGACCAGGCTGGGATTGAGCTCGATGGCGCGGCGCAGCAGCGCCTCGGCGCGCAATGGCTGCCGCAGCCAGATTTCCGCGATCCCGGCCAGCATGTGGCCCCGTGCATCATCGTAATCTGCGATGATCGCGCGTTGCGCCATAGCGCGTACCTCGCGGATATCCGCCTCGCTGCCGCGCGTCACCCACAGATTCCACAAGCGCACCCACGTCGCCTGGATCAGCGCTTCGGATGAAGTCGGCTCGAGCGCCAGAGCCTGATCGAAGCACGCACGCGCCGAGGCCGCGTCCTCACGGGTCAGGCGATTGAGGTGCCAACGCCCGCGCCAGATCAGCTCGCGCACCGCCAGTTCGGCGGGCGAGCGGTTGGCAACGCGGGCCTGCTCGCGCTGATCGACCTTGAGGTCCAAGGTGGCGGCAATCGTGGCCAGCAAGGCCTCGAACCCGTCCGGATCGCCGCCTTCGGGCAAAGCCATCCGGTCAGACCACAGAACCTGCCCGCTTTCAGTGTCGGTCAGGCTCGCGCTCAGCTGCGGACCGCTTGGTGCAGGACGGATCGCACCTTCGACCACGTAGCGCGCGCCAAGGGCCAACCCGGCCGCGCGGGCATCGGGCTGGAGCGCCGCTTGCGTCGCGGCAGAGCTGCGCGCGATTACGGGTAGCCAGCGCAGTTTGGCCAGGCGATCGGTCAAGTCCTCACTCAGTCCTTCAGCCGCAGCACTGCGCGCGCTGTCAGTTTCGCTGCTGGTGAAAGGCAGCACGGCGATGGCCGGGCGCAGCGCAAATTCGGCAGAGGGCGGTTGCGTCGCAGTTGCTTGCTGAGACGATGCCGCTGGGCGCGCTTCGCTGCGCGCGCGTTCTTCGCGCAGCCAATCCTCGAACCCCTCCTCGCCCGCGATGTCGAGCCCTTCGAGCAGTTCGGCGCTGCGCTCGCCGTCAAGCGCGCGGGTGTCGATCTCGATCTGCGCAAGGTCCAGCCAGACGCGACCGTGATCGGCTAGTAGGAGCTCGCCATCGGTACGATTGACCAGCTTCTTGAGGTTGGAAAGTTCGCGCCGCAAACTGGCCTGCGCCTGTTCTGCCCCGCGCGCGCCCCAGAGGCGGTCCTGCAACCAAGTCCGCGTCCGCTCCCCCGCACCGGCCGTGGCGAGCATCGCCAGCAAAGCCTGCGCGCGCTTGCTTGTCACCACGATGCGTTTGCCGTCCGCCCCTTCGAGCCGAAAGGGTCCGTGCAGCCACAGCCTGAATCCAGGCTTCGATTGCCCCATCTGGTTGCGACCCCCCTACGGCCCCAGCCTAACCGATGTTTTCGCAAATTCACGCACTTTTTCACGCTTCTAGGACGCTGGCCGAACGCTGGCCCGACGCGGTGGGCCTAGCCGGGGGCCATGGAACAGGCACTGCAATCCCATCAGCACTTTTTCGACCGGGTCCTTGGCGAGTACGAGGCCGGCCACGCCAGTGAAGCCGTACTCATGCTTTCGGGCATGCTCGATGCCGCGCTGGGTCGCGGCGAGCGGCTTGACCAGTTGCGCGATCTCTTTGCCGCGCACCCGCTGGGCGCCATGTGCGGGCTTGCGGCCAAGTCGGGCAACAAGCTGGGCGATGCGGTGGCGCGGCTGGGATTTGCCCGCGGTCTCAACGCGCGGCGCGATCTTGGTGCGGCGGCAATCGAGACGGCGTGGCAAACCGGCAAGCAGATCCTGCTGCTCGATTGCGGCACGCGCGGCGAGTTGACGCGGCTGCGCGGGCGGGCGCTGGAAAACATCCACGCGGAATGCGTCGACCCAGACCAGAGCACTTTGCTGGCCAACCGGTACGTCATCGCCGCACCGGAGCCAGAGAATTCCTTTGATCTGATTGTCGCTACAACCTGGCCCGATCACAGCCGGGCGTCGGAATTGCCCCAGCAGGTCAACCGTGCTGCACAGCGGCTCGCGCCCGGCGGCCGTCTGCTGCT
>CAZVMC010000131.1:0-6086 GCA_964628635.1 uncultured Novosphingobium sp. | reverse complement strand
TGGCACGTCGCTGGACTGGAAGGCCCACACCGGAGCGCCGCTCGGCGCGGAAACCAAGCGCTGCTGGGGGGCGCAAGCGGCGAGGACAGCGAAGGCGAGGAGAGCCAAGCGTTTGAAATGCATCGGCACGTCGTGGCCGAATGCGCTTGGCGGAGCAAGCGGGCGTAGTGTGCGGTTCGTCGAATTGTCGCTGCGGTGTCGCAAAACCTACCCGCGATTGTAACCGCAATCGCCAATGGCGAACGAACCCCGGTAACCAGCGAAAGGATCAGCCATGTGGCGCGATTGGACGACATTGCCCCCGATCCGGCGCGGCCTATTGACCTCGCGGCTGCGCGAATTTCAGGCGCGCGCCGCGATTGCCGCTGGCTGGGAGGCTGAGGCAGATTCGCTCCGTGCGGGCCAGGGCAGAACGCCGGGGACCGTGATCTCGCTTACCTCGCATGCTGCGCGTTTCGCCACGCTGCTGCCAACGCTGCAAAGCCTGTTGCTGCAAAGCTTGCGCGCGGAGGCGGTGGTGCTGTGGATTGGTCACGATGATGTTCCGATGCTGCCGCCCGAGGTTCTCGCCTTGCGGGAGTTCGGGCTGACAATTGCGGGCTGTGCAGACCACGGCCCGCACACCAAATACACCCACGCGCTGCGGGCGTTCCCAGAAGCAGCTATCGCAATCTGCGACGACGATACCTATTACCCGCCCGCCTGGCTGGAAGGACTGATCGCCGGTGAGCGGGCCGAATCGATCCCCTGCTACCGGATCCACCGCGTCGCGCTGGCAGACGACGGCCTGCCGCTTGGCTACCGCTTCTGGGAACACGATACCGCGCGGCGCGACGTTTCGCCGCTCAATTTCCCGACCGGTGTCGGCGGGGTGCTGTTGCGCCGCGATCGGTTCGATCCGGCGGTGCTCGATACGCTTCTGGCGCGGCAATTGTGTCCGACCACCGATGACATTTGGCTCTACGCCACCGCCCGTCTGGTGGGCACGAATTTCCGCCTGATTGGATCGCACCTGCCGCTAACGGTCTGGCGCAGCTCGCAATTCTCGGCATTATGGAAAAGCAACGTGCTGGAGCACGGGAACGATACCAGCTTGCGCGCGGTTATCGGCCACTTCGGCGCCAATCGGTTGTTCGCCGCGACCCAGGGTGAGCTTGCGGCCTAGCGGGGACTTTTACTTGCCTCGCAATTTCCGGTGCGCCGAAAGGTCAAACACTTCACTCGGGCCGTTGTTTTCTTCCAGCAGGCCGAGCCGCCGGGCGACTTCCTGATAGGCCTCTTCCTCACCGCCGAGGTCGCGGCGGAAGCGGTCCTTGTCGAGCTTTTCGCCGGTGACCATGTCCCACAGGCGGCAGCCATCGGGGCTGATCTCGTCGGCCAGGATGATCCGGCTGTAATCGCCGTCCCACAGCCGCCCGAATTCCAGCTTGAAATCGACCAGCCGGATGTTGATCGCGGCGAACATGCCGCACATGAAATCGTTGATCCGGATCGCCATGGAAGAGATGTCCTGCATCTCCTCATTGCTGGCCCAGCCGAAACAGGCAATGTGTTCTTCGGCGATCAGCGGATCGCCCAGCGCATCGTCTTTGTAGTAGTATTCGATCAATGTGTGCGGCAGCGCCTCACCCTCCGGGATGCCGAGCCGCTTGGAGATCGATCCCGCCGCGACATTGCGCACCACCACCTCGATCGGCACGATTTCGACCTGACGCACCAGTTGCTCGCGCATGTTGAGCCGCTTGATGAAGTGGGTCGGGATGCCGATGTGGTTGAGCCGGGTGAAGACGTGCTCGCTGATCCGGTTGTTGATCACGCCCTTGCCGTTGATCGTGCCCTTTTTCTGGGCGTTGAAAGCAGTGGCATCATCCTTGAAGTACTGGATCAGGGTGCCCGGTTCCGGCCCTTCGTAAAGGATCTTGGCTTTGCCTTCATAAATCTGGCGGCGACGCGACATGGGATTGTTCCTGTCAGTGAAAACGCTGCGCCCCGGCTGGCGCGTCAAGGCGATGACGGCACGACCGGGGCGGACGAAGGAGCCTTACGCCAAATTGGGCTTTGGCGCAACGCGGCGCTAGAGCTTGCTGCTTGTTTTCCAAATTACCGTTCGTGGTGAGGAGGGACTGAGCCTCGCGAAGGCCCGTCTCGAACCGCCGCCGCGCTGCGGTCCTTCGAGACGCGTCTTCGCTGCGCTCTGCCGCTCCTCGGGACGAACGGGAGTAGGTCAGAACAATCGCAATGCGGCGGCCTAATTGAGCAAATTCGCCTTCCAGAACATCAGTTCGGTCCAGAACTGATAGTCGACGTTCTCCTTCTTGCCGAAGCCGTGGCCTTCGTTCTGGCCGATCAGGTGCCAGGCGGTGCGGCCTTTGCCGCGCACGGCTGCGACCATCTGGTCGGCCTCGCTTTGCGGGACGCGCGGATCGTTGCCGCCGGTGACCACCAGCAGCGGGATGGTGAGCCGGTCTACCGAAGTCAGCGGCGAGATTTCCATCAGCTTGGTCCGCTGCGCCGGCACCCGCTCGTCGCCGTATTCGACCCGGCGCAGATCGCGGCGATAGCTCTGGGTGTTTTCGAGGAAGGTCACGAAGTTGCTGATCGCGACGATGCAGTCGGCCGCCTTGAACCGGTCGCCATAACGGATCGCACTCGCATAGCACATGTAGCCGCCGTAGGAGCCGCCTTGCACCGCCATCCGTGCGCCGTCGATGCCCGGATCGGCCTGCAGCCGGTCAAGGAAGGCGCCGATATCCTTGACCGAGTTTTCGCGCAGGAACGGGCCGTTATCGAGGCTGACGAAGCGCTTGCCGAACCCGGTCGAGCCGCGGACGTTGGGATAGAATACCGCCACGCCCAGTTCGTTGATCAGGTAGTTGGTGCGGCCGCGGAAGGCGGGCACCGATTGCCCCTCCGGCCCGCCGTGGATGTTGACGATCAGCGGGCGCTTGCCGGGGAACTTGGCCGGGTCGGGGCGATAGAGGAAGCCCGAAACCGCTTCGCCGTCGAAGCTCTTGACCTCGACAAACTCGGCCTCGGCGTTCTTCGCCGGATCGAGCCCGCCGGTTTCGCTCTCGGTCCAGCGGGTCACGGTCAGGCCATCGGGATCGACCGAAAAGGCATCGGTCGGCACCCGCGCGGACGAAACGGTCACCCCGATCCGGCCCCACGGCGCGATCCCGATCCCGCCGATCACGCCCTTGGGCAAGCCGTTCACCTCGCGCACCGCGCCGGTCTTGGGATCGAGCAGCCGCAGTTTGGAGATGCCCGCTTCGTTGACGACATAGGCGATGAAACTGCCGTCGGGCGCAATGTCGAAGCTGTCGACATCCCACTTCGGCTCGGGCGAGCGGGCGGTGAACTTGCCGGTCTTGGGATCGATCGTGCCGAGCCGCTGGAAGTCGCTGCCTTCGTCGCTGGTCACCCACAACGTGCCGTCGGGCGCAAAAGTCGCGCCGCCATAGGCGATCTGCTTCTTGTGATCGCCAATCGGTGTCATCGTGCCGGTTGCAATGTCCAGCAGGAACAGATTGGATTTTGTCACCGAGACATAGTTGGCGACCACCGCCGTGGCATTGCCCGGGGCAAAACTGGTCAGCGCCCAGCCGCCGCCGCTGACCTGCGCAACCATCCGCGTGGTCGACGGATCGCGCGGATCGACGATGTAAAGGTCATTGTCGGTCCCGTTGCGGCGGGTCGAGCTGTAGGCCAGCCATTTGCCATCCGGGCTGAAGGCATTCATCGAATTGCGGCTTTTTCCGTCGGTAAGCAAGGTCAAGCGGCCGTCTTTCAAGGTGTAGAGCTGCCAGAATTCGTTGCCGCCGGTATCCTTGCTCACCACCAGCGTATTGTCGTTGGGCGCATAGGCCGCGCCGAGCGGCTCAACTTCGAAACTGATCTGGCGGCGCGCCATGCCCGGACCGGCGACCGAGTGCAGCTGCGCGACATTGCCGAACCGGGTGGAGATCAGCATCGAGCGGTCGACCGGGTTCCAGCCGACGAAGCTGGCGGTGCGAAACTCCATATAGGGCCGGGTCTCGGCGGCGAGCGCGGCCGGGATAGCGGGGATGCCGTCGGCGATAAGGGCGGCGGGCTTGGGGACGCTGGGCGCGGCATCCTGCGCCAGCAAGGCGGTTGCGGGGAGAGTGAGCGCGGTGAAGGCGAGCAGCAGCTTGTTCATGATGAGATGCCCCTTGGATACAGAATGACGCGACTTGTGGCGTGTCGCGGGGCGAGGGGCAAGCTCTGGTTCGACGAACCGCCGACGGGAGGCGGGGAGGGTGACAGGTGGGTGACGGCGTCACCCTTATGGATTCATTTAAGCTGTTGTAACAACGATATTTACGCGCCGAAAGGGTGGGTGACACATTTCGTGTTTTGATACTGTCACCCTTTGTTTGAAGCTGGGCAAGCGAGCGATTTTCGAAGCATGACAGTTCGCGGCAATGTAGGAAAATGGTTTGTGCGCAGGTCAAACCTTTCCCTCGGGAAAGGGGACCCACGAAGTGGGGGATTGGGGCGAGCAAATTGCGCGCGGGAGCGCGCAGCCGCTATCGCGGCGTTCTTCGTTCCACCCCTATCCGCCTGCGCTTCGCTTCGGCACCTTCCCCGAGGGGAAGATTCTTCTAGATGATGGACTCCTGCTTCGATCCTAGCCACAATCGCTTCCATGCGGGGCAAACCATTCTCCATCCTGACAATGGCGCTGCTGGCGCTGGTCCAGCCTGCAGCGGTGCTGGCGCAGCCAACAGCGACACTGACCATTCCCGTCACGCTCGAAGGCCGGGTGCGGACAACGCTGGCTGGAGCCCCCAAAGGCACCCGCTTCGGCCTGCTGGTCACCCGCGCCGATGGCAGCGTGGTGGTCGCGATCGATCCAGACCAGCGGTTCATCCCGGCTTCGAACACCAAGCTGTTCACCACCGCGCTCGGCCTGCATCGGCTCCCGGCGCAGGTCCCCGGCAACGGCGTGCGGCTCGAAGCCCGGCGCGGCGGACCGCCCGACGTGATCCTGATCGGTCGCGGTGATGCGCGGATGTCGAGCGCACCCGATTGCAAGGTCGATTGTCTGGCGACACTGGCCGACGCAATTGCCGCGAAAACCCGGCGAGTGAACCGCGTGATTGGCGATGCAACGTTGTTCCCCGATCAACGCTGGTCGCCCGGGATGAGCTGGAACAACATCGGCACCGACTCTGGCACCGCGATTTCGGCGCTATCACTCGATGACAACGAACTGCCGATCACAATCACCGCAACCAGTATGGCAGACCAAGCAAAGATCGAAGTCTCGCCGTTCCTGACTGTGGGCAACGATGTCGTCACTATCGCCAAGGGCAAGCGCGAGATCGGCTATGACTTCGATATCAATCGGCGACTGGTGCGGATTTATGGCGAGATTCCGCTCGGTGACACTTTCCGTGATCGGTTGGGGCTCGACGATCCGGCGCTCTATGCTGCTTGGTCGTTGCAGCAAATGCTGATCGCGCGGGGCGTCAAGGTCGAAAGTGATCCGGCTTCGTTTTATCGTGATCTGCAAACGACCGATGAACCGGCAGGTCGCATTGGTGCAACCGTCCTGAAGATCGATATTCCGGAGCCGCGCGATCTCGCAACGCTCGCTCCGCCGCCGCTGGGCGACGACATTGCGATCATCAACAAGGTGAGCCAGAACCTGCATGCTGACTTGCTGTTGCGGCGGGTGGCGCTGGTCGACGGTTTTGGCTCGCTCGGCGACGGCACCGCGGCGATTCAGGCGATGCTCACCGCCGCCGGCATCCCCCGCGAGGGCTACGATTTCTCCGATGGCTCGGGCATGTCGACATACAACCGGGTTTCCCCGCGCGCGACAGTCGGCCTGCTGCGCTGGGGCGCGACCCAGCCGTGGGGCGCGAGCTGGCGGGCGAGTTTCCCGATTGCCGGGGTCGATGGCACTCTGCGCCGCCGCTTTGTCGGCACGCCCTTGCAGGGCAACCTCTGGGCCAAGACCGGCACGCTCAACGCCACCAATGCACTGGGCGGCTATCTGAAGGCGGCGAGCGGGCAGGAGCTGACCTTTGCCTTTTACGCCAACGACGTACCCAACGGAC
>CAZVMC010000130.1:0-6087 GCA_964628635.1 uncultured Novosphingobium sp. | reverse complement strand
CACTGGCCGACTGGCAGAAGATCAGCCGCTCGATGCGCAGCGCCATCGACGAGAAAATCGCGCTGCTCTCACTCACCCGGCGAAAGCTCGACGAATGCATCGGCTGCGGCTGCCTTAGCCTGCAGAAATGCCAACTCTACAACCGCGACGACCGGGCGGGGAGTAGGGGGGCAGGGCCGCGGTTTGTGCTGGATTGATCGACTATCAACCATCGATCTGTTAATCTAACGCCTATGCCAACGAAGAAGCCTCGCAGCCCGCAGGAAAAGAAGGCTTTGAGCTATGCTCATGATTGCCGGAACAACTACGGCAACAATGACAAGGCCGCGCGCAAGGCTATCCCTGCTCGGAAGGCTGGCGAGAACCGGAAAGCGCGCCGAAAAGCTGGCCACGCACTGGCCGTTATCGACCGGCTCGATGAAGAAGCTGCTGCAACCGTGGAAAGCTCCGTGAGGGCCAATCTTGAGCGAGTGGGTGGTTGGAAAAAGGGAGCTGACGTTCCCCTTCAGGACTTTATCGATCTGCAAGCCCGGCGACGTTCATGGCGTGGTCTGGGGCCGAATCGCAAAACTCAAACCGGATAGCAACAATGCTGCTCACTCCGCCGCCAGCAGCTCCTCCGCCGCCTCCAGATCGACGCTGACCAGCCGCGACACGCCCTTCTCGACCATGGTCACGCCGAACAGGCGGTGCATGCGGCTCATGGTCACGGCGTTGTGGGTGACGATCAGGTAGCGGGTCTGGGTCTCGCGGGTCATCGCGTCGAGCAGGTCGCAGAAGCGCTCGATATTGGCATCATCGAGCGGCGCATCGACTTCGTCGAGGACGCAGATCGGGGCGGGGTTGGTAAGGAACAGCGCGAAGATCAGCGCGATCGCGGTCAGCGCCTGCTCGCCGCCCGAGAGCAGGGTAAGCGATTGTAGGCGTTTGCCGGGTGGCTGGGCGAAAATCTCGAGTCCGGCTTCGAGCGGATCGTCGCTATCGACCAGAGCAAGGTGCGCCTGCCCGCCCTCGAACAGCTTGGTGAACAGCCGCTGGAAGTGCGTGTTGACTGCTTCGAAGGCAGCGCGCAGCCGCTCGCGGCCCTCGCGGTTGAGATTGCCGATCGAGCCGCGCAGACGGTGGACTGCCTCGGTCAATTCGGCCTGTTCGGCGATGCTGGCGGAATGCTTGGCTTCCTGCTCGGCGAGTTCATCGGCGGCCACCAAGTTGACCGGGCCGAGCCGCTCGCGGTCGGCGACCAGCTTGTCGTGCTCGGCGCTCTCTTGCGGAGCCAGACCGACCTGATCGGCAACGAAGCCGAAGCGTTCGGCCAGCAGGGGCGGCGGGCACTGGAAGCGCTCGCCCGAAATCCCCGCCATCTCGGCGCGGCGGGCTTCCTCGTTCTCGGCGCGGGCGGCGGCCCCGGCGCGCAGTTCGCGGGCGGAGGCGAGCGCTTCGTTGGCTTCGGCGAAAGCGCTTTCGATCTTGCGCGCGGCTTCGCCGGCTTCGGCGACTTTGGTTTCGGCGGCGGCGAGCTCAGCCCCCAGCCGTGCGCGGACTTCATCGCCCGCTTCGATCTCGCGCAACAAGCCAGCTGGCTTGGCTTCGACTACCGCGCGTTCCTCAGCGATTTCCTCGAACCGGCGGCCCATCTCGGCTAGGCGGCTGGCGGCATCGCCGGCGCGCGCCTGCCAGCCCTTGATATCACTACGCTGGGCGTTGCAGCGCTCGCGCGCCACGGCGAGGCCTTGATCATGCGCGGCGAGCGCAGCGGTGGCGGACTGCAGGCCCTGACGCGCCGCATCGTGGCGGGCCTGTGCGGCGCTCAGCTGCGCGCGGCCAGTCTCGGGGTCGGGGAGTTCGGCCCGCTTGGCTTCGGCGGCGGCGCGTTCGGCCTCGGCAACCTTACGTTGCTCGGTCAGATCGTCCGCCGCGGCAGTCAATTCGGCGCGACGCTGTTCGAGCCGGGCTTTTGCGGCCTCAGCCTGATCGACCGCGCGCAGGGCGGCACGCTCGGCTTCGGAGGCCTGAGCGACTTCACGCTCAGCGGCAATAACCGCGAGCTGCAGCGTGCCAAGCTCTGCCTGTACTTCGGCCTGGGTCGCCTCGGCAGTCAGTGCCGCACCGCGCAGCGCGGGCAGCTCGGCCTCAAGCGCGGCAAACCGGTTCTCCGCCTCAAGCCGCGCAGCTTCCGCCGCGCCTTCGCCTTGAGAGACGAACCCGTCCCAGCGGCGCAGGCGCCCGGCAGTGGTGACCAGCCATTCACCCGCACCGAGCGCGCGGCCATCGTCCTCGTTAAGGACATGAACCAAAGCCAGCCGCGCAGAGAGTTCGGGCGGGCATTCGGGCACGTGCTGGGCGAGGCTGTCTTTGACCGGCTCCGGCGCAGCGGCCCCGGTCCAGAACCGCCCATCCTCGCCCGCCGGCGCCGCGCCGAGCGCCGACTTGGCATCACGCCCCAGCACCGCCGCCAGCGCGCGCTCATAGCCCGGTGCCGCGCGAACCTTGTCAAGCGCGACCGGCAGCCCATGTTTGCCGCTCGCCTGCCTTACCCGCGCCTCTCGGTCGCGGGTTAGTGCTTGCCATTCGCGTTCGACCCCGGCCAGCTCGGCCTTGGCCGCCGCGAGCGCCGAAGAGGCCGCATCGCGCGCGGCTTGCAATTCGCCCTTGCGCGCCTGCTGCGCTTCGAGCGCGGACCGCGCCGCCGCCAAAGCCTGCGCTGCCGCATCGCGCGCCGCCTCAGCCTGCGCCAATGCCGCAAGGGGATCGCCTTCGCTGGTCAGTGCGGCTTTCAGTTCATCCTGCCGCCGAGCCTCGGCATCAAGCCGCGCAAGGCGCTGCGCCGCTGCGGCTATTTCAGCCCCGGCGACGCGCCATTCGGCCTCGACCCCGGCTTGCGACGCGGTGGCCTGGGCCAAGGCCAATTCGGCCTGCCGCAAATTCCGGTCTGCATCGTCAAGTGCGGCGGCGACGACCGGGCGGCGCTTCTCATCCGCCTCCAGCTGAGCCTCGCCCTCGGCCAGTTCACGCTCCAGCTTGGCGAGCGCGGCGGCGGCATCCTTGGTCAACCGGTCGGCATCGCCGCGATCCGCTTCCAATCGGTCTTGCTGGCGTTGCAGATCCTTGAGCCGCTCTTCCGCCGCTTCAAGCTGGCCCGTCAGCTGCGCCATGCGGTGGCCGTGCGCGGTGGCATCGTCGCGTCGGTCGGCCAGCTCGTCGCGCGCTTCGGCCAGAGCCTCGGCAGCGGAGTGCTGCGCCTTCTGCGCTTCGGCCATCAAGGTCTGCGCCGCGGCAACCCGCGCCTCGGCCCCTTGCGCCTCGGCCCGAGCGGCTTCTGCGGCCGCCGCCGCATCGCGCCAGCGCGCGAAAACCAGCCGCGCTTCGGCCAGCTTGATCTTGTCCGACAGCGCCTTGTAACGCTCGGCCGCGCGCGCCTGCCGCCGCAGCGTGCCGATCTGCGCGTCGAGCTGGCCCATCAGGTCTTCGAGGCGGGAGAGGTTGGCCTCGGTCGCGCGCAGCTTCTGCTCGGCATCCTTGCGGCGGACGTGCAAACCGGCAATGCCAGCCGCCTCTTCCAGCATCTGCCGCCGTTCCGCCGGTTTGGCGGCGATGACGGCGGCAATCTTGCCCTGGCTGACCAGCGCGGGGGAGTGGGCGCCGGTCGCCGCGTCGGCAAAGACCAGCGCGACATCCTTGGCCCGCACATCGCGGCCGTTGACCCGGTAAGCCGATCCGGCCCCGCGCTCGATCCGCCGCACCACCTCGAGATCGCTGTCGTTATCGCCGGCGTCGGCATGCAGCACAACCTCGGCGAAATCGCGCGGGGGGCGCTGCGCGGTTCCGGCGAAGATCACGTCTTCCATGCCGCCGCCGCGCATCGATTTGGGCGAGCTTTCGCCCATCACCCAGCGGATCGCTTCGAGCAGGTTCGATTTGCCGCAGCCGTTAGGGCCGACCACCCCGGTCAGCCCATCCTCGATGCGCAGTTCGGCAGGCTCGACAAAGCTCTTGAAGCCAGAGAGCTTGAGCCGCTTGATCCGCATCGAGGTGGTGCCGCGCTTCCGGGCTCAGCCGGTCAGCGCGCCCCGGCCTTTTCCAACGCGGCTTTGACCACCGGCCAGGTGTTGCCATCGATCTTCACGCCGTTGAGGAAGAAGGTCGGCGTGCCGGTGACCTGCATTTCGCGCTGGGCCTTGTCGGTCGCGGCCATCAGCGCGGTCGCCTTGTCGACATTGGAGAGGCAGGCATTGGCCTGATCGGCGGCGATCCCGCGCGCAGCGAAGAACTTGTCCATGCCCCCAGCCTTGGCGATGGTGGCAAAGCGCTGCGCCGGCTGCATCGCAGCGGCGCTTTCGTACATCGCTTGATTGCCCTGCAGCGTCGCAAACATGTCACGCTGCCAGGCCCAGAACTGATCGCTGACCGGGATCACGGCCTCCACCGGTCCACAAGTGGCAAGCAGTGCGGCGGGCACATCGATCGCGTTGAGCATGAAGTAGCGCAGCTCATAACTGACCCGGCCCGAATTGACGAAGGCATCGCGGAGCTCAGCCGAACCGGCTTCCGAAAATTCAGCGCAGTGCGAACAGCTGAGCGCGCCGTATTCGATCAGCTTGATCGGGGCATTGGGGTTGCCCATCAGATAGCCGCCGTCGGCTGTCTGGCTGACGGTTTCGGCCCAGGTCTTGCCTGCCGGTGCGGCCACCTTGGCAACCGGTTCGCCAGTCGGCGCGCCGGTTGCAGCCTCCTGCTTACAGGCAGCAAGCCCCAAAGCGAGCGGCAGGGCAGCGATCAGGAGAGCGGCTTTGCGCATGGTATCAGGCTCCTTGGCTATGCGGACCGCCAAGGCTAGCCCAGCGGCGCGCGGGTTCAAAAGTGCCACTGCGCCTTGCAGCGGCTTCTCCACAGGTGAATCAGCGAGTCAGCGCCTCCAGACGGGGCTTGAGGCCCTTCCAGTCATGCACGGTCAGCAATTCGCCGTTGAGCATGAAGCTGGGGGTGCCGGTAACGCCAAATTTGTCCATCGCATTCTGGGTTTGATTCGCGATCTGGGTAGCCAGCGTCTGATTGGCCAGGCACTTGTCGAGTTGCACCTTGGTATAGCCGCGCGGCAACAGCACATCGTAGAGCTTCAAGTCGGTCGCGATATAGCGCATCCGTGTGGCGAAATTCGGGTTGGACCAGCGGGTGATCTCGGTCTGGGTTGGGTTGCGCAGCCACTTGCTCTGAGCGCGCAGCATCGCGGTGTGGTTGCCGAAAACCTTGCTGGCGGGGCCGCACTGCACCATCAATGAGGCGGTGACATCGATCGGATTGCGCAGGAAGCTGCGAATTTCGAGACTGCCCTTGCCGTCCTTGATCCAGCCGAGCTGAATTGGGCCCTCGCTTTCGATCTCGAAGTGCGCACAATGCGGGCAGGTATAGCTTACGAATTCGATCAGCTTGGCCGGGGCCGCGGGATTGCCGCGCAGGTGTCCGCCTTCGGGCGTGACGGCGACTTTGGCGAGCCAATTGCCCTTGAGCGGCGGGGTGGTTGCCACCAGCGCGCTGGTGCCTAGCGCAGTGGCGGCGATCAGCGCCAGTGGTTTGAAGAACTTGGTCATCGGTTGGTCTCACTGTTGTCGGGCGCGGCCATTGAGCGCGCCAGGGATTCGAGCACCGCGCGCAGCTCTGGATCGCCGATATCGCGCAGGCTTTCGCCCAGTTCCATCGGGATCGGCCGCAGGCTGGGCGGTGCCGTGGTTTTCCCAGCAGAGGGCGGCTTAACCGCGCCTTGCCGAAGCTTGGCTTTGGCCACCGCCTGGTAACCGAAAAAGCGGTTCACCCGGTCGATAATCTCGGGGAGCACGTGCTGGACCATCGGCGCATGGGCCGGCACGACCACCAGCTGCAGGATGCCCTCGCTCTTCTCTCCTGGCGGAAACCGGATCGCCTCGGGCGCGCAAACCTGCGCATACTTCGCGCCAACGATCTCCGGCCAGCGGGTGACCACGCTCGATTGCACGAAGCCGAACCGCCGGAATGCCGTGCGGCCCACTTCGGGCATCAGATCGGCAATCGCCCGTGCCTGCCCGCCGCGTGGCCGTTCAAAGCGGCGCGGTGCTT
>CAZVMC010000129.1:0-6119 GCA_964628635.1 uncultured Novosphingobium sp. | reverse complement strand
GCGAGCGGGCAGGAGCTGACCTTTGCCTTTTACGCCAACGACGTACCCAACGGACAAAGCGCGATCCCAGCGATGGAAGCGGCCTTGTTGCTGATAGCGGCGCAAAACTGAACGTTTCCGACATTGTGCTGTGGCGGTGCGGCAACACAATTGTCCGGACCCCGAATAATCCGCAAAAATTGCCGACCTGAACGGACGTTCATACTGGCGCGGCGCGTTGTGCTTGATAGTCTGCGCGGTAAGCACTTGTCACAGAAGGGGGCCTCCATGACCGCTATCACTTCCACCCGCAGCATGCTCGCCCTGGGCGTCGCGCTCTCGGCGCTATCGGCTCCGGCGCTGGCGCAGACCTTGCCCACCAGCGGTGCGGCTGCCGAGGAAACTGCCGAACCGGCGGGGATCATCGTCACGGGTTCGCGGATCAAGCAGGACCCCAGCCGCAGCGCGCTGCCGCTGCAGATCATCACGAACGAGGATATTCAGGCCAACGGGATTTCCAGCCCCGAACAGCTGGTCAGCTTCCTAAGCTCGAACGGCACAGGTGCGGATAACCTTGCTTCCAACGCGGATGTAACCTCGGGCGCGCAGCGCGGCACCAACGGGCTTTCCGCTGCGAACCTGCGCTCGCAGGGTTCAGCCTCAACGTTGGTGCTCCTCAATGGACGCCGGGTCGCCGCGCACGGACTTTCGGGCCAGGCGGTTGACGTCAATCAGATCCCCTTTGCGGCGATCGAGCGGGTCGAAGTGCTCAAGGATGGTGCTTCGGCGATTTACGGCACCGATGCGGTTGGCGGGGTGATCAACTTCATCACCCGCAAGGATTATCAAGGCGTCGGAATGCAGGGCTTCGCCGACATTACCGAGCAGGGCGGGGGGGAAATCTACCGGCTTTCGGGTATCGTCGGTTACGGCGATCTCGATACCCAGGGCTTCAACGTTATGGGCGCGGTGGCCTATAGCTGGAATGCGATGCTGCGCGGCAGCCAGCGCGATTTCGTCAATACCAATCAACCGTTGCGCGGCCTTTCGGTCGATACGCGCGGAACGCCAATCGCGACAGTGTTCAACATCGGTAGCAATGCCTTGTTCTTCCCCACCGGAACCTTGCTTAGCGGCCTGGTGCTGACGGCTCCCAACGGCGGCAACGCCGCAGCGGGGGGGATCAACTACCTCGATCTTCCCGGCCAAGCCGGCTGCGATTCGATGGATGGCGGCATGGCCTATGACGAGCAGCTGTGGACTTCGCCCAACAACTTCTACGCTTGCGCCTGGGATACGGGCCGCGCGGCGGTGCTGCAGCAGCCGATCAACACATTGACCTATTATGGCCGCGGCGTGGTTCGGCTGGGATCGAGCGAGGCTTCAATCGAAGTGACCGGATCAGATGCGGATTCCGCGAAGATCTTTTCGCACAACCAGCTTTCAGCCAACACGACGACGTTGCCCTGGGCCTATCCTCTCAACGCGCTGACTGCGCCGACCTACAATCAGGTCTTCAACGCGATCCGCTCGGCCTTCACAGGCAATGCCGCGCAACTTGCAGCGCTGGATGCGCGCTATGGCCGGCCGCTGTCGGGCCGCTGGCGGTGTATTGCTTGCGGTCCGCGTGAATACACTACCAACACAGAAACCTTCCGCGTTGCGGCCGGGCTGGAGGGGCCGCTGCCGTTTAACGGTTGGGACTATCGCACCGGTGTTTCGTTTGCACGGAGTCAGAGCTCCTCACTGCTTGGCTCAGGATACTTTTATCGCGGTGTCTTCGCCTCAACGGCCGATGCCAACGCCTCGGGTGTGGCGGGTGCGGTCAGCGGCGGGATTGATCCGCGTGCGCCGATCGCTCCGGGAGCGACCCAGCCCGGCATCATCGGGCTGCTCAATAGCGGCATCCTCAACCCATTCAGCCTTGTCCAGACCCAGCAGGCGATGGATGGGCTGCGGGCAATCTCCGCCGAAGGCACCACGCTCTATGGCGGGCGTTACAAGGTGACCCAGGCTGATGCCTCGATCTCTGGCCCGCTGTTCGCACTGCCGGGTGGTGACGTGCAGATGGCGCTGGGGGTCGATTGGCGGCGCGAAACCTATGAGTTCAACGGTTCGGCTGCAGCAGCTCTGGGAACGCCCAACATCTTCAACGCGGCCTTTGACAACGTCAACGCGCTCACCCCCAAGAGCCGCACGATCAAGGCGGCCTATGTCGAAGTGCTGGTGCCGCTGTTCACCGGCTTCGAAGTGACCGGCGCGGTGCGGATTGACGATTACACCGGGTTCGGCACCACCACCAATCCCAAGGTCTCGTTCAAGTTCCAGCCGATCGATCAGATCATGCTGCGTGGCAGCTACAACACCAGCTTCCGCGTGCCGAGCTTCAACCAGATCTTCAATGGCCTCACCGTTTCGCCCTATTCGGGCAGCGATCTGGCCGATCCGACCAAGTGCCCCGGCGGTGTCCCCACCAGCGCTTTCGGTTCGGGCCTGCCCTGCGCGCAGATCCGCCCCGATATTCAGACTGGCGGCAACCTGAACCTCGGGCCGGAAACGGCAGAGCAGTGGTCGGTCGGTGTGGTTCTGCGCCCCACACCCAACTGGACCTTCTCGGCCGACTACTGGTCGATCAATGTCGATGGCACGATTCAGATCCTGACTCTGCGCCAGCTGATCGACAATGCGACTACCTTCGCCGATCGCTTCATCCGCAACGGCGCGGGCGATGTGATCCTTATCGATCAGACGTGGGTTAACGCAGGTGCGCGCCAGACCCGCGGGATCGAATTCGCCGCGCGCGGCAATTACGATTTGCTTGGCGGCACGGTCTCGTTCTCGTTCGACGGGACGCTGCTGACCCGCAAGGTGGAAAAGGCGGCACCCAGCCTGCCCTTCGTCAACCAGCTGGGTGTGTTCAGCTACGCTGGCGATCTGGGGGTCAAATGGAAGCATAACGCCACGATTAGCTATGCGAACGAGGATTTCTCAATCTCGCTGACGCAGATCTTCCGCGGTTCCTATGACAATCAGAAGCTTCCGGGAATCGCGGCGGGAACTGTGGTGCGGCCTGATTTCAATCCGCGCGTCAGCCCCTATTCGATCTTCAACCTGTCGGTCAGCTGGCTGGCGCTGCGGCCAGGGTTCAAGTTCACGCTGGGCGTGCGCAACCTGTTCAACACCGATCCGCCGTTCGCGATCACTTATGATGGCAACACCGGCGCCGGTTCCTCATGGGAGCCGCGCGTGGCCGATCCGCGCGGGCGCTCGTTCACGGTTGGGGCTGAATTCAAGTTCTAACGGCCAGCGTAAGGGGCGCGCCTCCGCCGGTGCGCCCCTCGCAGTCTGACTAATGATCGCGGTTACCGGCCCTTAACTTCCGGGCCTTATCCTTAGCTGGCAACCAACCCAGCAGATGAATGATGGAACACGTTCAGCCGAGATCGCTACGACTGCCCAAGCGCCAGGCCGACCGCGTGCCGGTCTCGGGCGAGGTTCAGTTTCGCTCGGGCGCGCGTCGGACGCTGGTCAAGATCAACAACCTCTCGGTCGGCGGCGCGCGGATCGCCGTGGCGCATTTGCTGCGCGAAGGGGAGCAAATCTATCTGAAATTGCCGGGGCTCGAGGCGATTGAGGCGCGGGTGATCTGGGTGAACAGCTTTGAGGCCGGATGCCAGTTCGCCCGGCCATTGCATCCGGCGATGTTCGAAGCGGTGGTAAGGGCCTCGCGGTAGAGTTGGGTTCTGCTTAAGCCCGAACCGGGATCGCGATGTTGAGAATGGGCCGCTTCGCTAACGCTCGGGAGATGTGGGGAAACAGTCCCCCGGACTCAGTTTGGGCCGCAACCGGGATTGGTGTGTTGAGAGAATGCCCCGTCGCTATCGCTCGGGAGTTTTCGGGAAGATGTCCCCCGGACATCTTCTGATTCCGAAAACTGGTGCCCGGAGGCGGATTCGAACCACCGACACGCGGATTTTCAATCCGCTGCTCTACCAACTGAGCTATCCGGGCAGCACATCGGCCCAACCCTTGCGGGGGAGGCCAGCCTTTGGAAGCGCGCCTATGGCGAAGGCGGCGCGGCTTGGCAAGCCTGAATTCAGCCCTTTCCCTCGTCCTCGTCGATCGCGGGCGGGCCGGGCAGGGCATAGCCATCGTCGAGCCAACGCACCAGATCGCGGTCCTTGCAGCGCGCGCCGCAGAACGGTGCGTAGTCCGGGTTGCGCGGCTTCCCGCAGAGCGGGCATTTGCGGTTAGGATTGGCTGACATGGACCTGCCCATAGCCGGTCGCGGCGGGATCGGCGATCAATTCGATCGCCGCACCGAGCGAGGATTGCAGCGCCAGCACTTCCTCCGGCCAGCGGCGGATCAGCTCGATCACCGCTGGCGGCGCGATAAATCGCCGCGCACCAAACCCCACCGAACGCCCCGCCTGCCGCAGCAAGGCGATCGCGCGCGTTTCCAGCGATGTGCGGCCGGGAGTGATCCCGCTGAGCAGTTCCGGCACCGACGGGCCAAGACGCGAACGGACGATCTGGGCAAAGCCGAAGCCGTTGATCGCGGTGCGCTTGTGCGCGCCGAGCACGGCGCAGGCCTGTTCCAACGCAGCATCGACCGTTTTGCGCAGCTTCCCATCGGGCATGGTCACGAAATCGATCCCGACCGGCCCGCCGATATCGAGCAAGCGCAGCAACCGCGGAATTTCCGCTGCGGCGGCCAGGTTGAGCGCGAGCGGATCGCCGCTGCCGTCAATGTCCACCACAGTCATCGCGCGGGTCCGCTCGATCGAGAGCATTCCCCCGGCAATCGGAAACTCTCCTCTGATTGCCTGTTCGATCAACGAGTCAAAATCGGCTTCGGCGATTGCCCCGGCATCGATCCGCATTGGCACCCTGAAGTTCGCACCCAGATCGCTGCGCAGGTCGGACAGCATCTGCGCATCGCCGCAAACGATCTCGTCCACTTCGGCGCTCATCTTGCGCAGAAACAGCACCCACGGCTCATCGCTGAAATGCCAGCCGGGCTCGCGCTGGGGGGCGATCTCGGGGGCAGGGCGGACCACTGGCAGCTTCCAGCGACCGGGCTCGGGGATCGGCGCGCGGGTCATCCGCACCGCCAGCAAGGCCCCTTCGTTCACCCCCGGCGCCTGTTCCAGCAGCGCATCGCGTTCCCCGCCCAGCGTGACCATGGCCTTGGTCTTGCTGAGCCGCGCAGTGACGCGCGCGGTGTAGTGCTCTCCTGCGGCATAGAGCGCATGATCGCGGCGCTGGCGGATGATCCGGAATTCGGTCAGTTGGCCCGCTTCGATCAGCCCGGCGCGCATTTCGCCCGGGCCGGCATCCCACAGCAGGCTCCGCTTCATGAAAGCGGAATACCGGCGGCGCGCAGCAGTGCGCGGGTTTCGAACAAGGGCAGGCCGATCACGCCCGAGTGGCTGCCCGAAATGAACCGGATCAGCACCTCGGCGCGGCCCTGGATCGCATAGCCGCCCGCCTTGCCCAAGCCCTCGCCGGATGCGACGTAGGCATCAATTTCCGCCTCGGTCAGACGCTTGAACGCGACAATCGTCCCGGCAATCCGGGTGCGGGTGTTCCCATCCCGATCAATCACGCAGATCGCCGAAATGCACTGATGGCGCCGACCGGAGATCAGGCCGAGCAGCTTGCGCTGCACTTCGATCGTATCGGCGGGCGGCAGTATCCGTCGGCCCAGTGCTACGGTGGTGTCCCCGGCCAGCACCACCTCGTCTGCGCTCCGCTCGACCGCCTGGGCCTTTCCGATTGCCAGTCGCAAAGCATAGGCACGCGGCAGCTCAGCCTTGAGCGGTGTCTCATCGATATCGGGACTGGCGATCCGCGTCGGTTCAACGCCGATCCGCGCGAGCATTTCGCGGCGGCGCGGAGAGGAACTGGCTAGTACGAGCTTGGGGTTGGCCAATTCCGGCCTTAGCCAAATTGGCCGGGTCCGCCGCGGCCCGGCATGAAGCGATAGGTGATCCGGCCTTTGGTCAGATCATAGGGGGTCAGTTCCACCAGCACTTCATCGCCGACCAGCACGCGGATGCGGTTCTTGCGCATCTTGCCGGCAGTGTGGCCCAGGATTTCGTGATCGTTTTCAAGCCGGACGCGGAACATCGCATTGG
>CAZVMC010000128.1:1365-6209 GCA_964628635.1 uncultured Novosphingobium sp. | reverse complement strand
TTCAATGCGGCGCAGATGGCGGTCGGGCTGGGTGCGGACGTGACGATCCTCGACCGCGATCCCGAAGTGCTCGAACGGCTTGGCACCCATTTCGAAAGCCGTGCCAAGACCCGCTTCAGCAACCGCGCCAATATCGAACAGATGATTGGCGAGGCTGAGCTGGTGATCGGCGCGGTGCTGGTCCCCGGTGCGGCCGCGCCCAAGCTGGTGACCAAGGAAATGCTCGGGCTGATGAAGCAGGGCTCGGTGCTGGTCGATGTCGCGATCGATCAGGGCGGGTGCTTCGAAACCAGCCATGCCACCACCCATGCCGAGCCAACCTACGTGGTCGATGGCGTGGTGCATTACTGCGTCGCCAACATGCCCGGCGCGGTGGCGCGGACCTCAACCTACGCGCTCAACAACGTCACCCTCCCCCACGCCCTGCGGATCGCCGAACTGGGGTGGCAAGAGGCGCTCAAGGCCAACCCGCATCTGGCGAACGGGCTGAATGTCCACGCGGGCAAAGTAACTTACGAAGCCGTGGCGAGCGAGCTGGGCTATGAATACGTGCCGGTGGCGGAGGTTTTGGGCTGAGCGACGAACCGAAGCCCAACCCCTCTAAACCCGTCACCCTGAACTCGTTTCAGGGTCCATCGGGCCGCAAGCTCCGTTGCTGCCGACAGCGATCAAGCGGCGCAGTCTCGCTGCCAAACAGTGCTCCGGTCTGAGCCGAGAAATGGACCCTGAAACAAGTTCAGGGTGACGATTTAAGAGAGAGAAAGGAGTGGGAAATTCAATCCTCGCCCGCATAGGGCCGGAATGGCGCGGTCACATCGTCGCGGACCCGCATCAGCCGCCCACTGGCCTTGTCAATCATCGCCCAGGTGGTGCGCGCGGCGACGATCAACTTGCCCGCTGTGTCGCGGAAATCGACCCGCCGGTCGAACCGCGCGCCGGTCGGCCCGGTCGGAATGAAAGTCTCGGCGGTCACGCTTTCGCCAAGGCCGATGTTGCCGCGATAGTCGATCTCGTGGCGGGTCACGACCCAGACGTATTGGGCCTGATGCTCCGGCGCGGCGACGGAGGCCCAGTGCGCGGTGGCGATCTGCTGGATCCACTCGACCCAGACCGCGTTGTTGACGTGGCCAAGCTCGTCGATGTGCTCGGGCAGCGCGGTGAAGGTGAGGGTGTGGCGGTTGCCCATCATGTCCCCTGCATCGCCAACAGAAGAACCAACGGTGCCGCGAACATCAAGGCGGTTGAAGCTAGAAGAATCTTTTCGCGATGCGCGTCGGGCAGGGCCGCGCGGCACAGATAGAGCAGCCCGAGGCCTATAACTTCGCCAATCACCAAGGGAAAGCCGAACAGCACTGCAGCCAACCCGGCTTCGGGATTTCGGGTGGTGCTGGATATTTCGGAACCGAAGACCATCACAATCATCAAGCAACCCAAGAGTTGCAGCGCAATCAAAGCAGGCCAGAACTTGCTCACCCCTCCACCCCCAACTGCCACAGGATAAAGGCAAACTCCTCCGCTGTCTCCTTCAGGCTCTCGAACCGACCCGATTTGCCGCCATGCCCCGCGCCCATGTTGGTCTTGAGCAGCAGCACGTTGTCGTCAGTCTTGAGCTCGCGCAGCTTGGCGACCCATTTGGCGGGCTCCCAATAGGTAACGCGAGGATCGTTGAGGCCGGCGGTCACCAGCATGGGGGGATAGGCCTGGGCCTTGACCTGATCATAGGGCGAGTAGGAGCGGATCAGCTCGAACGCCGCCTTGTCCTCGATCGGATTGCCCCATTCGGGCCATTCACCGGGGGTGAGCGGCAGCGAAGCGTCGAGCATGGTGGCGAGGACATCGACGAAGGGCACGTCGGCGACCACCGCGCCCCACAGGGCTGGGTCGGAATTGATCACCGCCCCCATCAGCTCGCCGCCCGCCGAGCCGCCCGAGATGCTGATCTTGCCCGCTGATGTGAAGCCGCGTTCGATCAGGCCGCGCGCAACATCGACAAAGTCGGTGAAGGTGTTGGTCCGCCGCTCGAGCTTGCCCGCCTTGTACCACGCCCGTCCCAGATCGTCGCCGCCGCGAATGTGGGCGATGGCATAGGCGAAGCCGCGGTCGACTAAGCTGAGCCGCGTGGTCGAGAAGCCGGGGTCGATCGCGATGCCATAGGCCCCGTAGCCGTAGAGGTGGAGCGGGCCGGGGTTCACGCGGTCCTTGCGGTAAACCACACTGACCGGGATCGCGGTGCCATCGCGCGCGGTAATTTCGAGCCGCTCGGTGGCATAAAGCGACGCGTCGTAACCGCTAGGGATCTCCTGCACCTTCAGCGTGGTCAGCGTCCGCCCCGCCACATCGTAGTCGAGCACCGAGGCCGGGCTGACCATGCTCTCGTAGCTCAGCCGCAGCGTCTCCACCGCCCACTCGGGATTGTCGCCAAGTCCGGCCGAATAGCTCGCTTCGGGGAACTGGATCGGCTCGATCCGGCCGGGATCGTCGTAATAGCGCAGCTCGATCTGGTCGAGCCCGCGGACCCGCCCCTCGATCACGTAGAAATCGCGGAACAGGTCGAACCCGGTGAGGTAGAAATCGTCGCTGCCCTCGATCAGAGTCTGCCATTCGCCGGGATGCGAGAGGTGCGCAGTGGCGAGGCGGAAATTTTCGTGGCTGTCGTTGGTGTGGATGAACAGCGTGTCTTCGTGCAGGTCGACATCGTACTCCACCCCCTTTTCGCGCGGCTTGACCAGCACTGGGGTGGCGAGCGGATCGGCCGCCGGGACCAGCCGGACCTCGCTGGTTTCGTGGTCCGAAGTACCGATGATCAGCCACTGCTCGTTGGCCGAAAGCGAGGCGCCGACGCGGAAGCCTTCGTCGTCCTCGTGGTAAAGCTCAACATCGCTTGAGCTTGGCTGGCCAAGCCAGTGCAGGCGGCAGTTGTCGGTCCGCCATTGCTCGTTGGCGAGCGAGTAAACAAGGCCTCTGTCGCCCGCGACCCAGATCAGGCTGGAGAGCGTGCCGGGGATCTCGTCGGTCAAGACTTCACCCGTCGCGATCACCTTGATCCGCGCGGTGAAGCGCTCCGAGCCGTTGTCGTCGACCGACCAGGCGAGCTTGCCGCCGTCTTGCGACACGGCAATCGCGCCCAGCTTGAAATACTCATGGCCCTCAGCCAGCGCGACCTCATCGAGGATCAACTCTTCGGGGCCACCGGCAACGGGCCGCCGCCACCACTTTTTGTATTCCGCGCCTTCCTCGAACTCGATCCAGTAAAGCCAGTCACCGTCTTTTTGCGGCACCGACTTGTCCGCCTCCTTGATCCGCCCGCGCATCTCCTTGAACAGCGCGTCGATCCGGCCGCGATGCGGAGCCATCGCCGCTTCGAACCAAGCGTTCTCCGCCGCAAGGTGCGCGAGCACTTCCGGATCCTTGACCTCGGGATAGCCGGGATCGCGCAGCCAGGCGTAATCGTCGGTAACAGTGATGCCGTGATGGGTGGTGCTGGCGGGCTTTTTGGCGGCAACAGGTGGCCGGATTGGGGATTCGCTCATTGCGCCTGATTAGGCGATTGTCGCGGCAAAGAAAGCAAGGCATCACATTTGCCTTGCCGGATAAAGGGAAACACGATGCGGGAGATTTTGGCGGGGTGCTTGCTGGGGCTGACCGGGCTGGCCGGATCGGCGCTGGCGCAAGGTGCGCCCGAAGCGGCCAGACCATCAGTGCGCGAGCCGTTCCGCCAAATCGCGATCCGTGGCTTTGCCGGAGCGCCGAGCCAGTGGCCTGCCCCGCCAGTCGAAATGATCCGCCGTGTGGCGGCCAAGGACGATCCGGCCACCTGGCTGAAGGACAGCGACGCGCCGATTGCGATCTGGCTCAAGACCGAGACGATCGAGAATGTGACCCTGGAACTGGCGGTTGGCCCGACCGGACGGGTCACCGAGTGCAAGTCGGCTCCGCGATCATGGGAACGGGCGCCGGCTTGGGCCGACCAGCTCTGCGCGCTGCTGATCCGGCGCGCCGCCTTCATCCCCGCCTTGCGTGAAGACGGTCAGCCAATGGCCGACCTGTTCATCTTTACGGCCAATTTCCAGTTCAGCCGGAACATCGCGCGCGGATCGGGGCCACTGATTGTCAGCTATGGCCTGTCGCCCGCGCCGCCTCCGCCCAGCGATACCAATCCCCGGCTGATGTCATGGCCGCCATCGGGATATTGGTTGCGCTCGGTGGCAAGCGAACCGACCTTCAAGCTGCTGGTAGAACGGCCGGGCGGTGCGGCGCTGACCGGACCGGCCATTGGCATCGTCCTTGCTGATCCGAGGAACGGCGATTCCGAATGCCGGGTGGTCCAGTCTTCAGGCGATGCGCGGTTGGATGCCAAGGCCTGTGACTTCGCGCGCAAGAAGCTGAAGCCGCAGTGGGCCGAGACGGTTCGCCTGCCGAACCGGCGGTGGCCCTTGCTGCTCAGCCCGCAAGGCAAGGGCTTCAGAGCCGTTACCGCCGATGAGAACATGATCCAGCGGTTGCGGGTCGAAGCCGCCGAACTCGCGCGGCTCAACGCGCTGTGGCAAGCTTCCGCAACGGCGGCCAAGGTGGTGCGGATGGCCGGTCGGATGGGGCCTGATGGTCGGCCCACAGGCTGCGAGGTATTCGAAAGCTCCGGCAACGATGCGGCCGATGTTGCCGCCTGTCGCCTGTTCCGCAGCGAGGCCCGGTTCACTCCGGCCAGCGATGCCTTCGGCCAGCCCGGGAAGCTGAGCGGCTGGGTCAATCTGCAGCTCACACCGCCCTGACCTCCGCGCCCTCGCCATCGCGGCATAGCGATCCTATAAGGGCGGGATGACCGACACACTCGCAGCCGAACGCCC
>CAZVMC010000128.1:0-1265 GCA_964628635.1 uncultured Novosphingobium sp. | reverse complement strand
TCAGTCGGTCCCGCAGACTTCGGTCGCGAAGTGGCTGGGCGAGCATGCGCCCGAAGGCGCGCGGATTGGTTACGATGCTTGGCTCCACGGCAAACCCTGGGTCGATGCGGCGAGCGCGGCGCTGGCCGCAAAGGGCGGAAAGCTCGTCGCGGTCGAGGGCAATCCGATCGACGCCGTGTGGCATGACCGGCCCGCGCCCAGCCTCGCCCCGGCTTTGATCCATCCGACCGAGCTGGCCGGTCTGTCGAGCGAGGCCAAGCGCTCTGCAGTTGCCGAGTGGCTGGCCGATCGGGGTCTCGACGCGGCGGTGGTGTCGGCGCTGGACGGGGTCGCCTGGTTGCTCAACCTGCGCGGAACCGATGTGGAGCGCACGCCGGTGGCGCTGTCCTTCGTGATCGCTCACGCCGATGGCACCGCCGAACTGTTCATCGAGGAAGCCAAAGTCACACCCGAACTGCGTGCGCATCTCGGCAATGCCGTCACGGTTCGCCCGCGTGAGGCTTTCGTGCCGCAGCTAGGCGCGCTGGCGGGCAAGACGGTCGCGGTCGATCCGGAGCGCTCGGTTGCGGCGATCTTCGCCGAGTTGGAAAGCGCCGGAGCCAAGGTCATCTCTCTGACCGACCCGACCGTGCTGGCCAAGGCGGTCAAGAATCCGGTTGAGCAGCAGGGCCAGCGCGATGCCCAGGCACGCGATGGCGCGGCGATTGCCAAGTTCCTCCATTGGCTGAGCATCGAGGCCCCCAAGGGCGGGCAGGACGAACTGAGCGCAGCCGCCAAGCTGCGCGCCTTCCGCGAGGAAACCGGCCTGCTGCGCGACCTCAGCTTCGATACGATCTCCGCCGCCGGGCCGCATGCCGCCAGTCCGCACTACAAAGTAGATGCACAGTCCAATATCGGAATCGCCCCCAACTCGGTCTACCTCGTCGATTCCGGCGGGCAGTATGCCGATGGCACCACCGACATCACGCGCACCGTCTGGATCGGACCGGGCCAGCCGAGCGCCGAACACATGGACCGCTTCACCCGCGTGCTCAAGGGCCATATCGCGCTGGCACTCGCGGTTTTCCCGCAAGGGACGGTCGGCAGCCAGCTCGACACGCTGGCGCGGCAATTTCTGTGGCAGGCCGGGGTCGACTACGCCCACGGCACCGGCCACGGGGTGGGCAGCTTCCTGTCGGTCCACGAGGGGCCGCAGCGGATCGCCAAGCCGCAGGGCGGGCAGGCCGGGACCGGGCAGGAACTGCTCGCGGGCATGATCCTCTCGA
>CAZVMC010000127.1:0-6332 GCA_964628635.1 uncultured Novosphingobium sp. | reverse complement strand
AAGGGCGTGATCATCTCGATCATCGGCGGCGACGACATGAAGCTGCTCGAAGTGGACGAGGCCGCGAACCACATCCGCGAGCTGGTCGATCCCAATGCCAACATCATCTGGGGCTCGGCGTTCAATCCGGACCTGCAAGGCAAGATCCGCGTCTCGGTGGTCGCCACCGGGATCGAGCAGAGCGCCGAAATGGCCGAAAGCGCCGCGCGTCCGATGAGCCTGTCGATGGGCCGTGGTCCGGTGCGTCCGGCTGCCGCAGTGGCTGCTCCTGCTGCAGCGGAGCCACTGTTCGAGCGCGTCAAAGCGCCCGAGCCAGAGCCGGAAGTTGCGGCAGAGGAGCCAGAAGTCGCTACGGCTGAAGAGGACAGCGCTGAAGAACCGCTCGATCTTGCAACCGAAGCCGATAGCGATGACGATTGGGATCAGGTCGAAGCCGCTGCCGAGGCGGACGCCGCTGAATCGGCGGATGAAGCCGAGGACGAACCGTTCGAGCTTCACCTTGAAGCTCCCGAAGGCGCAGCCGCTTCCGATGGCGAGGCTGAAGTCGGCGGAAGTGACGATCTGCTGGCCGATGCCTCGCGCCTGCACGATGACGATGCGCCTGTCGGTGGTGCGGCGCTGCCAGGTCGCCGCCGCGGTCTGGTCGCCTCGGGCAGCGACGATGGTGCAAGCGACGAGCCTGCGCCGGTTGCCGTCAGCACCGACGAGTCCGCGCCGCGGCCGCCGCGCGTATCCAGCGGGGCGGGATCGACGCTGTTCGAACGCATGGCCAATCTTTCGCGCGGCGGCCGGGCGGCCGACGACGAAGAAGAGGAAGAAGGCGGCGAGGGCGGGTCGATCTCGATCCCGCGCTTCCTGGGGCGCCAGAACAACCAGTAATTCGCGATCAATTTGCGCGATCCGCGCCGGCAGGGCTGGCGCTGATCGTTCGTCTGTGGTTCAGAAGCCTCCGGTTAGTCGGCGCAGAGGTTCATGATCAGGCATTCGCTTTTCCGCTCGGCGCTGCGGCCCGCGTTCGGTGCGGCGCTGGTGTTGTGCCTGTTGCCCGGCACCGCTTTTGCCCAGACCGAGGATGACGACGAGCCGGAATCGGTCTCGATCCCGGTGGTTCAGGCGGTTCCCAGCGGCGATAGCGAGCGCCTCAACGATGCGCTCGGACGATTGGGCCGCAACCCGCGGGATCTCATCGCGCTGATCGACGCCGGAAATGCCGCGCTGGCGATGGGCGATGCCGATGCAGCGATCGGCTTCTTCCAGCGCGCCGATACGCTCTCTCCCAACAACAGCCGGGTCAAAGCCGGGCTGGCGGCGAGCCATGTGCGACGCGAGGATCCCTTCACCGCGATCCCGCTGTTTGCCGAGGCTGAGAAGATCGCGCCGCTCGATGCCGCCGCGCAGCTTGATCGGGGGCTGGCCTATGATCTGGTCGGCGATAATGAGACAGCGCAGCGCTATTACCGCGCGGTGCTGGCGGCGGGACAGAACGATGAAGCGCGGCGCCGTCTGGCGCTGAGCCTGGCGATATCGGGCGATCGGGCCGGGATGGACGCGACGCTCGCGCCGTTGCTGCAGCGGCAGGACAAGGCGGCCTGGCGCACCCGCGCTTTTGCCTTGGCGATCCTCGGCAAGGCGGAAGACGCTGAAGCGATCGCCAAGCAGACGCTCGCGCCAGACCTCGCGGTCGCGATGGCGGCCTACCTGCGCTACATGCCGCGGCTCACTGCGGCGCAGCAGGCAGCAGCCGGTAACCTCGGCGCATTCCCGCGCGCGGCTGACATCGGCCATGACGATCCCCGTGTCGCACTCCACGCGCGCCCGCGCACGGCTGTGGCAGCGGCGGACAAGCCGCTGGTCCCGACCGGGCAACCGCTGGGCCGCCCCGGAACGAGCGACAGCAGCGGTTCGCGTGACAGTGGCGGCAGGCGCGGTTCGCGGCGGGGAGAAAAGCCGGCAACGCCGGCAGCGCCGCCGCCCGCCGCTCCGCCAGAGGTCCAGCCGAGCCGTGCGGTGGTTGCCGACAGCGGTCCACCGCGCGTGTTCGCCACGCCAGCTCCGGCCGCTACTCCCACGCCGGCGGCCGCGCCGACCCCAACACCTCCGCCACCCGCGCCGCGACCCGCGGCGACACTGGCCGCAGCAACCCCGCCACCGCCCGCGCCGAGCCCGGTCGTGACAACGCCCGCGTCAACTCCACCTTCGCCGAGCCCCGCTGCAACGACAGCGGCGGCTGCCACGCCGGGCTTCACTGCGCTCGGCACCGGGACCACGACCCCGGCTGCCGGTTTTGACTTGTCGCGCGCGAGCGGAACTGCACCGGTTGCGCCGATTCCGGCACCTGTTGCCGCTACACCCTCGCCCACGCCCGCGCCCACCCCGCCCAAACGCGGCACCTTGGCCGAAGTCTTCGCTGATTTCGAAGCACCCAGCCGCGAAGTCGCGCCAGCCGAAGGCGCGGTCGATCTGCGCACGATCACGCCCGCCCGCCCTGCTCCGCCGCCTGCGCCTGCGGCGCGCGCCGGGACAGGGCGCGAGCCCGCCGTGACCCGAGGTGGCAGCGCTCCGGCCAAACCGGCGCCGCCCAGCCATCCCAGCCGGATCTGGATCCAGCTCGCCACTGGGCGCGACAAGGCCGCGCTGGGGTTTGACTGGCGCCGCTTCACCCGCGAGGACCCAGAGGTGTTCAAGGGCAAGCGCGGCTTCACCAGCGCCTTTGGCCAGTCCAACCGGCTGCTGGTCGGGCCGTTTGAAAGCCAGGCCCAGGCCAATGCCTACCTCGCGCAGCTGCGCAAGGCGGGGGTGACCGGGGCTTTCGTCTGGACCAGTCCCGCGGGGCAAGTGGTCGACGCATTATCAGTGCGTTGATTTGTTTCAGTTTCACTGAAACACGCGCGGCACCAGCCCACTCCCCCACCCGACCACCCATAGGGTAACCCTAGGTTCTGGTTGGTCGGGTGGGGGAGTGGGCTGGTGCCGCCCCGCCGTGAGGCGGAAAAGAGCTCCATCCGCACCTTTTCCACACCTTCTAAACAGCCTTGTCGGGTTATGCGCAGGCCAGCGCCGCTTGGCGATTGCCCCGGCACGAAGGCCGACGCATCCACCCGCCTAGGATGTGATGCAGTCCGCAACGGAGCGACCCGGGTTCGATGATGCAAGGCCAACACGATCTCGAACGGCATGAGGATGCTGCCCCGGTCGATATGCTCGCCTCGCTGTTCGAAGCGCGCGGCTGGCCGTTCGAATTTGCCGGTGAGGATGAAATCACCGGGGAAATTCAAGGCTCCTGGGCCAATTACACCGTGCGCGGGATCTGGCGGCGCGAAGATCACGTGCTCCAGCTGCTGTGCCTGCCCGATGTCCGCGTGACCGATGACAAGCGCCAGGCGATGTTTGAGGTACTGGCGCTGGTCAACGAACAGCTGTGGGTCGGCCATTTCGATATCTGGTCGAACGGCGGCGTGCTGCTCTATCGCCACGGCCTCATGCTGGGCGATGACGGCCTGCTCAGCCTGAGCCAGGCCCAGATCGCAGTCGAAGCCGCGATCGACGAATGCGACCGCTTCTACCCGGCCTTCCAGTTCATCCTCTGGGGCGACAAGACCCCCGCCGAAGCGTTGGCCAGCGCGCTGGTGGATGCGGCTGGAGAGGCTTGAGGGGGCATCTGCGCTTGGGTCGAGGCCGGGATTTGAGCGGGTGGCAATGATTGTTGGTTTGCGACGAGTTTTCGTAAGTTAAGCAAGCTTGAAGCTGTACATAACAACCGACGTAGGTTCAGCGTTCTTTTTGCTTGCCGCAGACTTGTAGAGCGCATTCGCTGCCACATTTTCTGGCTCAGTTAACACCCAGGCCTCTGTACAACCAATCGCGCGACCGTGATCGAGCATCATAGACAATAATCTCTTTGCGATACCTTTGCCTTGCCAAGACTTCGCCACGCCAACCTCGTTGATCCAGAGTTCGCGCGGTTTGTCGGGGTGGATGTAATCGACAGCCGAAACGAAACCAATCACATGACCATATTCCGCCGCTATCGCTATATGATGCCTGTTATCCGCCAAAAAGGCTTGCAGCGAAGCGGGCAATATCATTTCGTCAAAAACATCGTTGCCGATTTGCTCGAATTTGGCTGCATCTCCTGGGGCAGCGAAGGAGAATGAAATCGTCACAGTTTTGCTGCTAGCACGGCAGTGGCTGACTGTCAGGACTTAATGCCAAGGGTTTGGCCGGCATGGTTTGGGACGCTTGTGCTGCCCCAGCTGTTTTGGGTGCTGGTCAGCAAAGGCACGGCGATTTCGCGCCGCTGTTTGCGAACCCTATATCTCGACAATCGCACATTAGTCGGTATGTGGCTCTAATGATGTCAATTGTTCACTTCGATATTGCGATTTTCGGACGATTTAATCGCCCGGCCTGACACGTCAGGTCGGGTCCGTCCAAGTGAACAGGGGCCGTTCGGCTCCTCCTAGAATCGACAAGGAGTGACGACACTCGGTACTTAGCTGCATAAACTCACCAAAAGGGGGCTAAGCAGCCGAGGTGTGTTGATCGCAAAAGGACATCGCTCGTGGCTATACCAACAATTATTCAGAGCTATATCGACGCATATAATCGCAAAGACGTTGCCGCACTGGTTGAGTGTGTAACTGATACTGTACTATTTGAAAACATCTCCAATGCCGGTCAGAATCTGAAGACCGAGGGACGTGCAGCCTTTGCCGACCTTGCGAAGCAAGGAGCTACGATGTTCACTGAGCGCCGCCAAGCCGTCAGAACCGCAGTGGTCGATGGCGACCTCGTTGCATTAGAAGTCGATTGGACCGGCATTCCGGCGATTGATCTGGGGCCGATGAAGGCTGGCAAACAATTTACACTGCGTGGCGCTTCGTTCATCACAATCGACAACGGTAAGATCGGCAGGATCGTTGATCTGAGTTGATCGGCAAACTTATGGGAAGCGCGCATGCGCTTCCCATCTCTCAATTCCTTGCAGGAGAGGCAGTGGTGCTGAGGAGATTCGGCATTCGCCTGCCGCTCCAAAAGCGGAAGGTCCGGATACCCCAATGGACTGGAACGCCCGTCTGGGGCAGCAAAATCCGCCTCGCCCATCCTGCTGCCCCCCTTTCCTATATGCCAAACCCCTGCCATGATCTGCTCATGCGCGATCCGGCCCACAACCGAGCTATCCAAACGCTTCGCAGCGAGCCCCAAGGCCTGGTTTTACGTGGGTTTTGGTGTCAACTTGGCGCAAAGTCGTTCAGGTTTCTGCTGCAATGACTGAACAATCTATCCTCATCGTCGGCTGCGGCAATATGGGCGGGGCGATGCTGGCGGGGTGGCTGGCGGGCGGGCTTGATCCGGCGCGGTTTACGGTGGTCGATCCGGTGCTGGCTGAGGCTCCTGCGGGGGTGACGCTGCTGCGCGAATTGCCGGGCGGCGCGTTCGATGCCGTGGTGCTGGGGGTCAAGCCGCAGGCGCTCGGCGACGTTGCGCCGCAGCTCGAAGCGCTGGTGGGGCCGGAGACGGTGCTGCTCTCGATCCTCGCGGGGGTGGAGCTCGCCAGTCTGGCCGCGCGGTTTCCGCGCGCCGGGGCGCTGGTGCGGGTGATGCCCAATCTGGCGGCGGCGTTGGGTAAATCGCCGGTGGCGCTGGCGGGGCAGGTCGATCCGGCGCGGCAGGCGGCGATTTCCGCGCTGATGGCGCCGCTCGGTGCGCCCGAGTGGTTTGCGGACGATGCCCAGTTCGATTTGATCACTGCGCTGGTCGGCTCCGGCCCGGCCTTCGTCTATCGCTTTATCGACGCATTGGGGCGCGGCGCTGCGGCCTTGGGTATGGAACCGGCTCAGGCCGCGCGGCTGGCCTTGGCAACCGTCGAGGGCGCAGCGGCGCTGGCGGGGGTGAGCGAAGCCGGCCCCGCAGAACTGGCACGGCGCGTCACCAGCCCGGGCGGGACCACGGCGGCGGGGCTGCAAGTGCTTGATGAGAATGCGGCTTTGAACCGCTTGGTTGAGGCGACTTTGCAAGCCGCGCAAGCCCGCGGGGCCGAATTGGCAGCCGCGGCGCGGGCGCAGGAGCGCGGGGCTTGATACAACTTGCGACAGGCCGAACAGCGGTTTCGCTTGAAACTGGCGGGCAAACCACCGATATTGCTGCAACCGGCTTGTCGTCGCTCGGCGCCGGAGGGAGTTGAAAATGGCTAATTGGAACGATCCTCGTCCGACTGGTACGAGCTTCGGTGCGGCACCCAGCCTCAATGGCGAAGTGCTGGGCAGCGGCGTTGCTTACGATGCCGGTCTGCGCAAACACATGCTTTCGATTTACAACTACATGGCTTCGGG
>CAZVMC010000126.1:3495-6389 GCA_964628635.1 uncultured Novosphingobium sp. | reverse complement strand
GTTGCCGATCGCGGTGAAGCGCTGCAGCAGCCAGTGGTGCGATCCCGAATGCGCCGAGCCCAGCCCGCGCACTTTGCCGATCGAGGTTCCGTTACCCATCGTGCGTTACCCTTACTTGTACGAGATCGCGGCCCAGAACAGGACCGTGAGAGCGAGACCGGCGAGCGGCGTGAACAGCGACCAGGCAGCGTTGCGATCGAGCTCGTAGCCCGCGCCGATATCGAGCACGAAGTGCCGCAGCCCCGATGCGATGTGCGTGAACAGCGCCCAGGTTACCCCGATCACCGACAGCTTGAGCGCGATCTTGACGAGCGAGGCGACGATCGCACCAAACCCGCTCCATTCCAGCTTGAACAGATCGGCCCAGACCCAGCCCTGGAAGGCCTGATAGCTGTCCTCACCCCCGGCCAGCGCGCCCAGCCACCACAGCAGCAGCGCGAGGCCGACCAGCGCGAGCCCATTGCCCGAAACCCGGTGGAGGATCGAGACCGCCATCGCCGGGCCCCATTTCCAGATTTGCAGATGCGGCGAAAGCGGGCGGTTGGTTGGTCCGGCCATGCGTATGAGTCCCCAAGAACAGTTTGCGGCAGCCCCGCCGCCGCGCGCGTTCCCCTTAGCCAAAATGGCCCGAGGTGCAAGCGCAGGCCTTGCACCATCTGGTTCGCTTGTGGAACCCGGCGCACTACGGCAATGAGGGCAGATGGCTCAACCTATCGCCCTTGTCACAGGCTCCTCACGCGGGATTGGCGCGGCGATCGCTGCCGGGCTGCGCGCACGCGGCGTCAAGGTTATCGGCCATGCCACCCGTGCGGTCGATGCCGATACCATTGCCGCCGACCTTACCGACCCGACCGCCGCCGCCCGCATCTGGGACGAGGCGATCGAGCGTGGGCACGGCCGGATCGACCTGCTGGTCAACAACGCCGGGCTGTTCAGCCCCAACCCGATTGGCCTCAGCGATATCGAGTGGCTGGACAATTGGGAGGATACGCTGCGGATCAATCTGACCGCCGCAGCTGAGCTTTCACGGTTCGCCGTGCGGCATTGGCAGGCGGGTGAGCGTTCCGGACGGATCGTCCACATCGCCAGCCGCGCAGCGCACCGGGGGGATTCGCCCGAGCATTGGCACTATGCCGCCGCCAAGGGTGGGATGATCGCGCTGCACAAGACCATCGCGCGGCACTATGCGGCCAGCGGCATCATGAGCTACGCGATCTGCCCCGGCTTCACCGATACCGCGATGGCGGGGGACTATCTCGCCAGCCGCGGCGGCGCAGGGCTGCTCGCCGATATCCCGCTGGGCCGGGTGGCCACGCCGGAGGAGATCGCCACGATGGCCGTATTCTGCGCGCTCGATGCGCCGGAAAGCATGACCGGTGCGGTGCTCGATGCCAATGGAGCCTCTTATGTTCGGTAGAATTGCGATTGCCGCCCTGGCACTAACCTCCCTCGGCGCAGCGCCTGCTCCAGCCGAGCGACCGGGCGCAAGCAAGGACATCGCCGGGGCTTGCGGCACGAAGGACGGCTGGTCCGATCCGGCACCGCCGGCCAGGATACATGGCAAGACCTGGTATGTCGGCACTTGCGGGATCACCGTGGTGCTGATCGAAACCGCGGCCGGGCTGGTGCTGATCGATACCGGCCCGGAAGATGCCGCGCCGCATGTGCTGGCCAATGTCAAGGCGCTGGGCTTCGATCCGAAGCGGATCAAATGGCTGCTGATGACGCATGAGCATTTCGATCATGTCGGCGGCATGGCCGCGATTCAGGCCGCCACCGGCGCGCAGCTGATCGTCAGCCCCGGCGCCGCAGAACCCATGCGCACCGGGCGGGCCGACCCTGCCGATCCGCAATCGTCATGGCTCAAGGATTATCCCATGAAGCCAGTGCGCGTGTCACGCGTGCTGCGCAGCGGCGCTTCGCTGACGATCGGCGGCACGCGCTTCACGATGTACGCCAACCCCACCCATTCGCCGGGATCGACCAGCTGGACCTGGCGCAGTTGCGAAGGCCGCGAGTGCCTGACCATCGCCTATGCTGACAGCGTCAACTCGATCTCGACCGGCGTTTACCACTTCACCCACCACCCGGAGCGGGTTGCCGCAGCGCGCGAGGGGCTGCGGGTGATCGAAAGCCTGCCCTGCGATCTGCTGCTCACCCCGCATCCCGGCAGCAGCGACTTGTTGGGCCGTCTTTCCGGCAAGGCACCGCTGACCTATCCGCGTGCCTGCATAGCTTACGCCGCCGGCGGCAGCGACCGGTTGGCCAAGCGGCTTGAGAAGGAAGCCGAAGCCAAGTGAGCAGCTGGAAGATTACCGCCCTCGCGCCACGCGCGGTGATTGAGGCCGCGCTGATTGCGCACGAGGACGCATGGGACTGGGACCCGGACATAGTTATCTCAGGCAGCGAAATTGCCGAGGACCGGCCCGATGACTGGCAGCTCGAAGCCTGGACGCCGCGCAGGCCGGGCAATGCTGAAAAGGCCGCGATCAAAGCTCTGTTTGCAGGGCCGCCGCCTAAGCTCCTGATCCAGAAGCTGCCTGAAACCGACTGGTTGACCACGAGCCAGACCGACCTCCCCCCGATCCGCGCGGGGCGCTTCCATGTTCACACGCCGGATCATCCGTCGCTGAGCGAACCCGGTATTCGCGATTACACCATTCCCGCCAGTCAGGCCTTCGGCACTGGCCAACATGCCACCACCGCCGGGTGCCTCGCGATGCTCAGCGAGATGAAGGCAAAGGGCGTGGTTGTCCGCAATGCGGCAGATATCGGCACCGGCACCGGCCTGCTGGCCTTTGCCGCACTGCACCTGTGGCCGCATGCTCTGGTCACGGCGAGCGATATCGATGACGTCTGCCTTGATGTGGTAGCCAAGAACGCTGTGCTCAATC
>CAZVMC010000126.1:0-3395 GCA_964628635.1 uncultured Novosphingobium sp. | reverse complement strand
ATGAACCTGCGCGATTTTGCCCTGCTGACCGCGATCTGCCTGATCTGGGCGCTCAGCAATGTGGTGAGCAAGCTGGTGGTCGGCAACTGGGGCGTCCCGCCGCTGTTCTTCGCCGCCGCGCGGTTCGCGCTGGTGCTGCTGGTCACCCTGCCCTGGCTACGGCCCGTGCCGCGCCCGCTCTGGCGGATCGTGCTGATCGGATTGCTGATCGGCGGGGGGAACTTTGCCCTGCTGTTTATCGGCTTGCAGACCGCGACCCCGTCGGCCGCCGCCGTGGTAATCCAGGCCGGGGTGCCGATCACCACGTTGCTCTCGGTGCTGATGCTGGGGGAGCGGATCCACTGGCGGCGCGGCCTGGGGATCGCGCTGACGCTGGTGGGGGTACTGATCGTGGTCTGGCAGCCTGGCTTTGCGCTGTCGGTCGGGCTGCTGTTCGTGCTGGGGGCGGCGTTCTCCGGTTCGCTGGGCGCCGTGCTGATGAAGCGCGCGGAAGAGATCGCCCCGCTGCGCTATCAGGCCTGGGTCGGGCTGACTGCGGTCGTGCCGCTGACGCTTGCCACGTTGGCGCTGGAGAGCGGCCAGTGGGCGGCAGCGGAGGCCGCTGGTTGGCCTTTCATAGCCGCGCTGCTGTTTTCGGCGTTGGTGGTCTCAGTCGGCGCGCACACCGCCTACTACGGCCTGATCGCGCGCTATGAAGCGAACCTGCTGGCCCCGCTGACGCTGATGACTCCGCTCGCCACGATCGCGCTGGGCGTGCTGATCACCGGTGACCAGCTTGATACGCAGATGCTCATTGGCGCGGCGCTGGCCTTGCTTGGCGTGCTGATCATCGTCCTGCGCCCCAGCACCGCCCCGATCATGCAAGCGCGCGAGAACGCTTGAGCCGCGCGGTTGTTACCCCGCCGCGCGGACAATCTCCGCCCAGGCGGCCTCGTCGATCACTTCGATCCCGAGCGCGGCGGCTTGTTTAAGCTTTGAGCCTGCCCCCGGTCCCGCGACCACCAGATCGGTCTTGGCGCTGACCGATCCGGCCGCCTTGGCCCCCAGCCGCTCCGCTTGCGCCTTGGCCTCATCGCGGCTCATCGTCTCGAGCTTGCCGGTGAAGACCACGGTCTTGCCCGCCACAGCACTGTCCTTCGTCTCGACGATGTAAGGCGGCGGCGAGACTTCGCGCAGCAGATCTTCCCACACTGCGACATTATGCGGCTCGTGGAAGAAATCGCCGAGCGCCTCGACCACCGCCGGGCCGATGCCATCGATGGAGAGCAGTTCGGCCCGGGCTTCTTGTGCCCCTTCCCCGTTCGTGTCGAGCGAAGTCGAGACACCGGCGCGCGGCATCTCGACTTCGCTCGATGCGAACGGCATTTGGAGTTGAGGAGAAAGTCCCGCTACCTCACGCAACCGCTCCAGCGTCACAAAACGCTTGAGCAAATCGCGCGCCGTCACCGCGCCAACATGCCGTATCCCCAGCCCGAACAGCAGCCGCGCGGCATCAGGCGAACGCTTCGCCTCAATCGCAGCGAGCAGATTATCGACCGACTTTTCCTTCCAGCCTTCGCGCTGGAGGATGTCAGCGCGGCGCTGGTGCAGGCGGAAGATATCCGCCGGGCTCTCCAGCCAGCCGAGGCCGAAGAACTCGTCGATGGTCTTCTCACCCAGCCCTTCGATATCGAGCGCGGCGCGGCTGACGAAGTGCTTGAGGCGTTCGGTGCGCTGCGCCGGGCAGATCAGCCCGCCGGTGCAGCGCACATCGACCTCGCCTTCCTCGGCAACGGCCTCGGACTGGCACTCGGGGCAATGGTTCGGGAAGGCAAAGGGCTGGCGCGGTTCGTCGCGCGTGAGGTTCTCGACCACTTGCGGGATCACGTCGCCGGCGCGCTGGATCACCACCCGGTCGCCCAGTCGCAGGCCGAGCCGCGCAATCTCGTCGCGGTTATGCAGCGTGACGTTGGAGACCACCACACCTCCGACGGTGACCGGCTTGAGCCGCCCGACCGGAGTCAGCTTGCCGGTACGCCCGACCTGGATGTCGATCCCCTCAAGCGTGGTCTCAGCGCGCTCAGCCGGGAACTTATGCGCGATCGCCCAGCGCGGGGCCTTGGCGACAAAGCCTAGCCGCTCCTGCCAGTCGAGCCGGTCAACCTTGTAGACCACGCCATCGATATCATAAGGTAGCTCGGCCCGGGTGTGCTCAATGCTGCGATAATGCTGCAGCAATTCCGCCACCGAAATGCAGCGCACCAATAGTGGCGAGACCGGAATACCCCACTCCGCCAGCTGCTGCATCATCGCCAATTGCGTTTCCGCCGGCACCGTCGATGCCGCCCCCCAGCCGTGCGCCAGGAACCGCAGCGGGCGGCTGGCGGTGACGCTAGCATCCTTCTGCCGCAGCGATCCTGCAGCGGCATTGCGCGGGTTGGCGAAGATCTTGCCGCCGCTGGCCTCCTGCGCAGCATTGAGCGCGGTAAAATCCTGTTTCGCCATGTAAACTTCGCCGCGCACTTCGAACACCGCAGGCACGCCTTGCCCGTCTTTTGGCGCGCGCAGTTTTTGCGGAATGTCGGCGATGTGCGCCACGTTGGCGGTCACGTCCTCGCCCACTTGTCCGTCACCCCGAGTGGCGGCGCGCACCAGCTGGCCCTCCTCGTAGCGCAGGGAGCAAGAGAGGCCGTCGATCTTGTCTTCGGCAGTGAAAGCCAATTCGGCCTCGGCGGACAGGTTCAGATAGCGCCGGACCCGCGCTTCGAACTCCGCAACATCCGCATCGGCGAAGGCGTTGTCGAGGCTCATCATCCGCACTTCGTGCTGCACTTTCGACAGCGGCGAGGCGGCGACTTCATGCCCGACCAAACGGGACGGCGAATCCTCGCGGACCAGGTGCGGAAAGGCCGCCTCAAGTTCGGCATTGCGGCGCACCAGCGCATCATACTCCGCGTCCGAGATCTCGGGCGAGTCTTCGGCGTGATAGCGCCGGTTGTGATGCGCGATCGCCTTCGCCAGCCGCATCAGCTCATTGGCGGCATCCGCTTCGGACAATTGTTCGCTCATCAGAAATCGACCGTCATTGGTGGGGGCTGTTTGTCGAAGGCTTCGCTGGCGAAAGCCCCGTCGCGCTCAACCCAATGGAGGAACAGGTGCGCCGACCAGCGGTTGGGGTTCGGCATGGTCCGTCCATGATGATGGTGCACGCCTTGATAGGCCACCGCATCCCCCGGGACCATCGGCACGGCGACGGCGTCTTCTTCTGCCGTAAATGCCAGGTCGGCGCGCTCGTAGGGCGCGGCAATCGGCTTGCGCGCCACCTCGAGCGGCCAAATCTTGTCATCGGCATAGCCCAGCGTCAGCGACATCGAATGCTCACAGGCGGGCCGGTCTCCATGAACCTTGCACAGGTC
>CAZVMC010000125.1:2660-6757 GCA_964628635.1 uncultured Novosphingobium sp. | reverse complement strand
TCTCGTTGAGGTTGACGCAGAACTGGTCGAGCGCGGAATCCTTCTTGCCGTCCTTCGATGCGCTTTTTTCTTCCTGCTGCTGTTGCTGTGGTTCGTCGACGCCCTTGGGTCCGCGATCTTCCACCCGCTTGCCGCCCTTGCCGATGCCATGGCTGATGAAGCTCACCGCATCGAGCCGGCTCATGTCCTGCTGCTGGAGGAAATAGACCGCATAGGAATCGCGTTCGGAAAACAGCGCGACCAGCACGTTGGCGCCGGTCACTGTGTCCTTGCCGCTTGACTGGACATGCAGGATTGCGCGCTGGATCACCCGCTGGAACCCGGCGGTGGGGCTGGGGTCGCCCTTTTCTTCGGTCTTTAGGCTCTGGTATTCCTGATCGAGGTACTGTTTGACCACCTCACCCAGTTCGTTCAGCTCAACCCCGCAGGCTTCCATCACCTGCGCCGCATCTGTATCGTCGATCAGCGCAAGCAACAGGTGCTCGAGCGTCGCATATTCGTGGCTGCGTTCAGCCGCATTGGCGAGCGCGGTGTGCAGCGTCTTTTCGAGGCTCTGGGCAAAACTGGGCATCTACTGGTCTCTCATTGGGGCGGTGTCGGCTCCGGCTGGTAAGTTTCGGCTTGCCGGAAAGTATGAACGCGGATGGTTAACCAAACCTATATGGGGAGCCCTTGGCGGCTGCAAAGGCCGAGTTTGGCGCACTAGTCCGATCGCGGCTTGAAAAAGGCATCGGCGGCGGCGCGATGTGCGGCTGCTTTGTCGCGGTGGGTCCTGATTCTGGCGATCTCAGCTTCGAGCAGCGCAATCCGTTCGGCCAGCTCGTCTTGCGAATAGGGATCGAGGCTCTCTTTCGAAAGCGAGCTCGCGGCGTCACCGCGCGGACGGGGCAGATCGTCGTCCATCCTTTGCACCATGATTCGCTGCGGCCTTGCTGTCAATCGGAGCAAGCGTTAGGGGCGCTGCCAGTGACTTTGCTGCAACAGAGTTCATGGCGAATACCGAACAGGGGACCGCAGATAGTGGGGCAGCTTCCAGAAACCATGATCGCAATCGGCTATGACGCACCCGGTGCGCCCGAAGTCTTGGGGCCTAAGACTGTGTCAGTTCCGCAGCCGGGCGCCGGTGAGGTGCTGATCAAAGTCGCTTTTGCCGGGGTCAACCGGCCCGATGTGGTCCAGCGCCAGGGCTTCTATCCGCCTCCGCCGGGAGCTTCACCCATCCCGGGTTTGGAGGTCGCCGGGGAAGTGGTGGCGCTGGGCGAAGGGGCTGGTGCGGAGTTGCTGGGACAGCGGGTTTGCGCGCTGGTCTCGGGCGGTGGCTACGCTGAATACTGCTTGGCCAATGCCGGCCATTGTTTGCCGGTACCGGTCAATCTGCCACTTGATCAGGCCGCCGCACTGCCGGAAACACTGTTTACCGTCTGGCACAATGTATTCGAACGCGGCTGGGCCAAGGAGGGCGAGACGATCCTGGTTCACGGCGGGACCAGCGGGATCGGATCGATGGCGATCATGCTGGGCAAGCTGTTCGGTCTGACGGTGATCGTCACCTGCGGCGGGGCAGAGAAATGTGCGGCGGCGCTGGAAATTGGCGCGGATCACGCGATCGACTACAAGGCCAGCGATTTTGTCGAAGAGGTCAAGCGGATCACTGGCGGCCAAGGCGTCGAGATTGTGCTCGATATGGTCGCGGGCGACTATGTCGCCCGCAACCTGCAATGCCTCAAGGAAGACGGCCGCCACGTAACCATCGCGGTACAAGGCGGAGTCCGGGCGGAGCTCAACATGGCGCAAGTGATGGTCCGCCGCCTGACCCTAACCGGCTCAACGCTGCGCCCGCGCTCTGCCGAGTTCAAGGCGCTGCTCACCGACGAAATCGCCCAGATCGCCTGGCCGCTGGTCACCGGCGGCAAGCTGCGTCCGATCATGGACCAGACTTTCCCGCTGGCCGAGGCTGCCAAGGCCCACGCCCGAATGGAAGCCGGCGCGCACATCGGCAAGATCGTGCTGGCCGCCTGACAGTTCCTGCAAAGGAAATCTTGCCGAATCCGTTATCCGGGCCTAAGTGCGATGCGGAACGGCCGCTCCGCAAGGGGCGGCCCCTTTTATTTCTGACGGAGAATTCCGGTGACCCAACCCACCCCGCTGATGCCGCATGCCACTGCTTCGTGGCTGGTCGATAACACCGCGCTCAGCTTTGAACAGATCGCCGAGTTCTGTGGGCTGCACATCCTTGAAGTGCAGGCAATGGCCGACGATCTGGCCGCCAGCAAATATACCGGGCGCGATCCGCTGCGCTCGGGTGAGCTGACCATGGCCGAAATCGAAAAGGGCCAGGCCGATCCGTCCTATTCGCTCAAGATGCAGAAGGCGCCGGTCACCGTGAGCCGCACCAAGGGCCCGCGCTATACGCCGGTTTCCAAGCGGCAAGACAAGCCCGACGGCATTGCCTGGATCCTGCGCAGCCATCCGGAAATCTCGGATGCGCAGATCGGGAAGCTGATCGGCACCACCCGCAATACCATTGCCGCGATCCGCGATCGCAGCCACTGGAACATCGCCAATATCCAGCCGAAGGACCCGGTTACGCTTGGGCTGTGCAGCCAGCGTGAGCTGGACGCGATTGTCGCAAAGGCCGCCAAGAAGGCCGGGCTGATCGATCAGGCCGGTGATGACGCGCGGCTGGGCGATGACCGCGAGGCCCTGATCGAGGAACTGCGTGCCGAACGCGAAGCCCAGGTCAAGGCGGCCGGCGAAGCCGCGCAGGAAGCCGAAGCCGCAGTCTGGCTTGAGGCGAAGCGTGCCGCTGAAGCGTCGGAAAGCTGAACGCGCGAATAATCGACTGAACTGCTTGCCTTTTTTTAGTTAACGGGGCATGCGGCCAAAATGGTCGCTGGCAAGTCATTCGAACCGTGGCGTCAACATTACCAACACCCAGGCGGGTGGGACGCGCATTATTCGACATTAAGTCTGCCCGCTTTCTTCAATGAAGCAGCGGCGCAGTACGGCCCGCGCCCGCTGGTCGATTTCCTCGGGCGGGTGCGGACTTACAGTTCGTTGCAACTCGAAGCGGCCTCCTTTGCCGCCAGCCTGCAAAAGCTCGGAATCAAAAAAGGTGATCGGGTCGGGCTGTTCCTGCCCAACGTGCCGACCTATGTCGCGGCCTATTACGGGGCGTTGATGGCCGGGGCGACTGTGGTCAATTTCAGCCCGCTCTATACAGTCGCAGAACTAACGGCACAGGTCGCCGATTCGGGAACCCGGCTGCTGGTCACTCTCGATGTGAAAAGCCTGCTGCCGACAGCGCTCGAGGTGCTCGATGGCTCGGCGCTCGAATGGCTGGCGGTAGCGCGGCTCGCGGATTCGCTCAGCTGGATCAAGGCGCTGGCCCTGAATACGCTCGGCCGCAGGGCGCTGGCCAAGGTGCCGCTTCGGCCCGATCTGTTGGCATGGAACGACTTGCGCCGACCGGCGATCCCGCGCCCGGTGGTGATCGATCCGGAACGCGATGTAGCCCTGATCCAATACACCGGCGGCACCACCGGCACCCCCAAAGGCGCGAAACTGACGCACCAAAACATCACTGCCAACGCGCGGCAGGTTCAGGGCATCGATCCGCAACAGGGCCAGCGCGACGTGATCATGGGCGTGCTGCCGCTGTTCCACGTCTTCGCCAACGTCTGCGTGCTCAACCGCACGCTGGCCAATGGCGGCTGCATTGCCATGCTGCCGCGGTTCGAAGCGGGGCAGGCGCTCAAGACGCTGCAGCGCGTCAAGGCCACGGCCATGCCCGGTGTGCCGACGATGTATCAGGCGCTGCTCGATCATCCGCGCTTTGCCAAGACTGACTTCTCCTCGCTGCGCATTTGCATCTCGGGCGGCGCGCCCTTGCCCGGGCCGCTCAAGGAACGGTTTGGGGCGGGCAGCGGCGCGCGGCTGGTCGAAGGCTATGGGCTGACCGAAACGTCGGGGGTGGTCTCCACCAATCCCTACGAAGGCGAAGAGCGGGTCGGCACAATTGGGCAGGTTCTGCCGGGAACCCGCGTGCGACTGTTTGACAAGGAAGACCCCGCTAAGGATGCGCCGAAAGGCCAGCC
>CAZVMC010000125.1:0-2560 GCA_964628635.1 uncultured Novosphingobium sp. | reverse complement strand
GGCGCTGAGCTCAAAGACTGGCTCAATACCCGCCTTGGCAAGCACGAACGGGTCGATGCGGTGGTGGTGCGCGAAAGCCTGCCCAAAACGATGATCGGCAAGCTTGACCGCAAGGCGCTGCGCGCGGAGCTAGCTGGCTAGGGTCAGCTTCGGCTCTTCGCCAGCGGCGACGGCAACGCGCGGAGCGAAGCGGCCGTCCACTTGGGCGCCTTGCTCAATCGTGAGCGCGTCGTAGTGGACATCGCCATGAATCTTGGCGGTCTTGAGCACCACCAGCTCGCGCGCGGAGATTGTGCCGCGCAGCGTTCCGGCGAGCCGCGCCGATTCGGCTTTGACTGCACCAACGATTTCGCTCGATTCGCCCTGGACCAGCGAAGTGCAGGTTACGTCGCCTTCGATCCGCCCATCGATATGCAGATCGGCCGAGGCGGAGATATCGCCCTTGATCGCGGTATCGCTGCCGAGCACGGAAAAGGTCGAACCTGCCATATTATTGTGCGCCGCTGGTTTGTTGAACACGGGCCGCAGCCTCCAGAAAGGGCCGGGGATTGACCGGCCGGTCGTTGATGCGCACTTCGAAGTGCAGGTGCGGTCCGGTTGACCGCCCAGTATTGCCAATCGCGCCGATCACGTCGCCAGCGCTCACCGTTTGGCCGATCTGCGCCGCAAAGCGTGACATATGGGCATAGCGGGTCATCAAGCCATTGCCGTGATCGATCTCGATGCAGTTGCCATAGCCTTGCTGAACTCCTGCGAAACTGACCTTGCCCGCGGCAGCGGCGTAGATCGGCGCGCCGATCGGGCCTTTGAAATCAAGCCCGGCATGGAAAGCGCCCGCTCCGGTGAAGGGATCCGAACGGTAGCCGAAACCCGAGGAGATATACTCCAGACTGGCCGGATTGACCTGCGGAATACCGGCCAGTCCGCGCTCCAGCGCTTCCATCCGGGCAAGGCTGACGCCGAGCCGCTGAAAGCGCGGATCGAGCGAGCCGTCGCGGGAGGTGGCGAGGGCCATAAACGGACCACCCTGCGCTTCGCGGTCATTGAGCGAAGCCAGCATCATTGCCGGGCTCATTCCCAAAGCGTTGATCCGCGCTTCTGCAGCAGCGGCGCGGCGATCGGCCAGCCGGGTCAGGCGTTCGACGAAGGCCAACTGACGCGCTTCAACCTGCACCAGTCCGGCGGCTTCGGGGATCAGCGCCGAAACCTTGTCCACCGTCTGCGCCGCAGCGGTCGAGGAATCGGAAACGGTTTCGCCAGCCTTGATATCATCGGGCAAGCCCGCGACCATCTTTTCCAGCACATCCTGGCGGCGGCGCAGATCTTCGGTGGTGCCCTTCAGATCATCGCCATAGGCAGAGACGCGACTTTCGGCGCTCTGCACCTTGGCTTCGCGATCGAGCAGCGCCAGCCGGTCACGTGTCGCGGTGTATTGTGTCACCGCCATAATCGCCATGGTCACCAGCCAGACCAGCAGCAAGCCAGCCAACAGCGCAGCCACGCGCATTTGCAGACGCGCGGAGAACTTGATGAAACGGACCTGGCCCTGCGAGCGCATGATAAACTCACGCTCCGGGAACCAGCTCCGCAGGCGGTCCCTTAACCCGCCAGCGGCCACATTTTCCAAAACGACCCCGCGTCCCTAATTCTGTTGCTTGGCGCGGCTAGCACCTGACATCGGTGTAAGCGAATCCTTAACGGCGCGATTCGCCGAATCGAATGAGACTCGCGACGAGTCGTTTTTGTTCTATTCAATCGATTGAATTTTTGGCGCGGAATTGTGCGGATTCGGTGTGCGGCATGACAGGCCAAAGCGAACCTGATAGGCGCGCGGCATGAACGTGCCACTCGTCTCCGAGACCGCCGAATCGCTGGTTTCCCGGCTGGCCAATGCTGGACGTGATGCGCAGCGTGAGGTCGCGCGAATGAGCGGCCCGGCCAAGGCGCAGGCGGTTAAGGCTGCGGCGACTGCGTTGCGTGCGGCAGAGCCGGCGATCCTTGCCGCCAATGCGCGCGACGTTGCGGCGGGCGAAGCGCGCGGGCTGTCGGGCGCGATGCTTGACCGGCTGCGGCTCGATCCCGCGCGGCTGAGCGGAATTGCCGATGCGGTTGCGGCGGTCGCAGCGCTGCCCGATCCGGTTGGGCAAGCCATTGACCAAACAGTTCGCCCCAACGGGCTTGAGCTTACCCGGGTGCGCGTGCCGATCGGACTGATCGGGATCATCTACGAAAGCCGGCCCAACGTTACCGCCGATGCCGCTGCCCTGTGCTTCGCCTCGGGCAACGCCGCCCTGCTGCGCGGCGGGAGCGAGGCGGTCCATTCCAACCGGGCAATCCACGGCGCCATGGTGACCGGGCTGACCTCTGTTGGGGTCCCCGAAGCAGCCATCCAGCTCATGCCGACCCAGGACCGCGCGGTCGTGGGGGCGATGCTCACAGCGGCGGGGCAGATCGATATGATCGTTCCGCGCGGTGGCAAAAGCCTGGTTGCGCGGGTCCAGGCCGAGGCGCATGTGTCGGTCCTCGCGCACCTTGACGGGGTCAACCATACCTACGTTCA
>CAZVMC010000124.1:0-6937 GCA_964628635.1 uncultured Novosphingobium sp. | reverse complement strand
CCAGCTGCACGCTGCCGCCCAACTTGTCGGTCAGCGCCTTCCAGCCTTCGAAATCGTCCTCGCTCATCCCGTCTTCGATTGTGCGGATCGGGTAATCGCGGCACAGGTCGGCAAGGTAATCAGCCATTTCGTGCGGGTTGAGCGAAATCCCCTCGCCCGCCATATCATAGCGCCCATCGGCGAAGTATTCGGTCGCGGCGCAATCGAGCCCCAGCGCCACTTCCTCGCCGGGTTTGAACCCAGCCTGCCCAATCGATTCCATGATGAAATCGAGCGCGGCCCGGGTGCTCGCGAGGTTCGGGGCAAAGCCGCCTTCGTCACCAACCGCCGTTGCCAGACCCTTTTGCGAGAGGCCCTTCTTGAGCGTGTGGAAGATTTCCGAACCCCAGCGAACAGCCTCGGCAATGCTGTCCGCACCCACGGGCAGGATCATGAATTCCTGCATGTCGATGGGATTGTCGGCATGCTCGCCGCCGTTGATGATGTTCATCATCGGCACCGGGAGGACGTGGGCGGAAACTCCGCCGACATAAGCATAAAGCGGCAGCCCGCGCGCATTTGCTGCAGCTTTGGCGACGGCCATGCTGGTGCCGAGAATTGCGTTGGCACCAAGGCGAGCCTTATTCTCAGTCCCGTCGAGGCCGATCATCACCGCGTCGATGTCGCGCTGATCCTCGGCATCCCGGCCCAGCAGCGCGTCTGAAATCTCGGTATTGACCGCATGAACAGCTTTGAGCACGCCTTTGCCCAGATAGCGCCGCTTGTCGCCATCGCGCAGTTCGACCGCCTCATGCTTGCCGGTGGAAGCACCCGATGGCACCGCCGCGCGCCCGAACGAGCCATCGTCCAGCAGCACATCGACTTCGACTGTCGGGTTGCCCCGGCTGTCGAGGATTTCGCGGGCGTGGATGTCAATGATCGCGGTCATGGCTGGTTCAACTCCGGATGCTTATGCCGATGTTCTGCCGCCCTAGGCAGCAGCGCCTTGGCAGGCAAGCACAACAGGTCTTGCAGGCGGGCGAATACGATCCCATCTAATTTGCAGAGCCCGTTTCCCTCCGGGCCAAGATAAGGGTTTGACTCCATGGCTACTCCCCCGAAGAAAACCGCCGCGAAGAAGACTGCCACTCCCAAGAAGCCTGCGACTGCCAAACCGGCAGGCGGCGCTGTCGCTGCGGCCGTTCCCGCCAGCAAGGCCAAGTTCGCCGCCGCGATCGAGGAAGCCCGCGCCGGGGCGACCGCGCTGCGCGAAGAAGCCACGGCCAAGGCCGGGGCCTACAAGGAACAGCTCGCGACCCGCAGCGAAGACTGGGTGGCCGAAGCCAAGGACCTCGCCGGCCAGGCCAAGGACCGCGCCGGAGAACTGGCCCGCGACGGCAAGGCCAAGACCAGCGACGCGATCGCCACGATCGGCCAGTTGGTGGCTGACAACGCCGGAACCATCGATGAAAAACTCGGCACCCGCTATGGCGACTATGCCCGCACCGCCGCGCGTTCGATGCAGGAAACCGCTGCCAAGATCGAGGCCAAGGACCTCAATGAACTCGGCGACGATGCCAAGGAATTTGTCAAGAAGAGCCCCGGTCTGGCGATCGGTCTGGCTGCGGTGGCTGGCTTCCTGCTCTCGCGCCTGTTCAAGGGTTCCTCGAACGATTGACTTTGGCGCGGGCAAGCGGTCTGAGTTTAAACGATGACCGATGATGCCCCACCCCTGATCCATCCTTCCACCGGCGACCCGGGCGACCGGTCGCTGGTGGAGGATGTGCGCCAATTGGCGAACGATGGGCGGACGCTGCTTGAAGCGGAACTGGCCTATCAGAAATCGCGCGCCGCCGTTGCTGGGCAAGGTGCCAAGGGTGTCGCAGCCTGGGGTGCCTTGGCGCTGGCACTGGTCTTCTTTGCATTGATGGCCCTGGTGGTCGGTCTGGTCCTGATCGTCGCGACCTACATCGGTCCGGTTGTGGCCACCGTCGCAGTTACGCTGGGAGTCTTGCTGGCTGCAGGCGGGGCAGCCTGGGTCGCCAAGCGTCGGTGGGATCGTGCCGCGAACCTGCTGGCCGACCATCCGAAGACCGACGATGCCTGACATCGAACAACAGCTTGAAGAGGACCGCCGGCTGCGCAACGCCGCGCGCGAAGTCTTCGATGGCGGCGTGAAAGCCGTGAAGGACGATCTGGCCGCGCGCAGCGTCGGCGAGCGGATCAAGGATCAAGCCGTCGGACAGATCGCCGATGCCGCCAGCGAAGCGATCGATGTCGCGCGCGAAAGCAAGGGAATCATCGCCGGGACACTGGCGGCGCTTGGGCTGTGGGCGTTCCGGCGGCCCTTGCTCGACAAGTTTGGTACGCTGTTTGGCGAGCAAGCTCCGGTTCAGGCCGAGCCGTTAGAGGGCGACGAAACGTTCGGAGACGATGATCGTGACTGATACCGAAGCCAAGCGCAGCCGGATCAAGGAAAAGATCGCCGCATCGCAGGCGCGCCTGCGCGGCGAAGGCTATGCCCCGCCCGCGCCGCGCCGCAACTTTCCCGATGCCCATCCCCCCGAAGACTATCGCACTTTGGCGGGTGAATACCCTTGGCTGACGGTTGCCGCTGGGCTTGGTGTCGGGCTGCTTGCGGGTGCGCTTTTGCCCAAGTCGGCCGGCAGCAAGCTGGGCAAACGCGCGCTTAGCCTCGCAACTGTTGCAGGCGAGTTGGCGCTGGTGATGAGCAAGCGCGCCGGAGAGGCCGCACAGGACAATGCCGCGCGACTGGCGGAGCGGGTCGATGAAGGCACGGCCGAATTGCGCGGCCGCGCCCGGCAATCAACCCGCCGGGCTGCCGGTTCGGCCCGCAGTGCCGGGCAGATCGTGGTCCGCGAGGCACTCAAGCTGGCCACCCGCGCCCGGAAATAGCGCGCAAATAGGGGAAGCCCCGGCTTGCGAAAGCCACGTATCCCGCTAAAGGGCGCGCAATCCAGCTTCCCCGGGAATTTGCTCCATGTCTCAGCTTTTGCACCTCGTGATGGGCGGCCGCGTGGCCGATCCACAAGGCCTTGAATTCGTCGATGTCAGCAAGATGGACCTGGTCGGGGTCTACGAAAGCTATGCCGAGGCCGAAGAAGCCTGGCGCGACAAGGCCCAACGCACGGTCGACGATGCCGAGATGCGCTATGTGGTGGTGCACCTGCACCGGCTGCTTGAGCCGGAGAACCTGCGGCGTAAGTGAGGCACTGGTCCTTTCCCCTTGATGGGGAAAGGATACGTAAGACTTGGTGGCGAACCCGCCTAGTCGCAGTTGGATTGGGGTGATCTCGCCAAATTGCGCTGCGCTTGGACGAGGGCTCACCCCCACCCAACCTTCGCTAGCCAGTAAACTGGCAAGCTCCGGTATCCCGCCCCCATCAAGGGGGCGGAAAATCAAACGAACTCGATCTTCTGCACCAGATAGGACCGGTCGCCCGCCGGCACGGTCACTTCGATCTCTTCCTCAACCTTGCGCCCGATCAGCGCGCGGCCGAGCGGCGAGTTGTAGCTGATCCGCCCCACCTTGGCATCCGCCTCATAGGGGCCCACGATCTGGTACTTCACCGGCTTGTCGTCATCATCGAGCAGCGTAACGGTGGCGCCGAAGATGATCTTGTCGCCCGACAGCGTCGCCGGGTCGACGATCTGCGCGCGGCTGACCTTGTCTTCCAAATCGGCGATCGCCATTTCGACCTGGCCCTGACGCTCCTTGGCGGCGTGGTATTCGGCGTTTTCCGAGAGATCGCCGTGGGCGCGCGCTTCCTCGATCGCATCGACGATCAGTGGCCGCTCATCGCGCAATGCCTTGAGTTCGGCGACAAGCCGCTCATAGCCTTCTGCCAACATCGGCAGCTTCTCAACACTCGCCATCGTCCTGCTTTCTCTTGGCCCCCGCCGCAGCGACTAGAACCCTGCCCCGATCCTTGCGCAGGAGCGGGCGATTGGGTCGCGCTGGTCGGGGAGCATGCGAACTTTCAGTTATAATAGTCCTGCATTGCGCGGACTTCAAGGTTTGCGCCGCGCAAGGCTGCGATCCCCTGCACCGCTGCGATCGAAGCAGCAGCCGTGGTGAAATAGGATACTTTGCCCTTCAGCGCCGCCTGGCGGATCGACTGCGAATCCTTGAGACTCTGCCAGCCTTCGGTGGTGTTGATGATCAAGGTCACTTCACCATCGATGATCCGGTCAACGATATGCGGGCGCCCTTCGGCAACCTTGTTGACCCGCTCAACCGGCAGACCGGCTTCGGCCAGATAGCGCTGCGTGCCGCCGGTGGCGATGACGCTGAAGCCAAGCTCGAGCAATTGCCGCACCGCCGGGACGATCGCGGTCTTGTCACCATCCTTCACCGAAACGAAGACAACGCCGCTATCGGGCAGCTTCATCCCCGCGCCAAGCTGGGCCTTGGCGAAGGCGGTGGGGAAGTCGATATCGATCCCCATGACTTCGCCGGTCGATTTCATTTCCGGTGAAAGCACCGGATCGACCCCGGGGAAGCGCGCGAAGGGGAACACCGCTTCCTTCACGGCGACATAATCGAGCTCGCGCTTGAACGGCGGGAAGCTGCTGAGCTTTTCGCCCGCCATCACCCGCGCGGCGATCTTGGCGACCGGCTGCCCGATGGCCTTGGCGACGAACGGCACAGTGCGTGATGCACGCGGATTCACCTCGATCAAATAGACCACACCGTCTTTCACCGCGAACTGCACGTTCATCAGCCCGCGGACGCCCAGCGCCAGCGCCAGCGCCTTGGCCTGGCGTTCCATTTCGCTGACGATCTCGGCGGGCAGGCTGTATGGCGGGAGCGAACAGGCGCTGTCCCCCGAGTGGATCCCGGCCTCCTCGATGTGCTGCATCACCCCCGCGATCGCCACTTCATCGCCATCGCACAGGGCATCGACATCGCATTCGATCGCATCTCGCAGGTACTGGTCGATCAGCACCGGACTATCGCCTGAAACCTGCACTGCAGTGGCGATGTAGTCATCAAGCTGGGCTTCGCTATCGACGATCTCCATCGCCCGGCCGCCCAGCACATAGCTTGGCCGCATCAGCACCGGATAGCCGATCCGAGCAGCGACCGAGACCGCTTCGTCGCGGGTGCGGGCGAGGCCGTTGGCGGGCTGCTTGAGCTTCAGGTCGTTGACCAGCTTGGCAAAGCGCTCGCGGTCCTCCGCCAGATCGATCGCATCGGGCGAGGTGCCGAGGATCGGAATCCCCTCGTCCTCGAGCAGTTGCGCAAGCTTGAGCGGTGTCTGCCCGCCGAACTGCACCAGCACCCCGGCGAGCGTGCCCTTGGACATTTCAACGCGCAGGATTTCGAGCACATCCTCCCCGGTCAGCGGCTCGAAATAGAGCCGGTCGGAGGTGTCGTAGTCGGTTGAAACCGTCTCCGGGTTGCAGTTGACCATGATCGTTTCATAGCCCGCCTCAGACAGCGCGAAGCAGGCGTGGACGCAGCAATAGTCGAACTCGATCCCCTGCCCGATCCGGTTCGGGCCGCCCCCAAGGATGACGATCTTCTTGCGGTCGCTGGGGGCCGCTTCGCACTCGGGCTCGCCGAAGCTGGGCGCTTCGTAGGTCGAATACATGTAGGGCGTAATCGCCTCGAACTCGGCGGCGCAGCTGTCGATCCGCTTGAACACCGGATGCACGCCGAGCTTGTGGCGGAGCTTGCGCACTTCCGCTTCGCTGGTCGCTCCAGCCATTGCCCGCAGCGCATCGTGCAGCAGCCCCGATTTGCGCGCCGAAGTCTCGCCCAGCCCGCCGGCCACGCCCACCCCGCGCACCGCCAGCACGGCGAGGCGCTTGTCGGAAAAGCCCATCGCTTTGAGCTTGCGCAGCACCGGGGCCTCGGTCGGCAGGCCCAGCTCCATGATCCGCAGTTCCTGGTCGATGATCTCTTCGATGTGGCGCAGGAACCACGGATCGAAGTGGGTGATCGCCTGGACTTCTTCCAGCGTGAAGCCCTCGCGGAAGGCTTGGCCGATCACCAGCAGCCGGTCGGGAGTCTGCTGGCTGAGCGCGGCAGTCACCGCATCGCGGCCCGCCCCTTCAAGGTGCAGCACGCGGTTGAACCCGTCGAGCCCGGTTTCGAGGCCGCGCAGGGCCTTCTGGACCGATTCCTTGAAGTTGCGGCCGATTGCCATGACTTCGCCGACAGATTTCATCGCGGTCGAAAGCAGCGGCTCGGCGCCCTTGAACTTCTCGAAGGCGAAGCGGGGGATTTTGGTGACGACGTAGTCGATCGACGGCTCGAAGCTCGCCGGGGTCGCTCCGGTGATCTCGTTGGTGAGCTCGTCGAGGGTGTAGCCCACCGCGAGCTTGGCCGCGACGCGGGCGATCGGGAAGCCGGTGGCCTTGGAGGCCAGCGCCGAGGAGCGCGAAACGCGCGGGTTCATCTCGATCACGATCAGCCGCCCGTCTTTCGGGTTGACTGCGAACTGCACGTTCGAACCACCTGTTTCCACGCCGATTTCTCGAAGCACCGCGATCGATGCATTGCGCATGATCTGGTATTCCTTGTCAGTCAGCGTCAGCGCCGGGGCGACGGTGATGGAGTCGCCGGTGTGGACCCCCATCGGATCGACGTTCTCGATCGAACAGATGATGATGGCGTTGTCGTGCCGGTCGCGCACGACTTCCATCTCGTATTCCTTCCACCCGAGCAGGCTCTCCTCGATCAGCACTTCGGTGGTCGGCGAGGCATCGAGCCCGGAGCGGACGATCGCCTCGAACTCGGCCTTGTTATAGGCCACCCCGCCCCCGGTCCCGCCGAGGGTGAAGCTGGGGCGGATGATCGCAGGCAGCCCGGTGCGTTCGAGCACGGCGAAGGCTTCGTCCACCGTGTTGGCGACGCCCGAGCGCGCAGATTCCAGCCCGATCTTGTCCATCGCCTCGCGGAAGCGCTGGCGGTTTTCGGCCTTGTCGA
>CAZVMC010000123.1:0-7000 GCA_964628635.1 uncultured Novosphingobium sp. | reverse complement strand
AAGTATGACCCGGTCGTGCGCAAGCATGTCGAGTTCAAGGAAGCCAAGATCAAGTAAGGCGCTTTTGGCGAAATTCGCGGAAGAGCGAATTTCGTAGCGGCACCGGCCCGCTCCCCCGCCCGGCCACCCATAGGGTAACCTATGTTCTGGGTGGCCGGGCGGGGGAGCGGGCCGGTGCCGTTTCTGCCGTCAGGCAGCCAAGGCAATTCATTGCGAGTTCAAGCGCGGCGCGCTAGGCGCGGCGGCATGAACCGGATGACCTTCAAGACGCTCGCAAGCGCCGCCGCTCTGGCGGCGTTTGGCGTTTCAGCCCCCGCGCTGTTCACTTCTCCCGCAGCGGCCCAGGCCAATGGCGATCTCGCCAAGGCGGTCGAGGCGCTGCGCGGCATCACCACGATGCAGGCCAATTTTACCCAGACCGGGCGCAATGGCAGCCGCGTGACCGGGGTGATGACGCTCAAGCGCCCGGGCCGGATCCGCTTTCAATACCAAAAGGAAGCCAAGCTGCTGATCGTCTCCGACGGCAAGGCGCTGACCCTGATCGATTACGAAGTGCGCCAGGTCCAGCGCTGGCCGATCAGCAATTCTCCGCTCGGCGCGCTGCTCGATCCCAAGCGCGATGTGATGAAGTACGGCAAGCTGCAGCCGACTGCCGATCCCAACGTGATCTCGGTCGAAGTGCGCGATACCGCCCACCCCGAATACGGCGTGATCACGATGATCTTCCAGAAACGTGCCGGCGCACCGGGCGGGCTGGAACTTTCCAGCTGGGTGGCGCTCGATTCGCAGAACCAGCGCACCACGGTGCGGCTCTCGGGCCATCGCTATGGCCTCGCCGTGCCGGACAGTACCTTCAAGTACAACGATCCCCGCACCCAAGGCCCGCGCGGGAAGTAGGGGTATTGGTTCGATGCGCTATTCGCCTCCGCGAATAGTTAGCTGTGCCATCCCACTCCCCCGCCCGACCACCCAATAGGGTAACCCTAGGATATGGGTGGTCGGGCGGGGGAGTGGGATGGCACAGCCAAGGGAGGGCCGAATGGCCCGACCGCACCCGACAAATAGCGAATCGCTCGCTCATGCGAACGATTCGCACAATGTCGCATTCATACAATTTTCCGATGCAACCGGTTCGTTCTTGCAACTCGTCGATGCACCGGCTCGCCTCGCCGGATGTCGTGGCCAAGCTGCGACAAACTGCGACACAATTCGGTCAGATATTCATATGCGAGCAAGGCAAAACGGCGTAAAACCTGTCTCGACGGCGCGGCCTGAGGCGGGTTTCCCCCCTGTTGCCCAAGCCTCCTGTTGGGCCAAGCCGTCGACGCGTGACGAACGCACAACGGAACTCCCTCGGTCCAATGCCCCCGGACCGGGGGAGTTTTTTGTGACCCATCGGCAAATCGCCCCGGCTGGACTGCGAACAGTATCATTCTGCGCTTCCGGCGCTCACGACCTTAGTGGTCGCTGCGCGCCGGTTCTCGAACGACACTATTCTCGCTTCAGCCTGAGCAATTTTCCGACAGGTAACGGCGAAGTGTTGCCGCGCAGCAATTCGGGGCTAAAGCCACAGCATGGTCTCGATCGCCACATGGAACATCAACTCAGTCCGCCTGCGCGCCGAACAGGTCGTGCGGTTTCTGGCGGAGCAACAGCCCGATGTGCTGTGCCTGCAAGAGATCAAGTGCAAGGAAGAGCTGTTCCCGCACGATGTGTTTGAGGCGGCAGGCTACACCCACCGCGCGGTCCACGGGCAGAAGGGTTACCACGGAGTCGCCACGGTCAGCCGTGTCCCGATCCGCGAGCTCACGCGCAACGATTGGCAGGCCAATGGCGAGGCGCGCCACGTCGGGGTTGAGCTGGTCGACAGCGGGCTGGTGCTGGAGAACGTCTATATCCCCGCGGGCGGTGACATTCCCGATCGCGATGCCAACCCGAAGTTCGGGCAGAAGCTCGATTTCCTTGAGCGGATGGCCGGCTGGGCGGACAAGCTTGATCGGCCGACGCTGCTGGTCGGTGATTTCAACATCGCACCATTGGAGTGCGACGTTTACGATCACAAGGCGCTGATCAAGGTTGTCAGCCACACGCCGATTGAGATCGAAGCCTTGTGGCGGCTGCGCGATGCCCACGGCTGGGTCGATCTGGGGCGCAAGCACATTCCCGCGCCCGAGCGGAACTGGACCTGGTGGTCCTATCGCACTTACTGGCAGGACAAGGATCGCGGGCGGCGGCTCGATCACATGTGGGCCTCGCCCGATCTCGCGGCGCAGTCTGTTTCGCACCGCTTTGTCGAGGAAACCCGCAAGTGGGAGCAACCAAGCGACCATGTGCCGCTGATCACGGAGTTTGCTCTTTGAGAGCGACCCGCCGCGTCGCCTTGGCACTGGATGCCTTGCGTCACGGCTGGCCGGTCGAGGTTGACGGCGTGCTGCGCCTGCTCCCGGCCGAAACCGGCTTCCCGGCCGAGACCACCGCGCCGCGCATGCTGATCTCCTGCGCGCGCGCCGCAACGCTCAAGCTCACCAATCAGCGCGATGCTGCGGTTCCCGAGGCTCCGGTGATGGTCCGGGGGGCGGAGCCATTCGACCTGCCGCTGGCCCGCGCGATTGCCGATCCGGCGCTTGATCTGCGCTATCCGATGAAGGGGCCGTTCCTGGCCGAGTGCGTCGATCATCCGCAAGCCGCCGCGACCGCGCTGGAACTGGCGCGGCTGGCCGGCATTCTCCCGGCCTATCTGGTCGATCCCAGCGCGGGTGGAGAGGCGCAGACGGTATCCTCGGGCGATCTTGCCGAGTGGAGTGATACCCGGCACCTCGCCATCGCCAGCCGGGCGCGGCTGCCGGTCGAAGCGCTGGAGGAGGCTGAAATCGTCGCCTTCCGCTCGGCCGACGATCTGCGCGAACATGTCGCGCTGGTGATCGGCGCGCAGCGCAGCGACCGCGCACCGCTGGTCCGGCTGCACAGCGAATGCCTGACCGGCGACGTGCTCGGCAGCCTCAAATGCGATTGCGGCCCGCAACTTGATGCAGCGCTGGCAGCGATGGCGGAGGAAGCCGCAGCGGGAGGCTGGGGCGTGCTGCTCTATCTGCGTCAGGAAGGGCGCGGGATCGGCCTGATCAACAAGCTGCGCGCCTATCAGTTGCAGGACCAGGGGTTCGACACGGTCGATGCGAACACCCGGCTTGGCCTGCCCAACGAAGCGCGCGATTTTCCCGTCGCGGCGCGGATGTTGCATTTGCTGGGGGTCGGGCCGGTGCGGCTGCTGACCAACAATCCGGCCAAGGTTGAGGCGCTGGCGGCAGCGGGCGTGGAGATCGCCGAGCGCGTGCCGCACCAGCTCCCCGCCAATCCCCACAACGCCCGCTACCTCGATACCAAGCGGGACCGCAGCGGACATCTTTTGTCATGATCGAAAACCTGACTATCCGCCCAGAAGAACCGGGCGATTTCGATATCATCTATGGCGTGATCCAGCGTGCCTTTACCACCCAGCCGCATGCCGATGGCGACGAGCAGGATCTGGTCAACAGCTTGCGCGAACGCGGCGAACTGGCGCTGTCGCTGGTCGCCGAATTGCCGGGGCGCGGGGTGGTGGGCCACATTGGCTTCAGCCCGGTGACGGTGGACGGCGCGGACTGCGGCTGGCTGCAAATGGCCCCGGTCTCGGTCGAGCCGGACTTGCACCATCAGGGCATCGGCTCGGCCCTGATCAAGACAGGGCTGGCTCAGCTAAAAGCCAAGGGCGTGCGCGGGGTCGGGGTGGTCGGCAACCCGGTCTATTACGAACGCTTCGGATTTACCGTGCTGCCAGGTCTGGCTCCAGACGGCGCAGAAGCGGTCTATTTCCGCGCAATGGCCTGGGCCGAACCTGCACCGCAGGGCGTGGTGGGCTATGCGAGCGCTTTTGCGGGCTGACTAGCGCCGCTGATAGCGCTGCAACCCCGGCCCCAGCGCATTCTGGCCAAGCCGGATCGCGCCGCCCTGCCAGTCGACGACGAAGAACGTGTCCTTCGCTGCACCGGGGGCGAAACGGGCGTCATTGCCTTCGATGGTGAGGCCGTCCGAGCTGTTCTCGCGCGCTTCGGGGGCGATGGCGATGAAGGTGGTGTAGTTTTCCTTGTCGCGCCCCTGGACGAACCAGTTGTTGGTGATCCGGCCGGTGGAACCGACCGAGAGGTCGATCATGTAGTTGGTCGCGCGCCCGGCGGTATCGTCAAAGCTGTTGTTGTGGATTTCGACGCGGTTGGCGTGCGTCTTTATATAGTGCCCGCCGCGCCCGGCTTCGAAGCGGCTGCGGGTGACTGTGAGAACGGCGTAACGGGCGGTGTAGATCGAGTGCGCGCAGCTAAGCCCGCGATCGCAGCGGCCAAGCCGGGTGAAGGTGCTCTTGTCGATCGTGATCGTCCCGCCGACGTCCTCGGCGGTCAGGATGCCTTGTTCGCTATCGCGGAACCAGGTTTGCGATACGGTCAGATTGCCGCGCTCAAGCCGGATCCCGGCGCCATTGGCATCGTCGACCTTCATGTTGGTGAAGACCATGCCCTCGACCACCGAGCTCCGCCCGCGCAGCACGAAGGCGGCCTTGCCTTCGCAGGTCTTGCCATCAAACACCGACTGGCCGGGGACCTCGGCGATGAAGCGGATATCGCCGCGCGGCTGGACCCCGCAATCGGCGTAGCGACCGGGCGCAATCCGGATCGTGCCGACCCCGGCGTCGATCGCATTGATTGCGTCCTGCAGCTTGTCAAAGCGCTGACCGGTTTCGACCACGGTGTAGGGCCCGCCGCCCTGGGCAGCTGCGAAAGTGGCGGGCAGGGCAGTCGCTGCGAGAGCGGCCAGAGCGAGCGGGAGGCGGGCAGAATTGCGCATGATTCTCCGCATAAACTCGCCCGGTTAACAAGGCTTTCGCGTTTTCCGGAGCGTCCCGCAGGCGGACAGGCGCGCGTTCAGGAGTTAATCGACCTCACCGCTTCGCCAGCGCCAGCCGCCTGCGGTGCGACGGCGTGCGATGACGAGGAATAACACAGTGGCCGTCACGAACATCACGGCAGCTACGCCGCGCGTTCCGGCATCACCATTGCCAAATAGCAGGCTAAGACCGACGGCTGCACCGAGGTAGCTGACTAACAGGACCCAGCCTTGCCAAGCCGTGGGCAGCCCGGTTCCGTAGCCGAACCGCTTGGGGGCAAACCATGGCCCGGGTTCGAAGAACTTGTGCAACATCGTCATTCTCCTTGTTTCGGCGGACGGCCACGCTTCACCGGCTCGGCCGCCGCCAGCTTGATCCCGCGCCGCGCCAAAGCCTCGCGCAGCAAGACCTCAACCTCGGCGTTGACCGAGCGCAGGTCCGCTGCTGCGGCCCGCTCCAGCGCGGCGTAAAGCGCCGGATCGAGCCGCAGCGGGAAGGCTTTCTTTGGCGCGGCGGGCATGGGAGCAGGTCAGTAGAGCGAGCCGGTGTTGACGATCGGCTGGGTATCGCGTTCGCCGCACAGCACGACCATCAGGTTGCTGACCATCGCCGCCTTGCGCTCGTCGTCGAGATCGACCACCTGCTTTTCGCTAAGCATCCCCAGCGCCATTTCGACCATGCCAACCGCGCCTTCGACCAGTGTCTTGCGCGCGGCGACCACCGCTTCGGCCTGCTGGCGGCGCAGCATCGCCCCGGCGATTTCCTGCGCATAGGCCAGGTGGGTGAAGCCGCATTCATCGACCGTGATCCCGGCCATCTGCAGCCGTGCGATCAGTTCCTTGCGCAGTTCCACGCCAACTTCGTCATGGTTGCCGCGCAGGGTGATCTCGGCATGGGCGAAATCGTCGTAAGGATAGCGCGAGCCGATTGTGCGCACGGCCGCTTCGATCTGCACCATAACGAAGGCCTTGTAATCGTCCACATCGTAGAGCGCCTGCGCGGTATCGACCACGCGCCAGACCACCTGCGCAGCCATTTCGATCGGGTTGCCGCGCAGATCGTTGACCTTGATCTTGTCCGACACCAGGTTGTTGGCGCGCACCGAGATCTTGGTCTTGCCCATCCACGGCCAGACCCAGCGGAGGCCAGTGTTGCGGTCGGTGCCGCGGTAGGACCCGAACAGGGTGATCGCCGCAGCCTGGTTGGGCTGGATCATGTAGAACCCGCTGGACAGGATCACCAGGGCAATGGTCATCAGCCCGGTCGAAACGACGAAGCCGAATATCTCACTGTCGGCGGGATTGCCTCCGGCGAAGGCCACGATTCGCCAGATCGTCAGCGCCAACAGCGCCAGAAACGCGACAAAAATGAGGTAGCCGCTGGTGCTCCAGGCACGCCGTTCGATGCTGGCGTTCATGGGCGTATGCTGATCGGACATTGGAACGTTTCCCCTTTAAATCTGATATCACATTAATATCGCGATTCGCCTTGCGGTCAAGCGCAATCGGTCACCACTGAAAAAGGGGGGTTGAATTCGGACCGAATCGGTCTATATTCATTTCTGCGGGACCGGGCCCCTCTGGCGCGGCGCAAAAGCCACTTGGTTTTGCGCAGCGTGATGTCGGACCGCATCGGATGACGCCGATGCTATGGGTCCGGGTTCCTCCCTCCCCCTCCCGGTATTCGGTCCCTGGCTCGGCGCATCCGATCGAATTTTGCATTCGAGAGGAGCAAACAATGTCCGATCCGATTTTTCGCCTGATGGAACGCCATCAGAAGCTTGACGCGCACCTGCAATCCGCACGGGCGCGGCGCTGGACCGATCCGTTTGAGATCGCCCGGCTCAAGAAGCTGAAGCTGGCAATCAAGGATCGCATTTCACGGCTGATGGCGCGCCGCAGCGCGGCCTGATTCAGCCGACACGCGCGACGGCGCTTCCCATCCGGAGGCGCCGTTTTGCGTAGCACCACACCTCACGCATTTCGTAACAGGGACTGATCATGGAATTTCTGACCGCCGACTGGCTCGGCACCCCGCTGTGGTTCTGGCTGAGCTTCTTCGGCATCGTCATCGCGCTGACCGCCTTCG
>CAZVMC010000122.1:0-7117 GCA_964628635.1 uncultured Novosphingobium sp. | reverse complement strand
GTGGTGTGATCGATAAAGGTCGCACCTTTGCCAAGGGTAGCGAAGACCCCGGTCGGTCCCAGTACGACATCGGCGAGGTCATCATCGTTGCCGACGCAAGTCAGCACCACATCCGCGCCTTCGGCCGCTTCGGCCGGGCTGGCGGCGACGCGGGCGGCCAAGCCCGCATTGGCCTCCTGCCACTTGGCCAGCCGCGCCGGACTGCGGTTGAAGACGGTGAGGCGGTGTCCGGCCGCGCCGATGTGCCGGGCAATCGCCCCGCCCATCACGCCGAGGCCGAGAAAGGAAACGTTGAGTGGTGTGGTCATCGCGGGCGATGTTTAGCCGCTTGTGCGCCCTGCGCCAGTCGCTATCGCAAGGAGCATGCAATTCCTTGCCGATCCGCGACTGATCCGCCTGGCCAAAGTGGCATTCTGGTTGGCGCTGATTTTTGCCTTCGTGATGGCCGTGCTGCCCAAGCCGCCCAAGACTCCGCTCGACCAGCTGGGCGACAAGATGATGCACATGATCGCCTTTGCCACCCTCGCGGGTCTGGCGATGGCAGCCTTCGGACGCGAGGCACGCTGGCTGATTGTTGAGCGGCTCGCCTTTCTGGGTGCGGTGATCGAAGTCGTGCAGTCGGTTCCCGCGCTCAACCGCACCTGCGATTTGCGCGATTGGCTGGCTGATGTGCTGGCGGTGGTGGTGGCGGTGCTGATTGCCGGGTTTATCGTCCCGGCTCGTCCGCTGGCTGCCCCGCCTTTGGCCGAGTGAAGCAAGTCTATCACCGCAAGCCATTCCAAACCGCCCAGCTTTGCGTTACCGCCCCTGCATCATGCACCAGACCACCAGCAAGTCCGCCGCCGCTCAAGCGCTGCTTTCCCTCGCCGATATTCAGGCGGCTGCAGGGCGGATTGCCGGCCACGTGGTGCGCACCGACTTTGATCACAGCCGCACGCTCTCTGAAATCACCGGGGCCGAGATCTGGCTCAAGTTTGAGAACCTGCAGTTCACCGCGGCCTACAAGGAACGCGGGGCGCTCAATGCGTTGCTGCACTTGACCGACGATCAGCGCGCCCGCGGTGTGATTGCCGCTTCGGCGGGCAATCACGCGCAGGGCCTCAGCTATCACGGCACCCGGCTCGGCATCCCGGTGACGATCGTCATGCCTCGCCCGACCCCGACCGTGAAAGTGATGCAGACCGAACAGGTCGGCGGCAAGGTCGTGCTCCATGGTGAGACCTTTGACGATGCCTATGCCCACGCCCGCCAGCTCGAAGGCGAGCTTGGGCTGACTTTCGTTCACCCGTTTGACGATCCGCTGGTGGCAGCCGGCCAGGGCACGGTCGCGCTCGAAATGCTCGAGGATGTGCCCGATCTCGATATGCTGGTTATCCCGGTTGGCGGCGGCGGGCTCGCCTCCGGCATGGGCACTGCGGCACGCGCGCTGAAGCCCGATATCGGCCTGATCGGGGTTGAGGCCGCGCTGTTCCCATCGATGTACAACCGCCTCAAGGGCACCAATCTTCCATGCGGCGGCGATACCCTGGCTGAAGGCATCGCGGTGAAGGAACCGGGCGAATTTACCAGCCGCGTCCTCGCCGGGCTGCTGGATGATTTCGTGCTGGTCAGCGAAGCGCAGCTGGAAACGGCGGTGGCGCTGCTGCTGCAGATCGAAAAGACCGTGGCGGAAGGAGCGGGTGCCGCGGGTCTGGCGGCGGTGATGGCCTATCCCGAACTGTTCAGGGGCAAGAAGGTCGGCATCCCGATCTGCGGCGGCAACATCGATACCCGCTTGCTGGCCAATGTTCTCCTGCGCGATCTCGCCCGCTCAGGCCGCCTCGCGCGGCTGCGGTTGACGCTGCAAGACCGCCCCGGCGCGCTGTTCAAGGTGATGGAAGAGTTCGATCGGCACAACGTCAACATCATCGAGATCTACCACCAGCGGATCTTCACCCACTTGCCCGCCAAGGGGCTCATAACGGACATCGAATGCGAAGCCCGTGACAAGGATCAGCTCGACAAGCTGGTCAGCGCGCTGCGGGTGAAGGGGTACGAGGTGGATTCGGTCGAGCTGGGCTAGCTGGCCGCCTTAACACTCGATCGGGGCCTGTCCCGTTTCGTGTCGTCCAATGTTTGCGAAATGCAATTTGTGCATAATAACCAACCATTAACTGTGTTTTGTGGTTAAAACTCTTTCAACAAGCCCTGCGCAAAGGCATAGTCTGGTCTTTCCGGAGCAACGCCGCTCCGGGTCTGGCCAGAGGGATTGCCGCGCACGTGACCGCACCGGTTCGATTTCCGCGATTCTTCGTGACCGGGACCAGCCCGTGCCCCTATCTTCCGGGGCGCTATGAGCGAAAGGTCTTCACCGAGCTCAAAGGGCCGCATGCCGACGAGCTCAACGATGCGCTGGGCCGGATCGGGTTCCGTCGCAGCCAGACTGTTGCCTATCGCCCATCCTGCGCGGACTGCGCGGCCTGCGTTTCAGTGCGCGTCGCGGCGGTTGAGTTTCGGCCATCGAGCACCCAGCGCCGCAATCTGAAGCGCAATTCGGATCTGATCGCCACGGTCTGCCGCCCTTGGTCGACCGCCGAGCAGTTCGAGCTGCTCCAGCGTTACCTTGGCGTGCGCCACCCCGGCGGCGGGATGGCGAACATGGACGAGGTCGATTTCGCCGACATGATCGAGCATACCCCGGTCGACAGCCACATCATCGAGTACCGTGAGCCGGGCCTGGATGGAGAGCCCGGGCGGCTGGTCGGCGCCTGCCTGACCGACAAGCAGGCCGATGGATTGTCGATGGTCTATTCGTTTTACGAGCCCGACCATGAAGGCCGCACGGGCCTCGGCAACTACATCATCCTCGATCACATCCGGCAGGCGGCTGAGGCCGGCCTGCCCTATGTCTACCTTGGCTACTGGGTCGAAGGCTCGGCGCGGATGCAATACAAGATCCGCTACCGCCCGATCGACCGCCTGACCCGCACCGGTTGGGAACGGATCGGCGAGGCAGAGCATGACCGCCTGATCGCCGCCGCCGCTGCCGCCCGCCGCGACGGCGCGCCGCTTGATGGCCGCGCCAAGGACGGCGTTCCGGGCGGACAGGGGCAGTACCGCTTCGTTTAGAACGAGCGACGAAAGAACCGGCGCCGCACTATTCGTGGCCCGTCAGGCATCGTCGCCAGAAGCCGAGTTACGTTCGCGCCAATGCAGATAGCCAAGCCGCACCAGCGCCACCAAGCCGACTATGGCAAGAATCCAAGCGAGGTTTCCAAACAGGTACGGCACCAAGGGCTCGCGTCCGGGAGGTCCGAAGCGCGGATGTTTAGCGAAGTAGTCCGCCAAACCCGTCAGGATGCTGACCCCGCCAATCGCGCCGATCACCATGCCCAGTCGACCTAGTCGTTTCTCGCGTTCGGCTGACTTTTCGTTTGCGTCGCGCCGATCTTCGGCGGCCCGATTCCGTGCGCGGCGATCAAGATCGGCCGCGTATTCCTCAAGTGTTGCTAGCGCGGTGGTCATCGCTGTGCCCCGCCAATCGGTGCCGCGCAGCTTGGCCAGCTTCGCAAAGACCACCTGCTCGGTATCGTATCGGAAGATGTTGAGATAGCGGTGCCGTTCGTAGTCACGATAGGTTGAGCGCTTGAGCTGGTTCACCTGCTCTTCGATACCCTTAAGCATCAGCTCGCCGACTTCAGCGCCACTGGCGCGGATCTGCTCAATTTGGCGGTCGATATCATCGATCTCAAGCTGACTTCGTTTCTCGTGATCGCGCGCTAGGAACTCGTTGTGCAGTGCCAACACGTGCATCAGGAACGCATAGGGGCAGGTGCCGAGATAGTCGTTGCCGATCTCCAAGCTGCGGCTGCCTGCGACATAGGTGATCATCCCGCGGTGGCTTGCATAGCGAACGAAGAAGCGTTCGTCGGCCTGAACATCCTCGACCGGATAGATCGGGTCGATGCTGTCGAGGATCTCCGAGGTATCCTGGTTCAACCAATCGATGATGTTTTGGTTGAAGCCGGACAGGAACAGGTAATCGAGGCAATCGGCCCGCCCGGTTTCATATGCCGGAATGTAGAGTTTCTCCGGCCGCTGCGATTGGCCGTTCTTGTCCTTGAACTGCCAAGCCTTCCCGGCATGAACCAGCGCCTGTAGTTGACGTTCGTCTGTAATCAGCGGGTCGTGCTCTCTCTCCCCCGCGCGAAAGAACTCGTTTGCGAGCGCGAAGTCGTACATGCTGGTAAGATCGAACTCTGCCCAGGCCAAGCCGGGCCGATTGTTTACCGCACCCAGCCAGACCGCCTGCGGCGGTCGACCATCGGCGGGCTGGGTCAGTCGATTGATCTTGTCGCGGAACGGCGCGAAGCACTGCTCGCGGACCACCAGCTTACGCGCCAGGCCCTCCTGCGTGCCGGGATCAATCGGGAGTAGCCGGTTGAAGAACCGCTGGTCGTTGATGTGGAACAGATAGCGGCAGCGCGGTAGTTTGAGGCCGGGGACTTCGATCACTTCGGTCATCTGCGGAAGCTGGTCGAGCCGCGCATCGCTCAGCGCGCCGGGCAGGTTCAGAACATCGCTGAGCAACGTCCGCGCGTCTGCGATGAACTTGCTGCGCACGAAACGCCAAAAAGTGCTGGCTTTGGCCCCCTCGTGAACCGCAATCTTGTCGAGTGGGTCGATTCCGGTCGTGTCGCCCAAAAACGGGTTGAGGAAGACCTCCTTGCCATCTGCGCCGAACAGCGCTTCAAGCTGGTCCTCACCGAGCATGAACTCCTTCGGAGCGGCGAGTTTTTGCAGCAGCGAGAGGAAGTAGAAGGTTTGCATCCCGTATGGATCGTGAAGGATGTCGCGGGGGTGGTCCTCCGGCCCGCTTCTGTAATGATGCTCGAACGAAAGATGGTAAGACAGCGCCCCGTCGCTATGCGCGAACCAGAAGCGCCGTAGCCGGACCTTGCGCCGCAGCTCCTCTTTGAGATCGCAGTGAAAACGCACGCCCTCGGTGACCCAGCTGAAATGCGGCGGAACCGTGAAGGTCAGCTCCGTCTCCGTTCGAATCGCCTCGGCGGCGTCGTCCAGCGACCATGGCACTCCGGCGTTGTCGGCACCCATTCCGGCAGCGAACAGAAAGTCGCGCGGGCGGCCGAAGAAATCGCGGTCGGCGATGTCGTTGAATAGCGGGTCAATCGCGTTGCGCAGTGCGAAGCTGGGCTTGTGGCGAAGCTGGGCGGAGCGCAGCGCTGCACCGGGATTGGCGATCAGTTCGGGCGAATAAAGCGGCGCTAGGCTTTCTGCAGCGACATAGAGCGAAAGCGTCCAATAGGCTGTGCCATCAAGCGCGCGATCGAAAGTACTGCTCCCGGTTTCGGTCACGGCTTGGCTCCAGTCGCGAAGGCACGAAAGTTGAGGCCTGCGCCGCGCGCGCGATCAGCCTTGAGCGCGGCGATTGCCACCCCGACCTCGATCAGCGCAATCGGCTCGCGCCGCTCCGCCAGCGCGGTCAGCTGGACGGTGCAGACCGGATCTTCGTCAATCGGCGCGCCTTTGCGAACCGAAACGCCGAAGAAGCTTTGCAGGTGATCGTGGAACCAGGCTGCCGGGATAGCTGTATCGGGATAGCGGAGCGCAGCGTAGATCAATCCATCGTCGGCCGCCTGATCTGGTGACAGTGCTGGTTGCACATAGGCGTAGTCGACCAACCGCGCGCCAAGCTTGGCCCAAACAGCCAAGCGGTCGATCTGATCGATCCCGGCGTGAGCGGTGTCAGCGGCGTACTCGACATCGCTCAGCACCAGTGGGTCGTTCTGCTCGATGAACACTGCCGGAGCGGGGCCATCCGCCGACCCGGTCAGAGCGAGATTGGCCATCCGCTGGACCGCTTCGATCAATACCCGCGCCAGCCCGCGACCGCGCGCGGCGCTTTCCACGAAGACATAGTTCAGCGCCAGCGAGACCGGCGGTCCGCCCGGCGCGGTCATTGCTGTGGCGAGGAAGTTTGCGCCGCCCAGCAGGGTGCCGTCGGGTGTAGTGACTGTCAGCACTTGCTCGCTGTGCCGACGCCCGAATAGGCTGGGCAGTGTCAGGTTGAGCGCGAGGCAATCTCTGAACCCGGCTAGGTCCTCGCGTTCGTCGGGCAGCACGAAGGCCCGGTCGTAGCCGGCATAGAACGCCGTCAAGACCGGCGAGGCGGGATCCTCACTGGCGCTCAGCAGCAATCCACCGGGCAGTGCTTCACTGTGTTCGAACGGGGTCACGGCATGTTGATGCCGCAGGCCCCGTCCTTGTGCAATGACTTGCGTTAGGCCGGCAGGCCCGAAATCGCCTTCATCTCCATGAAGTCCTTGAGGCCGGCCAACCCGCCTTCGCGGCCGTTGCCGCTCTGCTTGTAGCCGCCGAAAGGCGCGCCCGGGGTGGGGCCCCAATTGTTGATCGCGACCATGCCAGCGCGCAGCTTGCCCGCGACATCGGCCGCTTTGGCGGGATCGCCGGTGATTGCTGCTGAAAGGCCATATTCGGTATCATTGGCCAGTTCGATGCCTTGCTCCAGGCTGTCGTAGGTCATGATGGTGGCAACAGGACCGAAGATTTCTTCCTGCGCGATCCGCATGTCCGGGGTCACGCCGCTGAATACGGTTGGCTGGACATAGTAGCCGCGGTTGACATTTGCCGGCAGATCGGGGCCGCCCGCTTCCAGCTTGGCGCCTTCGTCGATCGCCGACTGGATCAGGCCTTTGACCTTCTCATACTGTGCCTTGTTGACCAGCGGACCCAGGTGCTGGCCTTCGGCCATCGGGTCACCCACCGGCGTCGCCGAATACATCGCCTTGTAGAAGGCCACGGTCTCGGCCTCACGGTCCTTGGCGACCAGCACCTTGGTGGGGCTGATGCACGATTGGCCGGTGTTGACCAAAGGCCCCATCGCAACCGCAGGCAGATGCTGCGCCAGATCGGCATCGGGCAGGACCAGGTTGGGCGACTTTCCGCCCAGTTCCTGATGGACGCGCTTCACGGTCGGCGCGGCAGCGATTGCCACAGCAATCCCGGCGCGGGTCGATCCGGTGAAGCTGACCATCTCGATGTCGGGATGGCTGGAGATGGCATTGCCGGTGGTCGGCCCGTCACCCTGGACCAGATT
>CAZVMC010000121.1:0-7118 GCA_964628635.1 uncultured Novosphingobium sp. | reverse complement strand
ATGACGCTGGAACAGGCGATCGCCTATATCGACGATGACGAGATGGTCGAAGTGACCCCCAAGAGCATCCGCCTGCGCAAGGCGATTCTCGATCCGCACGAGCGCAAGAAGGCCTCGCGCAAGAAGGAAGCGGCATAAACCCGCTTCACCGGACTGTACCGCTGCAAAAAAGAAACGGGGACGCACCTGGGTGCGTCCCCGGTCTAGTATTTGCCTCTGCGAAGCTCGGGTCGCACCAGCCTCGCAGAAGCGAGTATGCCAATGCCACAAGCCGTCGATTCGCCTTTGGTCCTTTTTTGGAATGAACCGCGGCGGACGGGTCCTTTTCTGGAAGGATCGGTTAGATAGGCGCTTCCCCGGGCCAGAAGGAAGCTAGCTTTGTCCGCGCTGATCGCGATTGATAGCCACGATGACCTGTTCGCCAGCCGCACCTCGGCGACGGACTGGGCGCGCATCCTGACGTTCCGCAGTCGACCAACTTTCCTCGATGGCGCCCGGGCGCACGAGGGCGTCGCGCGGCATATTTTCACCCGCAACCTGATCCTCAACAAGGTCGTGCTCGAGGCCTGGCGTTTTCAGATGATCTCGCTAACGCTGTACCTGCACCAAACCCGCGATCCCGCCGATCCGCGTACCGGGCTGACCGTCAGTAACCTCTCGCGCTTGTGCCAGCGGCTCGGCCTCGCCAGCCCGGGGCGGGTGTTCGCCTTCCTCAACCTGATGAAGCTGGGCGGATACCTGACCAGCGAACGCTCGGCGCTCGATAGCCGGGTGGTCCATCTGGCACCGACGGCTCAATTCATGACCACGGTGGAAGAATGGAACGATGGAATTTTTGCGGCGATCGATGCCGCAGCTCCGGAAGGACGGCTCGTCGAACGCCGAAAAGCCCGCTTTGAATTGGGCACGGAGATGCGAACCAGCGGCGCGCAAGGCCTGATTGACGGTTGGTTGCCGCTTGAACCCTTCCCCGAAGTTGCGTTTTTCGCTGGAACCGATGGAGGGTGGTTGCTGCTCGAGCAAACGGTCGCCCCGGCCCTGCGCCATCCCGACGGCTTGCGGATCGAGCCAGTCAGCATCAACCTCAGGACATTTGCCCGCGATGTCGGCGGATCGCGCTCGAACCTCAATCGGTTGCTGGAAAAGGCCTATGCAGAAGGCTTGCTTGACGAGCCGCCACGCGGTGGCTCGCAAATCGTGCTGTCATCGCGAATGCTCTGTGCGTTCCTGAGCTTCATCGCTTCCTATTTGAGCCATTATCAGAGCCACACGCCTGCCGACTGAAAACGAATGGCAAGCGAGAATGTTTCTGGCGCGTCCGTCCAATTCAATGGTCCACCGCCAAGCTAGACTTGGCGCGCAGCAACCACCGGGGACAATCACTATGAGCCCATCGTTTGACCGCCGCGACGCCCTGAAATTCGCCGCTCTCGCGGCCGCAACCGCCGTGCCAATTGGCCGCGCGCTAGCCCAGGGTGAGGCGCGAATTCCGATCGAGCTCAATCTTTGGGGAGCCAAAGGTGCCTTCAAAAAGCATCCCAGGGCAGCGATCGTGACTTATCCGATCCGCTTCATTACCGCAGCAGAAGGGAATGGCGGCGGCCGCGTGGGGATTTTCCTGACGCTCAAAGGACCGACTGCTGCCGAAATGCGGATGCTGGCGAATGAGGCGCGTGGCGACTTGGCGGCACGGCTCGAAGCCATTGGCCTGCCCGTGGTGCCGCCAGCTGAGCTGCTGGCCAACCCCGAGTTCGCAGCGCTTGGTACGGTTCCCGGATCGGCCAAGTGGGATGGCGGTAAGCTCGATCCGATGGGCAACCGGCTTTGGCATATCACCGCCAGCCCCGATGCGCCGCTACATCCAAGCTGGGGCAGTACCAGCGGATCGTCGGAATTCTCCGGGATCGGCAAGTTCAACAAAGCCAGCCGGTCGCTCAACGCAGTGGCAATTGCGCCATACCTGACGCTCGAATTCTCAACCTTGACTGGCTCGGTCAATTCCGGCAGCCGCGGCTCAACTGCCTGGGTCGGCGGCGAAATCCTGTTCGGCTTCAAACCGCACTCGATCACCTATTACAACGCCGGTGGTCAGCGTTCGATCGAAAATCTTGGCGGCGGTTTCCAGCCTAAAGGCCGCATCCTGATCTCGCCAACCAAATTGCCCGGATCGCTCAATTCCAATGTCGCGGTTCCACCTCCGGAGATGGCCGACCGACTGGGGCGGGCGCGGATCGACGAATTTGCGGTCGACATGGCCGCCTGGCGCGAATGGGTCCGGCAAGCCTATCGCGGCTACAATGCCGAGTTGGTCCGGCTGATCGCGGGCGCGCGCAAGTAACGCACTGACTCGCGCAGACGGCGCAGCGGCGCTAAAGCGCGCGGCATGGACACATCGGACCTCCGCATTGCTCTGTTCAGCGGCAACTATAACATGGTTCGCGATGGAGCGAACCAGGCGCTGAACCGGCTGGTCGGCTATTTGCTGCGCCAGAGGGCGGCAGTGCGGGTCTATTCGCCAACGATCCCCGGACCGGCCTTTCCAGCCACCGGCGATCTGGTAAAAGTACCATCGATGCCGTTCCCGTTTGGACGCGGGGAATACCGCTTTCCGCTGGCGCTGAGCCCCCGGGTGCGGCGCGATCTGGCGGACTTTGCGCCCAACGTGGTTCACATCTCCTCGCCCGACGTGGTCGGCCACCGGCTGGTCAGCTGGGCGCGGGCGCGCGGATTGCCTGTGCTCGGCTCGGTCCACACCCGGTTTGAGACCTATCCCCGCTATTACAACATGGGCTTCATCGAACCAGTCATCGAGACGATCCTGCGGCGGCTGTACCGGCGCTGCGACGCACTGGTCGCGCCATCGGAGAGCATGGCGCAGGTGCTGCGCGAGCAGCGGATGAACTTCGACATCGATATCTGGTCGCGCGGAGTGGATCGTGAGCTGTTTGGGCCGGAACTGCGCGACATGGCGTGGCGGCGTTCGCTCGGCATCGCTGATGATGAAGTGGTGATCGGCTTCCACAGCCGGCTGGTGATGGAAAAGGGCCTCGATGTCTTTTCCGACGCGATCGACGAGCTGCGGCGGCGCGGGATTGCCCATCGCACGCTGATTGTCGGCGATGGCCCGGCGCGCGGCTGGCTGGAGGCGCGGTTGCCGCAGGCGGTCTTTGCCGGGTTCATGGGCGGCAGGGATCTGGGCAAGGCGGTGGCCAGCATGGATGTGTTGTTCTTCCCTTCGACCACCGAGACGTTCGGCAATGTCACGCTGGAAGGCATGGCCAGCGGACTGCCGGTGGTCGCGGCGGATGCCACGGGCAGCGCCAGCTTGGTCGACGATGGCCATACTGGCCGTCTGATCCGCCCCGGCGCAGTCCACGCCTTTGCCGAAGCGCTGCGCAGCTATGTCGAACAGCCCAAGCTGCGCGCCGCCCACGGCAAGGCGGGCGAAACGCGCAGTCGGGATTTCAGCTGGGACCGGATCAACCAGACGGTGGCGGACACCTATCTGCGGTTGATCCGGCAGAAGACTACGAAAGTCTGATTAGCGCAGGTTGTGATTGGCGGTCTGCTTGCGCGCCCACCACCATTGCAAAACAATCGCCCCCAGAATCACTAGCGGCATCACCTTCATCAGCGGGTTGTCGAGCCCGGCCGGCATCGTCAGCGTCGCTTGGTAGATGAAGCTCAGACCAGCCGCGACCAGCGAAACCAGAAACACCGGCGCAGCATGGCGCGAACGCGCGAGCAGCAGGAGCGATCCCAACACCGACGACCATACTCCCAATCCCCACAGGAAATGGGCCCAGACCGGCATGGCATCCAGCATATTAAGCATCTGCTGAGCCAGCGCCCGGTCACCGCCGACCGCGCTGGCGACGTAATCCAGGTTCTTGAGTTTGCTCATCAGGTAATCGTAGCCGCCAAAGCCGTTCCACAGCAGGCTGACTACGCCAAAAATCCAGAACAGTGCGGGCGGCTTGGCCGCGCCAGTGGCTGTATCGCTCATCGTCCCTCTCCCCTCCCTGTGTTCAGGACAAGGGAGAAGGTATCATACGAAACCGGATGTGCAAAACGCGGCTTGGATCACAGCTTCTCGATCTTGCGTGCCAGCTCATCGATCGCGGAAACGACCTCGTCGATGATCTCAGGCCCAGCCTCACCGCGGCGGAACTTGTCGATCAGCACCTGCCGCAGATTGCCCATCGCCCGGCGGACCGAGGCGGCATCGGGGCGGGCGCGTTCTTCACCCATCCCGGCCAGCCGCGCCATCAGCGCTTCAACCTCTGCGGCACGTTCGGCAAGGTGCGCGGTGCCTTCTTCGGTTGCCGAGAAGCGCTTGCGGGTTCCTTCGCCGCGTTCCTCGGCAATCAGCCCCATGTCATCAAGCATTGTCAGCGTTGGATAAACGACCCCGGGGCTCGGCGCGTAGGCGCCATGGGTCAGTTCCTCGATGGCCTTTATCAGATCATAGCCGTGGCGCGGTTCATCGGCGATCAGCTTGAGCAGCACGAGCCGCAGCTCACCGCCATCGAACACCCGTCCACGGCGCCGACCGCGCCCTTCGTCCCGGCCCATATCCCAGGCCATGAACATCGGCCCCCAATTGCGCGATCCGCGCCAGCGATTGGCCTTGAGACCACAGCCATGGCCGGAAAATCCGTAAAACATCGACATCCCTTTCGAGTCCAAGATACTTTCAAGATATATCTTAGATACATTCTTGCAACCCCACCCGTGCAATTTTGTGCAGGCCGACTAGAGTGCGATCATGGCCGACCTCTTTGCCGACGACCTGCCCGCCAGCGCGCCCGATGAGCCGCGCGAGGATGCCCCGCTCGCTGACCGGCTGCGGCCGCGCGCGCTGGATCAGGTAATCGGGCAGCAGCACCTGACCGGACCAGAAGGCGCGATCGGGCGAATGGTCGCAGCGGGCAAGCTCTCCAGCATGATCCTGTGGGGGCCGCCGGGCACCGGCAAAACCAGCATCGCCCGGCTGCTGGCCGATGCGGTGGGAATGCGGTTCGTTTCGGTGAGCGCGGTGTTCAGCGGCGTGGCCGATCTCAAAAAGGCTTTTGCCGAGGCCGATACCGCCGCGAAGATGGGGCAACGTACGCTGCTGTTCGTGGACGAGATTCACCGCTTCAACCGCGCCCAGCAGGACGGTTTCCTGCCCTTTGTTGAGCGCGGCACCGTCACGCTGGTCGGCGCGACGACCGAGAACCCCAGCTTCGCGCTCAACGCCGCCTTGCTCAGCCGGGCGCAGGTGCTGATCCTGCACCGGCTGGATGCAATTGCCCTCGGCGAATTGCTCACCCGTGCGGAGGCACTGGCGGGCCCCCTTCCCCTCACGGCAAAAGCGCGCGAGGCCTTGGTTGCCAGCGCGGATGGAGACGGCCGGTTCCTGCTCAACCAGGCTGAGACGCTCTACAACGCATTGATTGCCGAACCGCTCGATGCCGCCGCACTCGGCGCTTTTCTCCAGCGCCGCGTTGCGGTTTATGACAAGGATCGCGACGGGCACTACAACCTGATCTCCGCGTTGCACAAAGCACTGCGTGGATCGGACCCGCAGGCCAGTCTCTATTACATGGCGCGGATGCTGACCGCCGGGGAAGAGCCGCTCTATGTACTGCGGCGACTGGTGCGCTTCGCCAGCGAAGATATTGGCCTCGCCGATCCGCAGGCCTTGGTGCAGTGCCTCGCCGCGAAGGATGCTTACCAGTTTCTGGGCAGTCCGGAGGGCGAGCTGGCGATCGTCCAAGCCTGCCTCTATCTCGCCACCGCGCCTAAATCGAATGCGGCCTATGTCGCGCAGAAAGAGGCCTGGCGCAGCGCGAAGGAAACCGGCAGCCTCAGCCCGCCCGCCAACATCCTCAATGCGCCCACAAAGCTGATGAAGGATATCGGCTATGGCAAGGACTACGCCTACGATCACGAGGCAGAGGACGGCTTCTCCGGCGCAAACTATTGGCCGGACGAGATGAATCCGCAAACCTACTACCGCCCGGTCGAGCGCGGGTTTGAGCGCGAGGTGGCGAAACGGCTCGAGTGGTGGGAGAGGAAGCGAGCCGAACGGCGCGGTGAATGAGCCCCGAGCGCTTCGATCATTTCGTCGCGATCGACTGGTCCGGAGCCAAGGGCGAGCGCCATGCCGGGATCGCGGTGGCGCTGTGCAGCCAGGGTGATGCCGCCCCGCAGCTGGTCCACCCTGAGCGCCGTTGGTCGCGCAATCAAGTCCTTGATTGGCTGCTCGAACACCTTGGTTCCAACACGCTGATCGGTTTCGACATGGGAATTTCGCTGGCCCACGCCGATGCCGGCGCGTTCTTCCCCGGCTGGCATGACAGCCCGCCCCACGCCCGCGCGCTTTGGGCCCAGATCGATGCGATCGCCGCAACCGATCCGCACCTCGCCGCGACCAGCTTTGTCGATCACCCCGAGATCGCGCGGCACTTCCGTCGCCATGGCGGGCGCGAGGGTGACCGCTTCGGCGGGGGTCGCGGGCGGTTCCGGTTGACCGAGCGGGCCCAGGAAGCAATGGGGTGCAAACCTTACTCCAATTTCAATCTGGTTGGCGCGGCGCAGGTCGGCAAATCGAGCCTGACGGGGATGCGGCTGCTCCACCGCCTTGCTGATCGCATTCCGATCTGGCCGATCGATCCGCTGCCAGAAACAGGATCGGCCGTCGTTGAAATCTACACCACCATCGCCGCGATGGCGGCTGGGCGCAGCCCCGCCAAATCGAAGATCCGCAGCCACGAAGAGTTGGACCTCGCGCTGACCGCCTTAGGCAGCGCACCCCTCGGCGGCCGAGGCGCGATCAGCGATCACGCCAGTGACGCCTTGATCACCGCCGCCTGGCTGCGCCGTGCCGCGCACGATCCTGCACTTTGGCGCCCTTCAGCCCTTAACCCAGAAATCGCCGCAACCGAGGGCTGGACCTTTGGCGCAGTCTGACGCAAAGGGCGCAGCACTGAACGGGCCGGCTTAGCTCAGTTGGTAGAGCACCTGATTTGTAATCAGGGGGCCACGGGTTCGAATCCTGTAGCCGGCACCAATTTCTAGACCCTTGCGAGCAGCATCACCCATCCGCCAACCCGTGGCAGACTTGTTGGATT
>CAZVMC010000120.1:0-7261 GCA_964628635.1 uncultured Novosphingobium sp. | reverse complement strand
TGGCTGCTCACCCCGGTATCGATCATCGCAATGGCGCCGCCCGAACCACCCCTGCCCGAGATTCGACCCGACCGGACGGGATGCGGGCGCTCCCCAGCGGTCAGGTTGAGGCCGTAGTAGTGAACCAGATCGATCGCAGCGTCGGGATCGATCGTCGCCAGCGCCTGCCGCGCGTTCTCTGCTGTCATCCCGGCGGGCCCGGACAGCCGGATCAGTTCGCGGCCCAGTTCGGGCATCGGCGTGCGCTCGATCACGCGGAAGCCCTGCGCTTCGGCCTGGCTGAGCTTGGCCGGAGTAAGATCGAGCACCACCACTTCGCCCTTGCGGACCGGGTATCCATCGCGATCGTGCTCGGCCCCTTCGCTGGAGCCCAGGTCACGGATTTCTTCGCTACTGCCCGAAGCGCGATCTTCGCCGCGCGCGGCAGCTTCGGCGGCATCTTCCGCCTCACGCGCGATCTCGCGATCATAGTCGGCCTGATCCTTGGCGGCATCTTCGGCGGCCTTGATCCGCAGCTCCGCCATATCGGCATCGAGCTTGGCCAGGTCTTCCGCTGCCTTGACCGGGTCTTTGGCGGCGCGCTCCTCGATCCGGGCGCGCTCTTCGGCATAGCGAGCAGCATCCTTGTCGGCGCGTTCGGCGGCGCGCTGGGTTTCGCGATCGAGCCGTTCCTGCGCGCGCGAGGCCCCGGCCGGATCCCCGCCACCGCCACCGCCTTCGCGCGCTGCGCCGGGGCCGCTGGCGGCAAATGCCAGTATCGTTGCTGCGGCGATCCAAGAGATCAGTCGTGCCTGCATGGTGTGTATCCGCTGTCCAGACCGCTATCCATTACCAGCGACAACGATCAAACTCGATCACTATTCCCCAAGCCGGTTCAGTTGTGTAGCGCGGGTGCGAATTATTTGGACGGGCTGCGGGAATTTTGCGCCGTACCGGTCGTTGTGGGATTGAGCCAATGGCTGACGGCACTGCCGTAACCGAAGCGATGCGCAGCGCGATTGTCGCTGCTTTGCCGCGGTTGCGCCGGTTCTGCCAGGCAATGGCGGGGAACCCTGACGATGGTGACGATCTGATGCAAGCCACTGTGGAGCGCGCGCTGAGCCGCCACACCCAGTTCGAACCCGGCACCCGGGTCGATAGCTGGATGTACCGGATTGCGCAAAACCTGCACATCGATGGCGCGCGTTCCCGCCAGCGCCGGGGTGTGGCCGTACCGATCGAAGATCTGCCTGAGCGGATCGGCGAGGATGGCCGGGCGGTGGTTGAAGGCCGTTCGGAACTGGCGATGGCCCAACGCGCTCTGGCGCAGCTTCCCGATGACCAGCGCGCGGCTTTTGTGCTCGTGGTCATCGAGGGGCTGAGTTACCGTGAGGCGGCAGACACACTCGAAGTGCCGATCGGCACGATCATGAGCCGGATCGCCCGCGCGCGCGGCCGGATCGGCGCGACACTTGGCGCGACAGGGGAGCAGCAATCATGACCCGCCCAAGCGACGAACAGCTCTCCGCCTGGCTCGATGGCGCTTTGCCGCCTGAGGAAATGGCGCTGGTCGAAGCCGCCGTTGCTGCCGATCCGGCGTTGGCCGAGCGCGCAGCGGCCTGGCAAGAGACGGACCGTAGGATCGTCGGCGCGTTTGCACCGATCGCCCAGCAACCGGTCGATGCCGAAATGCTGGACCGGCTGGGTCTGGCCAAGCCGCCCGCCCCCCAACCGGCCAATGACAATCCGCCCTGGTGGCGGCGCCACGCGCTGCCGCTGGGCGGCGCGATTGCGGCCAGTTTGGTGGCAGTCGCGGTGCTGCTCCAGACGGGTTCGCCGGTGCCATCGTCAGACCAAGGAATTTCGCTGGCGCTTGAGACCACGCCTTCGCTCAGCACGTCCAGACTGGCCGATGGCCGCGAACTGCGCCCGCTGCTGACGGTGCGCAGCGCCGATGGGCGCTATTGCCGCGAGTATCAGTTGGGCAAGGAAAGCGGTCTCGCTTGCCGGGACAGCGAAGGCTGGAAGGTGGAAGCAACCGCATCGGCCCAGCCCTCCGCCAAACCCGGCGAAGCCGTGCTGGCTGGCGGCACGGGTAATACGGCACTGGATGCTGCCTATTCCCGGATCGGCGCGGGCGATCCGCTGGATGCCGCAGCCGAGGCCGCGCTCCTCAAGAACCAATGGAAAGGCCGCTGATCCAGTTTGGACCAGCGGCCTTGGGGCTTGCTGCCTGATCTGCGATCAGTTCAAGCGCCAGCTCAGCGACAGCCCACCGGCAAAGTCGGTGCTATTGGTGGTGAAACCGGTTGATGCATAAACTTGCAGCCGCAGCTTGCGTGAAAGGCGGAAATTGACCCAGCCGGTCACTTCGCTGCTGCTGCCATTGAGCGCCGAGGTTGATTGCTGCCAATCGTAATCCGCGCCGATGATCGTGCCGCCATCCAGCCGGAAGCTGGCCCCGCCGCCAATCGCCCAGACATCGCGCAGCGTAGAACCCACCGGCTTGCCGACGAACCGACGACGACCCCCAACCCACAAGCTGGCATTGCCGATATCCTGCGACAGGTCGCCACCGATCGTGAAATCGACCTCACCAGTGCCGAGCCGCTTGGCGGTAGAGGCAGTTGGCACTTTGACCCGCGCAGACAGATCGAAAAAGGTCGTATCGGTGAGCGGCAGCGAATAGGCCATGGTCACCGAAACGTCACCAAGGCCAGAGCGGCGGCCGGTCGCGGCGGGTGCCGTCGGCACAGTTACCGAACCGCCGCTGGTGCTGCCGCTTCCGCTGCTGCCCGAACCGCTGCTGCCGCTGCCCGAATTGGATCCAGACGAGCCCGACCCCGAGTTGGACGAACCGCTACCCGAATTCGACGAGCCACTGCCCGAATTGTCCGATCCGCCGAATCCGGCGTCGCGGCCCTGCGGGGTGTCGATCAGACTGCCGGGGCCGTCGATCGAAACGAACGGCACCGATACTCGCACACTGAAATTGCCGATTGTGTACTTGAGCCCGACCGGTGCTGAGATCACCGTCGTATCGAGCACATCGCCATAATCGCCGCGCGAATAGTTGATTCCGGTGGAGAGGCGCAGCACGCCCCCAGCCGGTTCGCTGGTCGGCTGGGCCGCTGGCAGTTCCGCTCCCGTGCTTTGCGCCTGGGCCAGACCAGGCAAGGCCAGACAACTTATGCCGGCCAGAACGACCGCCTTGATAGAGTTGGACATGTTTCCCTCCGTATTCGCCGTTTCGGCCAGCCCTGCCCTCGCCAGGTGCGGCAAGCACATTGTTGCAGACTGACCAAAAGCACAACGCCAGCGGCCCGCACTTATTCCCTTGCGCCTTCGGAACGCAAAAAAAATCGCAGCGTGGAATAATTCGCTGAAGCAGGCGTTGTTGTGGTGCCGTCCCCCTTTGACGGCGCTCACAAGGAGAGAAACGATGCGCAAAGCGCTCAAGATTTCGCTGCTCGCCGGGTTCGCCGCCGCGCAGCTTCTGGCGGGTTCCGCCGCTTACGCCCGCCGAGGTGCGGATGACCCAGCCGGTCACGTGCGCCAGTGCCGTGGCTGCGACGATGCCCCGGGCGATGTCCGCCAGGGTCGTGGTGCGGATGACGCGCCGGGCGATGTCCGCCGCGGTCGCGGTGCAGACGATGCGCCGGGTGATGACCGTGGACGTGGTCGCGGCACGGACGATGTCCGTCAGAGCGGCGGTGCCGACGATCCAGCCGGCGATGATCGCGGGCGCGGGCGCGGCCGTGGGCGCGGCGGTGATGACGGCCCCGGCCACACCTGAGATCGGCCCAGGCTAACGGTTAGACCCCGGAGCCCTCCGTGGGTCGCCGGCAACCCCGGTCAGCTTTGCTGGCCGGGGTTGTTTGCATTCCGGCAGCAGGGCATGGTCGACGGCAGATCATTTGGAGCTTTATTCACCATGTCCATCCCCGCAGGATCGCCGCCGGTTACCTTCATCATCACCGGCGACCGCGCGAAGGCCAGGGCGTTCTACGCCGATGTCGTCGGCCTCAAGGTCATGGGCGAGGATGACCATGCCGTCACCTTCGATGCTGGCAACCGCACCCCGATGCGGCTGACCGAAGTACCCGGGTTCAAAGCGATGGGCCACACCGTGCTGGGCTGGCACGTTGCCGATATCGCCGCAACGGCGCGGGCCTTGGTGGCCAAGGGCGCGAAGTTCAACGTCTACGACGGGTTCGATCAGGATGCGGACGGCGTTTGGTCCTCACCCGGTGGCGGGGCCAAGGTTGCCTGGTTCAACGACCCCGATGGCAATGTGCTGAGCCTGACGCAGGTGGGATAATCCTCTCCTTCAAGAGAGGGGGACCGCGACGCGAAGCGACGGGGTGGAGCGGCTTCAGCGAGTAATCCTGAGGGTGCGCATGTGCGAAGCGGCAGGTCGGCGTCGCGCCAACAAGCGAGGTCAGGAGTACCCGCGCGAGCCCTTCCACCAGCTTCGCTGGCCCCCCTTCCCTGAAGGGAAGGATGCTACGAGCAACTCTCACACACCCCGCGTAGCTCCACCACCGGGCGAATATCGGCGAACCCTGCCGTGTGCGCGGCATCGACCAGCGCTCCGGTCAGCTTGTCGTCGTCGATATGCTCCGCCCGCCCGCAAACGTCGCAGATCAGGAAGATGCAATCGTGGCGGCAGCCGGGGTGCGGGTTGATAACATAGGCATTGGCGCTCTCCACCCGGCGCGCGAGGTTGGTGCCGACAAACAGATCGAGGATCCGGTAAACCGAATTGGCCGCCACCCGCTTGCCGCGTTCCTTGGAAAGCCCCTCGGCGATGTCATAGGCCGAGGCCGGGCGTTCCTGCGCGGCGAGCACGCCGAAGACTTCGGCGCGCATGTCGGTCCATTGCTCGCCGGCTTCGATCAGCGCGGCCTGCGCTGCGCTGGTCAGGTCCTCGCCTTCGGGCTCGTGATGGTGGTGATGGTGTCCGCTCATTCCCGCGATATAGGCATCAATCACCCGGTCGTGAAGCGCGCCTGATAAAGCCCGGGGAATTGCTTCTTGAGCGCTGCGACTTTCGCATTGTCCCAGTTGACGATGTAGGGATGGCGCGGGTTCTTGAACATGAAATCCTGATGATAGGCCTCGGCGGCGTGGAAGCGCTGATAGGCTTCGATCCGGGTGACGATCGGGGCCTTCCACAACCCGGACTTGCGCAGTTGCGCCAGATAGCCCTCGGCCACAGCGCGCTGCTCAGCACTCATCGGCACCAGCGCCGAGCGGTATTGCGTGCCGGTATCCGGTCCCTGCCGGTTGAGCTGGGTGGGATCGGCGATGACAGAGAAGAATACCTGCAGCAGCTGGTCGTAGCGGACTTTGCCGGGATCGTAAGTAACCTTCACCGCTTCGGCATGCTTGGTGTTGCCGTTTGAGACCTGCGCATAGGTCGCGGTGCCGGGGGTGCCGCCGTGATAGCCGGTGAGGACCGAGGTGACACCCTTCACATGGCTGAACACACCCTCAACGCCCCAGAAACAGCCGCCGGCAAAAACCGCTGTCTTGAGGCCCGCGCCTTCGCTGGCCGGGCGGGCGGCGACCGGGGCCTGCACCGTCCGCTCGGCCGCAACCACCGGCTGTTGGCAGGCGGCGACCAGTGCGATCAGTACGGGAAGGATAGTGCTCCGCGCGCCCTTCAGCGAACGGTAGCGGCCAGCGCCGAGGGGATTACCCGCGATGCCAGCTCGGTCCGCTGCGGCTCGCTGAGATTCATGAACAGCGCCGCCGCCCCCAGCATGAAGCCGACGGCGAAAGAACGGGTGAAGCTGGAATTCGACAGGGTCATGGGTCTTCATCTTCAATTACGGACTTGCCGCCCTTCTTGCGTGTCACTGCTTACCTTCGGGTGAACTTCCCGTAAGGTTGCAGACAGGTGCGACGAAGTGAGGGCCGCGTGCGGTGGAGTGAGTGGGTTCGCCCGAACCCCCTCCCAGACCCGTTCGTGTCGAGCGAAGTCGAGACACAAAGCGCGGCCTAAGGTGTCTCGACAATGCTCGACACGAACGGGGGTGGGATTGATTTTCTAGTGCCGGAAGTGCCGCATGCCGGTGAAGACCATCGCCAAACCAGCCGCGTCTGCGGCAGCGATGACTTCGTCGTCGCGGATCGAGCCGCCGGGCTGGATCACTGCGGTGGCGCCAGCCTCGGCAGCGGCCAGCAGGCCATCGGCGAAAGGGAAGAAAGCGTCGGAGGCGACTGCCGAGCCAACAGTGCGGCTTTGCGCCCAGCCGAATTTCTCCGCCGCCTCGGCTGCCTTCATCGCCGCGATCCGCGAGCTATCGCGCCGGTTCATCTGCCCTGCGCCGATCCCGGCGGTGATGCCGTCTTTGGCATAGACAATCGCGTTGGACTTCACGTGCCGCGCGATCGTCCAGGCGAAGAGGCAGTCCTTCAACTCCTGCGCGGTCGGCGCGCGCTTGGTCACGACTTTCAAATCGGCCTCGGTGATTGCCCCGTTGTCACGGCTCTGCACCAGCAGCCCGCCGGTGATCGGCTTGACCGCCAAACCGCCCCGGCGCGGATCGGGCAGGTCGCCGGTCAGCAGCAGCCGCAAGTTCTTCTTCGCGGCAAACAGCGCGCGGGCATCGGCATCGGCATCGGGCGCGACGACGACCTCGGTGAAGATCTTGCAGATCGCCTCGGCGGTCGGACCATCGAGCACCGCATTGACCGCAACGATCCCGCCAAAGGCCGAAACGTCATCGCATTCCAGCGCGCCTTGCCAGGCCTCAAGCAGGCTTGAGCTTTGCGCCACCCCGCAGGGATTGGCGTGCTTGACGATCACGACCGCCGGAGCCTGCCCCTTGAACTCGGCCACCAGTTCCAGCGCTGCATCGGCATCGTTGTAATTGTTGTAGGACAATTCCTTGCCTTGCACCTGTTCGGCCTGGGCGATCCCCTTCCCGTGCGGACCTTTCGGCAAGTAGAGCGCGGCGCGCTGGTGCGGGTTCTCGCCGTAGCGCAGCTCGGCCGCGCGGCTGCCCATCACCGCGAGGGTTTCGGGGAACAGTTGTTGCTGATCGGCGAAGGCGAACCACTGGCTGATCATCGCATCGTAGGCTGCGGTTGCGGCATAGGCGCGCCCGGCCATCAGGCGGCGGAAGTCGTAACCGGTCGCGCCGTTCTTCGCCGACAGTTCCTCGAGCAGCGCCGGATAGTCGGCCGGATCGGTGACGATGGTGACAAAGGCATGGTTCTTCGCCGCCGAGCGGACCATGCTCGGCCCGCCGATGTCGATGTTCTCGATGAT
>CAZVMC010000119.1:0-7323 GCA_964628635.1 uncultured Novosphingobium sp. | reverse complement strand
TCCTCGGTCGCGGGTTCGAGCCACTTGGCGCGGCCGAAGCGTGACTGGAAGGCCACCTCGATCCTCAGGCCCGGAAAGGCTGGGGCGAGCATTTCGGTCAGCAGCCGCGCGGTCTTGCGGCACTGGCAGTGGTAGGGATCGCCCTTGTGGAGCGTTCGTTCCGGCATACCGTGGAAGCTGAGCAACAGGACTTCGGGCTGGAAGTCCAGCGCGCCCAATTGGCGGCTGAGATCGTCGCGCAGGGCAAGAATGTGCAGCGGATCGTCGTAATAGGGCGGCAGTGTGCGCAAGGCAGGCTGCCAGCGCAGCTTGGCGAGCGCCGCGCCCAGCGCATCGACCGCCGTAGCTGTCGTTGCACCCGAATACTGCGGGTAGAGCGGCGCGACCAGCACCCGGTCGCACCCGGCAGCCTTGAGCGCGGCCAATTCCGCTCCCAGCGCCGGATTGCCATAGCGCATCCCCCAGCGGACCAGCACGCTGTCTCCCAACCGTGCCTGCAAGGCCTCGGCCTGGGCCTTGGTGATCGCGGCGAGCGGCGAGCCATCCGGCCCCCAGACCTGGGCATAAGCATGGGCCGATTTCTTGGGCCGGGTGGTGAGGATGATCGCGTTGAGGATCGGCCACCAGACCAGTTTGGGAATTTCCACCACGCGGGGATCGGACAGGAACTCGCGCAAGTAGCGCCGCACAGCAGCCGGGGTCGGCGCATCGGGCGTGCCAAGGTTGACCAGCAGCAAGCCGATCTTGCCGACTTGCACCGCCGGATGATCGGCGGGCAGGCGCTGGGCGGCGCGGCTCATGCCTGTTCCGCCAGCAAGGGCAGGCTGCGCAGCCGGGCGGCGCTGTTGGCGAACAACGCGTTTGCTACCGCCGGAGCGACTGCGGCTACACCCAGCTCACCCGGATCGAAGGGAGCGTCATCGCTATCGACAAATTCCACGTCAATCTCCGGACAATCGGCCAGCAGCGGCAAGTTCAACATACCGAGCCGCCCGGTCAGCGGCAGTCCATCGGCATAATTGGTGCTGGCCCCGGCCGCGAGGCCAAGCCCGAAGACCAGTCCGCCCTCGATCTGCTGGCGGGCAACATCGACATTAACAATCCGGCCGATGTCGGCAACGGCTGTGAGCTTCTCAACCCGGACCCCGCGCTCACCCAGTTGTGCGGTTGCGACCACCGCGATCCGCCCCTGCACACCCAGCCGCTCGATCAGATGGCAGGCGATCCCCTGGCCCGATCCGGCTACCCCGCCGTTCCACTGCGCCAGCGTGGCTGCACGCTGCAGGCATTGCGCGAGCTTGAGATCATGCCCCAGCATCCCGATGCGGAACGACATCGGCTCACGCCCGGCGCGATGCGCCAGTTCATCAACAAAGCACTCGGTAAAAAAGCAGGTATAGCCATGGGCATTGCCGCGCATCCGTCCCGTAGGCAGCGGCAGCGCCACCGGGACGTGCTCCACCACCAGATTGTCGATCGCATAGGGCGGCACCGCGCCCTCGATCGCCAGCGCTGACTTGCTGCCTTGCGCGGCGAGCGCAGCGCGCGCGTCGTCGCGGCCAAACAATCGCGCGCCGAATTCTTGCGGCGTGGCAGGGACGGCAATTCGCGTTTTCCAGGCGGTGATCGAGCCATCAGGCGCGGTTCGCGCGGCGAGCACGGCGGATACTGGCGGGCGCGGCGGGGCGGCGAGATGCTCCTGCCAGCGCGACCAGACCAGCTGCACCGGTTTGCCCACATCGCGCGCGATCAGTGCCGCCTGCGCGGCCACCTCATGCTCCAGCCGCCGATCGAAGCTGCCGCCGGCAGGCATCGGGTAAAGCGTGACATCGCCGGGCGAGAGGTCGAGTGCCGCCGCCGCTGCCCGCCGCGCCGCTTCCGGGGCCTGGGTGGCGAGCCACAGCTCCAGTTTTCCATCGCGCAGCCGCGCGGTGGCAGTCGTGGTCTCAACGGTAGCGTGGAGCGCCGGGCCGGCGCGGAACCGGGCGACGTGCTCGAACTTGCCCGCAAGGTAGGTGTCAGGATCGCCCAGTTCGGCCACCCGCAAGGCATCGCCTTTGCGCAGCGCCTGTTCGAGCAATTCGGCAATCTTGCCGCTGTCTGCCCGGTCGGTCGCGGCAAAGCGCGGCGCGATGTGGCTAAGCGCGCGCTCGGCCGCCCACCAGTCGGTCGCGACCGCGGCGAGCCAGCGCGGACCCGACACGAGCTTGATCAGCCCGCGGATCTTGTTGGCCTGCCCGGCATCGAACCCGGCGAGCTCACCCGCCGCAATCGGCGCGTTGCGGATCGCGGCATAGACCATGTCGGGCAGGCGGACGTCACCCGCGAAGAGCATCGATCCGTCGACTTTGCTGGGCAGGTCGAGCCGCGGGAAAGCCAGCTTGGCGCCTTCCGGAAACTCGCTGCCGCGTTCGCTGACAGGCTGCGGACGCAGCGCAGCCGGATCGGGCGGTGAGAAATCCGCAGCCTTCAGCGCCAGTGCGGCAAAGGAAAGCTTCTTCTTGTCATGGACGACGAAGCCGTCCTGTGCCGCGCATTCCTCCCAATTGACCCCCCATTCTTCGGCAGCGGCCATGCACAGCATGGCCCGGGCATTGGCTGCTGCGATCCGGGCGGGCAGTTCGTAAGCAGCGAGCGACAAGCCGTCGGCGGTCGCAGTAAAATCCTCGCTCTGGGCAAAGCGCCGGGCGATCAGGCTATCGGGTGCATCCGCCAGCCCTACCGCCGCAGGCATCCACAGCGGCGCCCAATGCGCGGCGAGCGCGGCATTGGCATAGGCTCCGCTGAGCGGTGCAGGCTCCACCGCGATCTGCCGCCAGTCCGCCCCAAGCTCGACCGCTACGATCTGCGGCAGCAGGGTGGTGATACCCTGCCCCATCTCAAGCTGCGGAACCGCGACCGTGACCACCCCGTCGCTACCGATCTTGAGCCAGGCATCGAACACCGCTTCGCCCTTGCCGGGGACCAGCGGCGCGGGGAACTTGCGCGGGGTGAGCGCCCAGGCGACGACCAAGCCGCTTGCTGCCCCAACCCCCAGAATGACACCGCGCCGCGTGATGTGCATGGGCGCGGCTTAGTGGCTCTCGAGCCAGGCCGCAACGCGCGCGGCAATTTCGGCGAAAGCAGCGGCTTGGGGGTTGTCGCTGGCGGCCGGGGGCGCACCGGCATCGCTATTCTGCCGGATCACGGGATCGAGCGGAACCCTGCCCAAGAACGGCAGGTCGAGGCGCCCTGCCATCGCCTCTGCCCCGCCCGCGCCAAAGGGATCGCTCACCTCGCCGCAATGCGGGCAGGCATAACCGGCCATGTTCTCCACCATCCCGATCAGCGGAACTTGGCCGACATCGAACAGTTGCATTGCCCGCGCCGCATCGATCAGCGCCAGATCCTGCGGAGTGGAGACGATTACAGCCCCGGCGGGCTTGTGCTTTTGGAGCATGGTCAGTTGCACGTCGCCAGTCCCGGGCGGCAGATCGACGACGAGTGTATCGACCGCGCCCCATTTGGCGTCGATCAATTGACCCAGCGCATTACCCGCCATCGGTCCGCGCCAGGCCAGCGCCTTGCCGGGTTCGACCAGCTGGCCCATCGAGAGCAACGGCACGCCCCATTTGGTCTGGACCGGGACCAGCTTGTCGCCCTCGGCAGTCGGCTTGGTCCCCTCGGCCCCAAGCAGGCGCGGCTGGCTGGGGCCATAGACATCGGCATCGACGATCCCGACCTTGCGGCCCATCCGCGCCAGTGCGATCGCCAGATTGACCGAGACGGTCGATTTGCCGACTCCGCCCTTGCCCGATCCGACCGCGATGATCCGGCGCTGGGGCTTGTCAGCCATGATCGCCACACGGGCTTCGCTGACCCCGGGCTGGGCCAGCAAAGCCGCCTTGACCGCTGCTTCCAGCGCTGCAGCCGCCGAACCATCGAGCCCGCTGCCCTCAAGCACGACCGTTGCGGCTCCATCGGCCAGCCGCAGCGACTGGACACGGGTCCGCGCTTCGGCAGGCAGGTGCTGTTTCAAGGCTTCGCTATCGCTCATGACTGTCCGCTTGATGGAGCCGCCGATCGGCTGGGCTGGCCCCTAAAGCGAAAAACCGGGCAGAGGCACTGTTTTTTGCAGCGGTCATACCTATAACCCTGCTCATGAGAGGAATTCTTGGAGATTTGTCGGGCCGGGTTCTGGCGATGGCCGGAAAACGCAGCCCGTGGGGCAGTGGATCCAGCGGCGGCGGCGATGAGCCACCGGCAGAAGGCGGCGCACCGGGCAGCGATGAACCGCCAGCCGATCCACCGGCGCGCGGCCCACGCAACCCGTGGCTCCCCGCCGGTGGCGACGAATCCGCGCCGCCGCGCCGCTCCGCCTCGATTGAGGACATCTTCCGCAATCGCCCGGGACGCGGCGGTGGCGGCGGCAATTCAGGCGGCAGCGGTGGCGGCCCGCGGTTTCCGCGCCGTGCGGACGGGCGCTCGTGGCTGCCGGCGATGGCCGGATTGCTGGCGCTGGCCTGGGTCGGCCTGAGCTCGATGCACCTGGTGGGGCAAAAGGAGCAGGGCATCGTAACCACCTTCGGGAAGTATTCGCGCACCCTTGGCCCCGGTGTGGCGCTAACTCTGCCCTGGCCGTTCCAGTCGGTCGCCAAGCGCGACGTGACCACCATCATCCTGACCCGCTTGCCGGCTGGCGATGCGGAGAACCTGATCCTGACCAGCGACAAGAATCTGGTCAATCTGTCCTACCAGATCCGCTGGAAGATCAAGGATCTGGAGGCCTTCACCTTCGAACTGTCCGATCCCGAGGTGACGGTCGCGGAAGTGGCCGAAGCGGCGATGCGGTCGTCGGTCGCTGAGCTGCCATTGAACGCGGTCTGGGGCGGTTCGGGGCGCGGCGAATTGCAGGACAATGTCCGGCGGCGAATGCAGGCCGTGCTCGATGCCTATCGCGCGGGCGTGCAGGTGCTGGGGGTCGAAATCAAGAAGGCCGATCCGCCCAATAAGGTCGCCGATGCCTTTCAGGAAGTGAACAACGCGCAGCAGGATGCGCAGCGCGTCATCTCGGAATCGCAAGGCTGGGCCCAGCAAAAGATCGCGATCGCCGAGGGTGAGGCTTCGGCCTTCAACTCGGTCTACGAGCAATACCGCCTCTCCCCCGAGGTGACGCGGCGACGGCTTTATTACGAGACCATGGAGCGGGTCCTGGCCAACAACGAGAAGGTGATCGTCGGCAATTCGGGCACCGTGCCGTACTTGCCGCTGCCCGAAGTGCGCCGCCGCCCGGCCCCTGAACCTTCGACAGCGGGAGGGCAGTGACATGGAAGCTGTGATGCGTCTGAACAAGCTGACCATTGGCCTGATCGCGGCGGCGCTGATCGCGCTGTTTTCCAGCCTCGTGGTGGTGGATGAAACCGAGCAGGCGGTCGTCGTCCGGCTGGGTGAGCCGGTGCGGGTGATCAACAAGTTCCGCCCCAATGTGCCGTTTGGCAGCACCGGCGCGGGTGTTTCCGCGCGCATCCCGTTTTTCGAGGATGTGGTGCGCGTGAACAAGCAGCTGCTGACTTTCCAGATGGAGCGCCAGCTGGTCCAATCGACCGACCAGCTGCGGCTGGAAGTCGATGCCTTTGCCCGCTTCCGGATCATCGATCCGGTCAAGATGGTCCGCACCGCAGGCTCTGAAGATCGGGTGATCGCGCAGCTCCAGCCGATCCTTTCCTCCGTGCTGCGGCAGGAACTGGGCAAGCAGACTTTCCAGTCTTTGCTCACCGCCGAGCGCGGCGCAGTCATGCTGCGGATCAAGGACGGGCTTGATCGGCAAGCGCGCGAATATGGCGCGCAGGTGATCGACGTGCGGATCAAGAGCGCGGACTTGCCAGCCGGAGCGCTCGACGCGGCCTTCGAATCGATGAAGGCCGCCCGCCAGAAGGAAGCGACCACGATCCGCGCCCAGGGCGAACGCGACGCACAGATTATTCGCGGTAATGCCGAAGCGCGCTCTGCGCAGATCTATGCGGAGAGTTTTGGCAAGGATCCGGGCTTCTATGACTTCTATCGGGCCATGAAGAGCTACGATGCCACTTTCAATCCGGCCAACCGGGGCGGCAGCACCATCCTGCTCGATCGTGACAACGATTACCTGCGGCAATTCAAGGGTGATCGATGAACCGCTCCCCTGCGCCGACCAAAGCGCGGGGGCCGTTCAATCCCGGTTAAGGCCATTCGGCTTGAATCGGGGCTTGCTGAATGGGGCAAGTGTGCCCCGCGAATGAAGGACGAAGACCCGTGCGTTATGCCTATGGAGTGACGACTGCACTGCTGTTGGGCGGCTCTGCCCTGACTCTGGCCACCGGCTTTCCGGCCGGGGCGCAAGTGGCGCAAAACGACGCCGCGCAGATGGAAAGCGTGGTCCCCCGTGCCGGTGCTCCGGCCAGCTTCGCCGATCTGACCCAGCAGCTCCAGCCCGCCGTGGTCAACATCTCGACCCGCCAGCGCGTGCGCGTGCAGGGCAATCCTTTTGCCGGTACCCCGTTTGAAGGGATGTTTGGCGGCAACGGCGGCGGGGGCGGAGGCGCCCAGACGCGTGAGGCCCAGTCGCTGGGTTCGGGCTTCATTATCTCGGCCGACGGCTATGTCGTCACCAACAATCACGTGATTACTGCCGAAGGCCGGGGCGAGGTCGAATCGATCACCGTCACCATGTCCGACGGGACCGAATATCCCGCCACGCTGGTGGGCCGCGATGCCCAGTCCGATCTGGCAGTGCTCAAGATTGAGGCCGGCAAGCCGCTGCCCTTCGTCAAGTTCGGTGACAGCCGCACCGCGCGGGTGGGTGACTGGGTGATCGCGATCGGCAATCCCTTTGGGCTGTCGGGCACGGTGACGAGCGGGATCATCTCTGCCATGCTGCGCAACACCGGCTCGGGCGCCTATGACCGCTTCATCCAGACCGACGCCTCGATCAACCGCGGCAATTCGGGCGGGCCGCTGTTCGACATGAAGGGCAACGTGATCGGCATCAACAATGCGATTTTCAGCCCCACCGGCGGCTCGGTCGGGATCGGTTTTGCCATTCCCGCCGAAACCGCCGCGCCGATTGTCGAGCGGCTGCGCGCGGGACAAGCGATCGAGCGCGGCTATCTGGGTTTGCAAATCCAGCCGGTTGACGAAGACCTGGCGGCCTCGCTCGGCCTGCCGCGCAACCGCGGCGAATTCGTCCAGACCGTCCAGCCGGGCCGGGCTGCTGCCAATGCCGGAATCCGCCCCGGTGACGTGGTGATGAAGATCGACGGCAAGGACGTGACCCCCGAACAGACGCTGTCCTACATCGTCGCCAAT
>CAZVMC010000118.1:0-7486 GCA_964628635.1 uncultured Novosphingobium sp. | reverse complement strand
ATCAGTCCGATGCGGTCAGCGCGATCCTGGTCGACCTCTCGCAACGCGAAACGCAGACGCAGTCTGAACTGTTCGGACGATTGATCATTCGCGAAGGGGCCGGACGGCTGCGGTTTAGAGAGGATACGGTGCAATCGGCCGCATTCGCCGTGCTCAAGTCGCCCGATGTTCCTTCGCTGCTGTTTGAAGCCGGGTACATCAACAACCCCGAAGATGCCGGACGACTGGCCTCGGCCAGCGGCCGATCCGATTTCGCAACAGCCTTGGCGCGGGCAATCCAGGTCTTCTTCGCCCGGCAGTCGGTCCGCTAGGCCAACTGCGCAAGGGTCTGGCCTTGCCGCAAATCGCCGTGCTAGAGAAATCCCATGTCGCAAGCCGAAGCTCCCGAATCCGTCAGCTATCGTATCCGCCGCGAAGCCGGAGGTTTGCTGGGTCGGTTGGAAGAAACCCGGTTCGGCACCTGGTTTGCCAGCAACTGGCGCGAGAAGCGCTGGTTCCGCCGGCTGGGTTGGGCGCTCGGCGGATTGCTGCTGATTTATGGGCTGCTCTGGTTGGTGCTGCTGCGCACGCTCCCCTCCACAGACAAATTGGTCAACTACCAACCGCAGCTGCCCACGATGGTGCGCGGGATCGATGGGCAGATCGTCTATTCCTATGCGCGCGAACGCCGGGTGCAGCTGCGCTTTGTCGATTTCCCCAAGCCGCTGATCAACGCCTATCTCTCGGCCGAAGACAAAACCTTTTGGAGCCACGGCGGGGTCGATTACACCGGTCTGGCTGGTGCCGTGGTCGATTACCTCAACCCGGCGCGCACCGGCCGCGCGGTGGGCGGCTCGACCATCACCCAACAGGTCGCCAAGAACATCCTGCTGACCAACGAGTATTCGCTGACCCGCAAGTTCAAGGAAATCATCCTGGCCCGGCGGATTGAGTCAGCGCTCAACAAGCAGCAGATCCTTGAACTGTACCTCAACGAGATTCCGCTCGGTCGTCAGTCCTTCGGCGTCCAGGCGGCAGCGCGCGCCTATTTCGGCAAGGATGTGGGCGACCTGGCCCTGCATGAAGAGGTGTTTCTCGCGATCCTGCCCAAGGCCCCTGAAAAATATGGGCGGGCCAGCGGTGCCGAAGAAGCGCTGGAGCGCCGCAATTATGTGCTCGGGCAGATGGTCGACAATGGCCATATCACCCAGGCTCAGGCCGATGCGGCTCGTGCCGAGCCGCTGGGGCTGATCCCGCGCCGGGCCGAAGTTTATGACCCTTCGGTTGGGTATTATGTGGAAGAGGTCCGCCGCCGCCTGATCGCCAAATACGGCGAAAAGGCCGAAGATGGGCCGAACAGCGTTTACGAAGGCGGCCTGTGGGTTCGCACCTCGCTCGATCCGGCGATGCAGAAAGCCAGCCAGGATGCGCTACGTGCGGGGCTGATCCGCTATCATGGCGGGCGCGGCTGGACCGGGCCGATCAAGCACGTCGATATCGATACCGATGCCTGGCAAAGCCAGCTAACGGCCGAAAACGTGTCGATCGACTATCAGGACTGGCGCGCGGGCATTGTGATTTCCCGCAGCGGCGGCCAAGCCAAGATCGGTTTCGCTGATGGCACAACCGGGCCGCTCACCGGCGTGCCGGACAAGCTGCGCGCCGGCGATATCGTTGTCGCAGCGCCCAGCGGAAACAAGGCTTGGTCATTGCGGGCGGTTCCCGAGGTTTCGGGCGGCATGGTCGTGCAGAACCCGCGCAACGGGCGCGTGCTGGCGGTGCAGGGCGGGTTCGATTCCGGCCTGGGCGCTTTCAACCGCGCGACCCAGGCGATGCGGCAGCCCGGATCGACGATCAAACCCTTCGTCTATGCCACTGGCCTCGATCACGGGATGAGCCCGTCGACCCAAATTCTCGATGGCAAATTCTGCGTCTACCAGGGCGCGCGCTATGGTGAGAAATGCTTCGTCAACTTCGGCGGCGGCGGCGGATCGGGCAACCATACGATGCGATGGGGGCTGGAACAGTCACGCAACCTGATGACCGTGCGCATCGCCAACGATGCCGGGATGGAGAATGTCGTCAAGCAAATCGCCGCGGTCGGGATCGGGCAGTACCAACCCTATCTGGCTTTTGCGCTCGGCGCTGGTGAAACGACCGTGCTGCAACTGACCAACGCCTATGCCGCGCTGGCGAACAACGGCCTGCAGTATGATCCCTCGCTGATCGATTATGTGCAGGACCGCACCGGCAAAGTGATCTGGCGCGCCGATACACGCCGGTGCGAGCGCTGCAATATGGCGCAGTGGGATGGCAAACCGATGCCGCGCTTCGGATCGCGCGGCAAGCAGACCATGGACGCACGCACCGCTTACCAGACGGTCCATATGCTTGAAGGTGTGGTCACGCGCGGCACTGCGATCACCTTGCGCGATCTGGGCGTGCCACTGTTCGGCAAGACCGGCACGACCACGGGGCCGACCAATGTGTGGTTCGCGGGCGGCAATCAGGACTTTGTCAGTGCGGTATACATCGGGTTCGACCAGCCGCGCTCGCTGGGCGGCTATGCGCAGGGCGGCACTTTGGCGGCGCCGATCTTCAAGCAGATGGTCCAGGCCACCAAGCCGCGCTGGAGCGAGCTACCATTCGTCGCGCCAGCGGAGATCCGCATGGCCCGGGTGGATCGCACGAGTGGGAAGTTGGTTTATTCCGGGATGCCGAGTTCCGATCCCAAATCGCAGATTATCTGGGAAGCGTTCAAGGCCGATACCGAGGCCAAGCGCGCGACCCGGCAGGATGAATTGGAAGAGCAACGCAACGCCCTGATCGCCGCGATCAGGCGGGCGGGGCAGCCTAAAGCGTCACCTGCGAGGGCCAGCAGCGGTGGGGATTCGACGGGTTCCTCAGATGATGCCGCGCCAGCCGCAAGCCCGACAATTGCTGCTGATAGTTCTGTGGCAACGGAATAGGACTTAGCCATGAAGAAGCCGCTTGCACTTTCCGCCGCACTCGCCCTGCTGTTCGCAGCGGGGCCCGGGCAAGCGGACTTGCCAGCCGGTGTGACCGCCCCGGCCTTCACGGCCCAGGGGGCGCTGGCCGGAAAACGGTTCGCTTTCAACCTGCGCACCGCGCTGCGCAAAGGGCCGGTGGTGCTCTACTTTTACCCAAAGGCGTTTACCCAGGGTTGCACGCTGGAGGCCAAAGCCTTTGCCGATGCCAGCGGTGATTTTGCCAAGGCGGGCGCGACGGTGATTGGCATGTCGGCGGACGATCTGCCCACGCTTGAGCGGTTCTCGAAAGAAGCGTGCCGCAACAAATTTGCCGTTCTGGCTGCCACCCCGGCGATCATCAGCGCTTACGATGTCGATCTGAAGCGCGAAGGCGCAAGCACCGGGCTTACCAGCCGCACGAGCTATGTCATCGCCAAGGATGGCAAGATCAAATTCGTCCACTCCAACATGGACTACAAAGACCATGTCCGGCTGACGCTTGAAGCTGTGCGGGCGCTGCGGCGTTAGTGGTTGTCGCCTTTTGCCTGGATTACCGATCGTGGTGAGGAGGGACAGAGCGAAGCGAAGGCCCGTCTCGAACCACCCAGCGCGGGACTAGTGTCCTTCGAGACGGCCACTCGGCCTTCGGCCTCGGTTCCTCCTCAGGACGAACGGAAGTACGTAAAGGTGACAGCAGCTTGCAAGCACTGCGCCTTTACAATCCCCGCCGCTCCGCTAAGCGGCGCGCTCACATTTTCGCGGAGTTTGCAGTCATGCGTGCCGAAGGGCAGGCCCATATCGACCGAATTGAAAAGGCGCTCGCGCTGGTCCGCAAGTTCCTTGACTGGGACCGCGCGCTGCGGCGGCTCGACGAGCTCAATGCGCGGGTTGAAGATCCGACCCTGTGGAACAATCCCAAGGATGCCGAAGCGGTGATGAAGGAACGCCGCCGGCTCGAAGCTGCGATCGGCACCGTCAAGGATATCTCTGCGCAGATGGCTGACGCCGTCGAGTTTGTTGAGCTCGGCGAAATGGAAGATGATGAGGCGACGGTCGAGGAAGGTCTCGCCGCACTCGCCGCGCTGGCCGATCGCGCCGATGCCGACAAGGTCCAGGCCTTGCTGGCGGGCGAGGCCGACAGTTTCGATACCTACATCGAAATCCACGCCGGGGCCGGTGGAACCGAGAGCCAGGATTGGGCTGAAATGCTGTTCCGCATGTACGCTCGCTGGGCCGACAAGCGCGGCTACAAGACCGAGACGATCGAATACCAGGCTGGCGATCAGGCTGGAATCAAATCGGCGACGATCCTCGTCAAAGGTGAGAACGCCTATGGCTATGCCAAGGTTGAAAGCGGGGTGCACCGGCTGGTGCGGATCAGCCCCTACGATTCATCGGCGCGGCGACACACCTCGTTCAGCTCGGTCTGGGTCTATCCGGTGATCGACGATAGCTTCCATATCGAGATCAATCCGGCCGATCTGAAGATCGACACCTACCGCGCTTCGGGGGCGGGCGGGCAGCACGTCAACACGACCGACTCTGCCGTGCGGATGACCCACGTGCCGAGCGGGATCATCGTCGCGAGCCAGCAGGACCGCAGCCAGCACAAAAACCGCGAAATCTGTATGGGCATGCTCAAATCACGCCTCTGGGAAGCCGAAATGCAGCGGCGTGAGGAAGCAGCCGGTGCCGAGCACGCCGCGAAGAGCGACATCGGCTGGGGCCACCAGATCCGCAGCTATGTCTTGCAGCCCTATCAGATGGTGAAAGACCTGCGCACCGGCTGGACTTCACCCACGCCCAGCGACGTGCTCGATGGCGCACTCGATCCGTTCATGGCCGCCGCTTTGGCGCAGCGGGTGACGGGCGAAAAGGTTGATGTCGAGGACGTTGACTAAGCCGGCTCGCTATCTCGGGCCCAATAGGTCCGGTCTGGCGTGACCCCCATCAAGGCCCAGAACGATTGGAACGCGGCCGAAACCAGCGGCCGCTCCAGCGCAAAGTAGCGGCTGGGCGGCATTCCCATGAAGTGCTTGAATTCGCGGATCATATGGCTCTGGTCGACATATTGCAGATCGAGGAAATCGCGCCACTGCCTGTAGGACATGGCATCGGCCCGGTGCAGCATCCGCCGAAACCGTTCGCGGCGGATCAGCGTTTTCGGCGTGAAGCCGAAGCAAGTCCGGGCAATCCGCTCGAGCTGGCGGGTTGAAACCCCGGCGCGCAAGGCGAGCTCGGCGACTGATCCGCAATCCGGGTCGGCCAGCGCGAGGCGGATAGCGACGATTTGGCTTTGCAGCGGCTCTCGTACCGGCGGCCGGACTGCTGCGAGCAAGAAGGAATTGGCTGCTGCCACGCGGCCTTCGAAATCGCTTGCGCCGCAGATCGCATCGATCAGTCCGTTCCAGACCGGCCCCAGAAAGTCACCAAGCGGCACGACTTGATCGATGACGTCATCAGCGCGCTTGCCGAGTAATCCGGGCCAAACCAGCGGGTTGAGTCCGATCGCAAACCCGGTGCCTTCGCCGGCGATCCAGTGGGCCTTGCTGGAAGTGCCGTGAAGCACCCCTCGATCCGGTGGAGCTTCCAGTGTTGTCTGGCTGGCACCATGAAGCCAGGTGCCTTCGATATTGAACCGCAGCGATGGCATGTCCGGCGGCAGCAGGTCGGTAATTTCGCCGCCAGAGACCGCCGCTTCAAGATAGACCGGGACAAAATCGAACAGCGCCGGATCCGGCAGCGCATAGCGGACCGCAATTGTATTCAAGAACCGAGCTCCGCAGACCGAATCACCTTGGCATCCTTCATAGCGGCGAACCGATTGCTATGGAGACAAGGGAAATGCGGCGGGTTACCCAATTTTGGCGGTGCCGTGGGCGCGTGGCAGGCGCGATAATCGTGAGCGTTTTGCGTTGACCGGTGGTATGGTGCAAATACGGCCTTCAGTTCGCTTCAGCCGGGTTGGCCGGGCGGTAGTAGCACACTCCATAGTCAATTGAGGTCAGTCTGTTGCCTGACACAGTATAAGCCAGGGCAACAGCTCCCTTGTAGCCAAGGATCTTGCAGAATTGTCGCAGCTTCGAATCGGCCAAGCGTTGCGCTGTCGCAGCGATGGACTCGCCTGCCACTGGTGTAATCGCCGGAGATATTGCAATTGGAGTATTTCCAATGCCCCACCAGTTTTTGTCACTTAGCGGCGATGAAATAACTATCGGAGGAACCCAAGCATCACTATTAGGAGATGATTGTTGTGCAATAGCGCTAGAAGCAGTCGATAAGAGAGCGAAACAGGCGAAGGCTACCGTAATATTCCGCACAACCCAATTCCTTTGACAATCCGTTATGCCGGTTGGTCGATGCGCAATCTAATCCGCTGGACGTAACGGTGTCAAATTTTGGCTAAACCCAGCCCCCACTCGAATTGGAAGCGTGATTCGGGATGTTGGCCTGAAGGGAGGCTTAGCGATGAAGGCTTGGCTCGTGCGTAGCATACTGCTTTTAGCTGTGGTGCTGGCAGCGGCGACCTATTGGCTGTTCTACGACAACCGGTCGCCGCGCGAGGGCGCATTTCCGCTCGATATCGCAGCGTTGCGGCGCGAAGCGACAACAATTCCGGGTGCAGGGCCAGAGCGGATCGAGGTTGAAACCCTCTACCGCTCGAGCGTTCCGAAAATCGCCATGGTGACTGGAACCGACTGGGGCGAGTTGGAACTGGCGCGAAACAGCTATCGGTTGGTCTGGCCGGATCGTTCGGCGATTGTCGATACCGGCAACGATGCTGCGATGGCCTGGTCAGACCGATGGACCAAGTTTTATGATACCGCGGCCTGGACCCATGTGCAGCAGGCGCTCGATCAAGCCGGGTTGATCGTCGTCACCCATGGGCATGGCGATCATATCGGCGGATTGCTGCAAAGCCGGAACCGGTCAGCTGTGTTGTCGAAGGCACTGCTCAATCCTGAACAAGTCGCAGAAAGCGCTTTTGACCGCTTTTGGTCATCCGATTGGCGCGCCGGTTACAAACCCTTCGCTTATCAGGGGATCAAAGCCGTTGCCCCGGGCGTGGTGCTAATCCGCGCGCCGGGTCATACTCCCGGTTCGCAGATGGTCTATGTTCGCCGCGCCGATGGGCGCGAGTTCATCTTCATGGGCGATACCGCATCGCTGCTCGACAATGTCCGGCTGATCGCCCCACGATCGCGCTATGTGATGACCAGCGGGGCGCATGGAGACGATCGCGACGCGGTGTTCCGGCAGACGATTGCGCTCAACCGCTTGCTCAAAGCCGTACCCGGACTGGTGCTGGTACCGGGTCACGATGCGGCGGCGGTTGATGCGCTGGTGCGGGACGGCACGATGGCACGCGGATTCAGCCCGCAACCTTGAACATTACCACGGGGGGAAGTCTGCAATCGGGCTTTTGCCGGTGGGGCGGCTCGGCTAAGGCCAAGCCGACTATGCGACCACACACGCTTTTGCTGGCCTTGATGCCTGCGCTGCTGGCCAGCTGCGCC
>CAZVMC010000117.1:0-7567 GCA_964628635.1 uncultured Novosphingobium sp. | reverse complement strand
CCTCGCGCAGTGTGCCGACCCCGGCCCCATAGGCCGTGCGCAACGCATCGAAGCGAAGTTTGTCATAGGGCTTGAACTTGCAGGTGACGATGTCATTGCGCAGGCGCCGGTAGACCTCAAAGCTCGCGGCATCCTGCCGGGCGATGTCTTGCGGAGCTGTGGTCGCCATGATCATGAGATATTCCGTACCTTTGCTGGGGATGCGGCATCCGGTCCGGCGGCAGCTGTGCGCGGATGGCGGTGTCCCGACCCTTCCCCCACAAGGTAGGGTGATTGCTTCGCGCCTGCAAGATTTTCGGCAAAAGTATTATTTTCGAGATATCCGCACCCCTGATAGGGCGACATTCGATCCGAAAGCATGAACTGGATCATAAGTTCATATTTTTCCGAAAAATCCGACGAAAAATCCGCGCATAAATCGCTGATTTCGTTCTCATCGACTAAAATTTTCGAATGTCTTCGACCGGCTCAGGCGTCCGCACCGAGACCGATCATGATCGTGGCTTCGGGCAGCGGGACGGCAAACAGCGCGGCCACTTCGTCAGGCCTCGCGCGTTGCACCGCGCGCTGGTTGATCGAGCCCTTATCGGTCACTTCGCCGCGATCAAGCGAGGGCGGGGTGGCGAGAATGCGCAAGGTCCTGATGCTTGAGGCCGATCCGGGATTGTCGGCATTGTGGCGTGCGATCCGCGCGCACAGATCCGTGGTCAGCCGCGCGCGATCCTCTCCGGCAGCGGCAAGCGCATCGGGATGGAGCCATGCGAGCACGCCGATATGCGCCTCGTTCTCGCCGCAGATCACCGCGTCGCGCAGCAGCGGCGCGGTGGCCGCGAGCAGCGCCGAGCGCACGGCGCCGACCTGCACGAAGGTGCCGCTGAGCAGCTTGAACTCCTCGTTGAGCCGTCCTGCGAAGGCCAGTCCGGACAGCGGATCGGCCGGGTCCAGCAGGGTCACGCTGTCGCCGGTGCGGTAGAAGCCGTCCTCGTCGAAGATCGCCGCGTTGAGATCGTCCCTGCCGAGGTAGCCGCGCGTCACGGCCCGGCTGGCAATCCGCACCTCGAAGCGCCGGTCATCGATCGGCACGAGCTTCATGGCATAGCCCGGTTGCGGCAGGCCGATCGTGCCGCTCTGGTCGGTCGGCCAGTAGACGAACCCGCCGCCCGGCGCGGTCTCGGTCGTGCCATAGCCGCAGCAGACCGTGATCCGGTGTCCGGTATGGCGGATCGCGAGCGCCTGGAACCGGCGCACCACGTCGGCCGGCAGCGCCGCCCCGCCATAGCCCAGCATCATCAGCTTTTCGAGGATGCGGGCGGCGAGCTGATCGTCCTTCTCCAGCGCATCGACCAGCATCGCGATCGCCGCCGGGACGGTCATGAACAGCTTGGGCTGGATCTCGGCCATGTTGCGCAGCGTCTCGTCGAACAGCTGCGGCATCGGGCGACCGCCGTCGATGTAAAAAGTGCCGCCTTCGATCAGCGAGACGCTGAGCGTGGTTGCGCCGAAGACATGGCTCCACGGTGCCCAGTCGAGCCGGATGTTACCGCCCTCACCCAGAGCGCCGGTGATGGTGAGGTTGGATTCGGCGGCGATCACCAGCCCCTCGTGGGTCAGAGGCACCCCCTTGGGCGACCCGGTCGAGCCCGAGGTGAACATGATCTTGGCGGTCGCCTGCGGATCGATGACGCGGCCTCCCTCCGGCGCGGCCAGGGCTTCGCCAGCGGCAACCAGTTCATCGAGCCCCATCTGACCCAGTGCGGCATGGCGCGCGGCAATTACGGGAATGCCCTCGCCTGCAATGGCCTGCGCCGCAGCGGCAAAGCGGGTGCCGTCATCGGCAAAGATCGCTCCGGGAGAAGCGATGGCGGCAACTTCGCGCAGCTTGGCGAAGTCCTGGCTCATGAGCGAATAGGCAACCGAGACCGGCGCAACGGGGATGCCCGCCTGCATCCCCGCCAGCATCATCAGTGCATGATCGATGCTGTTGCCGCTCAGGACCACCAGCGCGCGGCCCGGCGCGATGGCAAGGGCGCGCAGCCCGGCCGCCAGCGCATCGACCCGCCGCTTGGCCTCGCCGAAGGTGACATGATCCCACGCGCCGCCATCGGCGCTGCGCTGGGCAAGCCACTTATGGTCGGGGCGCACTTTCGCATGGTGGGCGAGATAGGCTGGCAGGCTGGGCTGGCGCAGGACCACGTCCAGCCGGGAGCGCAGGACGAAGGCACCTTCAGGCAGAGGCTCGATCGCAATATCGAGCGGGGCGAAAGGCACCGGGCGGAAGGGGGGCTGGTCAGTCATCGGCTCGCGACTAAGCGGAGGGCAAGATCGGCGGGGCGGCCGGATCTGTGCGGGGCAGGGGGATATAGTCTGCTGCACTGCCACTCTTGCGGGCGGCAATGGCGCGGGTGATGTCTTCCGGACGCAGCATACCCGCGTTCCAGGTGGCGATCTGATCGAGCCCTTCGGCCACACTGTGATCGCGCGCGTAGTTCAACGCCCGCTTGGTCCCCGCGATTGCGAGCGGCGATTTTGCTGCGATTTCCTGTGCAAGGGCCAGCGCCGCTGCAAGCGCTGCATCCTTGTCGGCGTGGACGGCATTCACGAACCCCCACGCGCGCGCCTCTTCGGCACCGAAGCGGCGGCCGGTAAAGGCCAACTCCTTGACAATGCCCGGCGGCATCAACCTTGGCAGACGCTGAAGCGTCCCGACATCGGCAGCCATCCCGACATTGATTTCCTCAATTGAGAACCCAGCGTCCATGCTGGCAAGGCGTATGTCACATGCCGACAGGAGATCGACCGCGCCGCCGATACACGCCCCGTGCGCCACCGCGATGACCGGAAAGCGCGCTTCCTCCAGCGCGGTCAGCGCATCTTGCAGCCGCAGGATTTCCTCGCGGAAGCCGAAGGCCGCCCGGCCTGGTTCAGCCGCGGCTAGCTGACTGATGAAGTCGAAGGCCGACAGGTCCATGCCCGCCGAAAAGTGCTTGCCCTCGCCATACAGGACCAGCGCGCGAACCTCAGGATCGCGGTTCAGGTCCCGCACCGTCTCGGGCAGCTCGACCCAGAATGCCGGATCAAGGCAATTGGCCTTGTCCGGACGATTGAGGCTTAGCCGAACGACAGCGCCCTCTCGTGCGAGAGCAAAGAAGGGCTCGCGCATCATGCCGCCAGTTCGGCCAGTTCCGAAGCCGCAGCAGACTCTGCGACAATGTTGTTTGACAACACCCCGATCCCGGAGATCGACACCTCGCAGCGGTCACCCGGTTGCAAGAAAACCGGTGGCTTCTGCGCACCGCCGACGCCTGAAGGCGTGCCGGAAATGATGATATCGCCGGGCTGGAGTTCGAAGGCTTCCGAACAGATCGAAACCAGCGTCGCGACGTCAAAGATCATGTCGCTGGTGTCAGCGTCCTGCATGACCTTGCCGTTGAGGATGGTCTGCAACCGCAGACCCTTGGCACCGGGGGGCAGTTCATCGGCCGTCACCATCCACGGACCGAAACTGCCGCTGCGGTCGAAGTTCTTGCCGATGGTCCACTGGTGGGTGCGCATCTGGTAATCGCGCACCGAGCCTTCGTTGAAGATCGAATAGCCCGCCACATGGGCGAGGGCATCCTCCTTGGCGATGTAGCGACCCGCTGTCCCGATGATGATCACCATCTCCCCCTCGTAATCGAGCGCGCGGCTCACGCGGGGGTGTACGATGGGCTGCTGGTGCGCAACCCATGAGGTCGGATAACGGCTGAACAGCACCGGGAAGGTCGGCACATCGTGGTTTCCTTCGGCGGCATGATCGACATAGTTGAGCCCCACGGCAATGGCCTTGCCCGGCTTGAGCACGGGCGGCAGGAACGCCTCGATCTCACCGAGGGCGATACGCTCCTGTGCGCCGGCCAATGCCGACGCCAGCGCGGCAAGTCCGTCTGCGCCAGCAGCGAGAACTTCATCCAGCGAAGATGGCGCACCGGCAGCGGTGAGGTTGACGACCTCGTCACCGACGACTGCGCCGAGCAAGGTCTGCCCGTCGTGGCGAAATGCAATCAGCTTCATAATTCAGCCCCTCCACTATCTGAGCCGCGCCACGGGGTGCGCCGGAGTCACATGTGCAGCGAGTCGACTGCAACGGCCCTATATTTTCGAAAATTAGACAAGTTTCAAATATTATTTGTTGGATCGACGATTTTGCGATATTCGCTCGCCTGAGTGATCAACGAGGCACCCATCAGGAGAGAGGAACAGAAGATGGCAAAAATGGATCAAACAGAAGCGGCAAGGCATGAGATTGGCGTCTGCGAACGATTGATCGCACGTCGTTTTCTGGCCCATGGCACCGCCCTCGGCCTGGTACTGGCGGGCCTTTCGACCGGCATCGCCACGCCGGCCTTGGCGCAGGATAATGAGGCCGATTCGAGCGATGGCATCAGCGACATCATCGTGACCGCCCAGCGGCGCGAGCAGAGCTTGCAGGACGTGCCGATTTCGATCACCGCCTTTGACGACGAAGCCATTGCGCGCAGCGATCTGAATGCGGTCGACAAGCTGACCGGGCAGGTGCCGGGCCTGATCGTGGCGATCGGCGCAGACCGTTCGAACATCGCCATCCGCGGGATTGGCAGCAACATCACCAACATCGCTGCCGAAGGCGGCGTCGCGCTCAACATCGACGGCGTCTACATGACCCGTACGACCCTGACGGGCGCGGTGTTCAGCGATCTGGCCCAGATCGAGGTGCTTCGCGGTCCGCAAGGTACGCTCTACGGACGCAACGCGACGGGCGGTGCGATCAACATCAGCACCAACGTTCCCGACGGGACGACCAGCGGCTCAGCCTCTTCGCTGGTCGGCAATGGCGGCAGGTTCCGGGTGCGCGGCGCTGTCGGAGTCCCGCTTGACGGTGACCGGCTGAGCGTGCGGATCAGCGGGGATTACGAAACGCTCGATGGCTATCGCAACAACCTGACGCTGAACCGCAAGGCTGATCCGGAAGACCACCTTTCGGGCCGCATCGCCCTGCGCTGGGCGCCCACCGATGCGCTCGAAGTCATCCTGCGCGCGAATGTCTCGCGCGATGTGACCGGTGGTCCGATCATCCAGTTCGGCACGTCGGTACCGGGGCCGTTCAACCCGATCCGCCAGGGTGGCCTGACCTCGGTCGATCCACGCAACCTGCGCAACGACACACCCGGACGCGCCGAGTTCAACGATCAGGTCTATAGCGCGACAATCAGCTATGATTTCGGCGGTGTCACGCTGAAGTCGATCACGGCCTATCAGAAGCACGACCTCGATCTGGCCTATGACGCGGACGGGACCTCGCTGCTCTATGCCAACGTCGATTTCGACGAGAATTCCCCGGCGTGGACGCAGGAAGTCACACTCTCCGGCCAGAGTTCGTCGCTCAGCTGGGTGGTGGGCGGCTGGTACATGGACGATGAAGCGCGCGCGCTGATGCGGTTCCAGCTACCCGGCGTCGGCCGGCCTGCCTTCTTCTTCGATTACACCCAGAACACCAAGGCCTTCGCCTTCTTCGGGCAGGCGACCTACTCGATCACCGAAGCCCTGCGGGTCACGGCAGGGCTGCGCTACAGCGAGGAGGAAAAGACCCTCTTCCAGATCCTGCCCGGACCGCCGGGAGCGCCGGGCTGCCCGTCAGCCGTCAACAAGTATGATGACCTGTCGCCCAAGTTCGGGATCGATTTCGATCTGTCCGACAACGTCATGGTCTATGCTTCGGCGACCAAGGGCTTCAAGGCCGGCGGCGGCAACGTTTCGGTATGCGGCAACATCTACGATCCCGAAGATCTGTGGGCCTATGAAGCCGGCTTCAAGAGCCAGTGGTTCGACAACCGTCTAATCGTCAACATCAACGGCTACTATTACGACTACACCGGCTATCAGGCCTCACAGCTGGTCAACAACCCCGCGCCGACGGCGATTATCACCAACGCCGCCGATGCGACGCTCAAGGGCATCGAAGGCGAGCTGGTGGTCGAGCCCACGCGCGGCCTGACCTTCAGCGTTAATGCCGCCTGGGCGGATTCCGAATTCGGCAATTTCGTCACCACATCCCAGTTCGGCGGCCCGCCGGTCAATGTCACCGGCAACCGCCTTGCTTTGGTCCCCGAGTTCAGCGGCAACCTTGCGGCTCAGTACGAGATGCCGGCTGGCGACAGCGGGCTGCTCACGTTCCGCGTCGAACACAACTGGAGCAGCGATTTCTTCTTCGATCCCTACAACAACCCGCTCACCGCGCAGGGGGCCTACGGGCGGAGCAATGCCCGCATTGCTTACCTCTTCGAAGGCGGCGGCCTTGCCGGGATGGAGATCAGCGCCTTCGTCAACAACATCCAGGACAAGGACATTCTCAACCGCGCCGATGGCTCGGGCATCTTCGGCGGGACGCGCCTGAGCTACGAACGTCCGCGCACTTACGGGGCTGAAATCCGTTATAATTTCTGAATGTTGAACGGACGAGCCGGGTCGCATCCACAGGCGGCCCGGCTCGCCGGATGAATGCAAGGGTGACGAGCGGGCACCCGATCAGCCTGCGCCAGGAGGAGGGAGAACTGAAAGGCGGCCAGCGTGGTCGCCTGTCCGATTGCGACCCAGGCGGTCGCCAATCGCGACAAAACGCAAAGGTCATTCCGAGTGACGAAACCGAAGACCGACTCGTTGGACGAGGCCGCCATCGCGGCGATGATCGCACAGCCCGCTGCTTCGCTCGACGAAGTCGAAACGCTGCTCCTGCCGCTGCTCCACTATTTCGCGCCGCAATTTCATCAGATCGATCAGGTACCGCAGGACAAGCCGACAATGTTTGTCGCCAACCATTCGCTGTGGAGCGTCGCTGATCTCATCCTTCCCTATGGCATCCGCAAGCATCTCGGGCACAATGTCCGGCCGCTGGGTGACAGGATGCACTTTGCCAAGCTGGCACCGCAGCGCAGCCTGTTCGAGAAGATGGGCGTGGTGGTCGGCGACCGCGCCGTCGTACGTGCTCTGATGGCGGACGGGCAGAGCATGCTGGTGTTTCCCGGCGGCTCGCGCGAGGTGATGAAGCGCCACGATGAGAAATACGCGCTGCAATGGAAGAAGCGGGTCGGCTTTGTCCGGATGGCGCTGGAAGGCGGCTACACCATCACCCCTGTGGGGGTGTCTGGCGGAGACGACATTTTCGATATCCTGTTTGATTCGGGCGATTTCCTGCGCACGCCGCTGGGTCGGATGATCAGCGCCAATCCGCTCGCCCGCAAGCTGCTGAAGGGCGGAGAGGAGCTGCCGCAGCTGGTGCGCGGCCTCGGCTTTTCGGCGATCCCGCGGCCACAGCAGTTCCACTACGTCTTCGGCGCGCCGATTTCGCTGGAAGCCTATCAGGACCGGATCGAGGATGAAGACGCCCTGCTGGAAGCGCGCGGTACAATCGCCGAGACCTTGCTTGCCCTGGTCGAAACGGCCCATGTCAAGCGGCGCGAAGGCATGAGCGCCGCATCATGGCTTCGGCAAATTGCGGCGGGGCTGTAACCCCGCCCCTTCAGCTGATTGCGCGCGCGCGGGTTTCCCGGCTCGA
>CAZVMC010000116.1:0-7667 GCA_964628635.1 uncultured Novosphingobium sp. | reverse complement strand
CCAGCCCGTCGGTGGGTCGATCATCGAACTCGAACAGCACATTGCCGCTGGCGACTACGGTTTCGACATTCTCAAAACCCTCGCGCGCGAAGGCGTGGCGCAGGTCCGCCATCGTCAGGCGGTTGCCGCCAACATTGATCGAACCGAGGAAGGCGACGTAGCGGGTCATCTTGACTTTTTCAGCGGTTGGTGTATCCAGAAACGACCACGACGATTGACGCAGTCATTCGCCTCCTTGGGCTCGGGTGCTGTAACACCCGGGCCCAAATCGTATCGGGGGCTGGCGCTGTAACACCAACCCCCTCACCGGTTACTTGCGACCGAGCTCGATGAGCTTGATCACCAGTCCGACGAACGCAACCACGAGGGTTGCCACGCCGATAACCAGAACCACGACATTATCTACAGCCATTTTACTCACCCCCTTTCTTGCCGCCAGTTGCGGCAAGCTTGGGAGTTTCTGCATAGAAAGCGGTTTCGTTACCGCCGTCAAAGCGTCCGTTCGCGCTCCTCGACCTCGAACACTTCGAGCATGTCGCCCGGTTTGATGTCGTTGGTGTCCTGCAGCACGACGCCGCACTCCAGCCCCGCGCGGACTTCAGGCACGTCGTCCTTGAAGCGGCGTAGCGAGGCGATCGTGGTCTTGCTGACGATAACGTCCTGCCGGGTAAGGCGCGCAAACAGGCCCTTCTTGATCCCGCCTTCGAGCACCAGCAGACCTGCCGCCTTGTCGCGCTTGCCGGCCGGGAACACTTCCTTGACCTCGGCGCGGCCGACGACGTGCTCGATCCGCTCCGGACCCCAGATCCCGGCCATTTCCTTGGCCACTTCGTCGGTCAGGTGATAGATCACGTCGAAGTACTTCATCCGCACCTTGTTGCGCTCGATCATCTCGCGCGCCTTGGCGTTGGGACGGACGTGGAAGCCGATGATCGGCGCGCCGGTGGCGGCCGCCAGGCTCACGTCGCTTTCGGTGATCGCGCCGACCCCCGATTGCAGCACCTTGACCTTGATCTCGTCGTTCGAAAGCTTGTTCAGCGCGTTGACGATCGCTTCGGTCGAACCCTGGACGTCGCTCTTCACCACGACCGGGTATTCGATCACGTCGGCCTTGGCCTTCAGCGCCGAGAACATGTTTTCCAGGCTGGCAGGAGCCGTGGTGGTGCGCTTGGCGGTGGCCTTTTCCTGGCGGTAGGCGGCAACCTCGCGGGCGCGGGTTTCGCTTTCGACCACGGTCAGGGTGTCCCCGGCCATCGGCACGCCGCCGATCCCCAGCACTTCGACCGGCAGCGACGGCGGCGCCACCTTGATCTGGCGGCCCTTGTCATCCAGCATCGCGCGGACGCGGCCGGAATGGGTGCCGACCACCAGGATATCGCCGACCTTCAGCGTGCCGCGGTTGATCAGCACGGTCGCCAGCGGGCCCTTGCCCTTGTCCAGCTTGGCTTCGATCACGGTCGCTTCGGCGGGGCGGTCCGGGTTGGCCTTCAGCTCCATCAGTTCCGACTGGAGCAGGATCTTCTCGATCAGGTTGTCGAGGCCCGCACCGGTCTTGGCCGAGACTTCGACATCCTGGACGTCGCCGCTCATCGCTTCGACGATCACTTCGTGCTCCAGCAGGCGCTCGCGGATCTTCTGCGGGTTGAATTCCGGCTTGTCGCTCTTGGTGATCGCCACGATCATCGGCACGCCGGCCGCCTTGGTGTGATTGATCGCCTCGATCGTCTGCGGCATCAACCCGTCGTCGCCCGCAACTACCAGAATGACGATGTCGGTCACGTTCGCGCCGCGCATCCGCATGTCGGTGAAGGCCTCGTGGCCCGGGGTATCGAGAAAGGTGACGAGGTCGCCGCCCTTCGTCTTGATCTGGTAAGCGCCGATATGCTGGGTGATCCCCCCGGCTTCGCCCTTGACCACATCGGTCCCGCGCAGCGCATCGAGCAGGCTGGTCTTGCCGTGATCGACATGGCCCATGATCGTCACCACCGGCGGACGCGGCTTGAGCGTGTCCTCGGGATCGACGTCGGCCGCGACGTCGATATCGACATCGCTTTCCGAAACGCGCGTGATGTTGTGACCGAATTCCTCGACCAGTAGTTCGGCGGTATCCTGATCGATCGTCTGGTTGACGGTGACCATCATCCCCATCTTGAACAGCGCCTTGACCAGGTCGGCTCCGCGCTCGGCCATGCGGTTGGCGAGTTCCTGCACGGTGATCGCATCGGGCACCACCACATCGCGGACCTGCTTTTCGCGCGGCTGCGACTGACCGGCGAAATGCGCACGCTTTTCCTTTTCTCGCGCGCGCTTGAGCGCGGCGAGGCTGCGCGCGCGCGCGCCTTCATCCTCATTGAGCGCGCGGCTTACGGTCAGCTTGCCCGACTGACGGCGGTTATCCGTCGCACCAGACTTGTCGCGCGGGTGCGCGGGCTTCTTCGGCGGCTCGGGCCGCTTGGGTGCGGCGACGGGCGTGAAACGGCGCGGCGCGGGCGCAGCTTCCCCGCGTGCTTCTTCGGCAGCAGTTTCGGGTTCGTCGTCGACCTCAGGCACGTCTGCGGGCGCAGGCGGCGGAGCGGCAGCGGCTTCGGCTTCTGCCTTGCGATTGTCTTCAGCGCGGCGCTTCTCTTCATCCTGCGCGCGCGCGCGTTCGGCCGCTTCGCGTTCGGTTTGTTCGGCCAGCAGCGCCAGACGCGCTTCTTCAGCCTCACGCTGCATCCGGGCGACGCGTTCCTGCGGGGTTTCGCCTGCCGGTGCGGCGGGCTTGGGCGCAGGCTTGGGCTCCGCAACCGGTGGCGGAGGCGGAGCGACGGGCTCCGGCGCGGGCGGCGGAGCGGCTTCACCCGGCTTGCGGATGATTTTGCGCGACTTGACCTCGACCACCACCTTGTTGGTGCGGCCATGGCTGAAGGTCTGCTTGACCTCACCCGCATCGAGCGTGCGCTTCAAGCCCAGCGGCTTGCGGCCCAGCGTCGGTTTGTTGTCGGTATCGCTCATGGTGTTCCTATTGCCCTTCAAATCGTCGTCGCGGCCAACGGATTGCTCCGTTCGCCATTGTCTTCAGTCGCAGATGCGCGGCCGAGAAAATGCAGCAGGCGCGCCAGCGCTGCAGCAACCCGTTCAGCCGCTGCGCGATCGGTCAACGCCAGATGGACGACATTGTCGCGGCCCAATGCCACAGACAACGCCGTGCGGTCCAGTGGCAAGGTAATCCCATGCCGTCCCGAACCTTCTTCGTCTTCGCCCACGCGCCAAGCCTGATCGAGCTTGCGCGAGCCGTCCTCGCCCGCATCTGCGGCATGCGCCAGCCAGGCGACCTTGCCCATCCGCGCGTTCTCGGCGATCCGGTCCGAACCGGTCAGCAAGCGCCCGCTGCGGGTTTCAAGCCCAAGCCGGTCAAGGAACAGCCGGGTCAAAGCAGCCTCGATCCGTTCGGGCAGGTCGTCCGGGATCGTCAGCGGCGCGCCTTTGAATGCCCTTGCCATAGCGCCCTTGAGCTTGCCCCCGCCTTTGCCAGCCCCCATGGCGGCCTCAAGCTCGGTGCGCGACACGCCCAGCCAGGCCCCGCGTCCGGGTGCCTTGGCGAGTACGTCGGGCAGCACATCGCCATCGGGCGAGATCGCCAGACGCAACAACTCCGCCCGGGAACCATGGTCCCCGGTCAGAATGCAGCGGCGCACCTGCTGATTGTTGGCGGCCGGCTGCTTCGAGGTGGCGGAACCTAGCGGCTCATTGTGAGGAATCCGCATGCGCGGCCTCCTCTGCTACTGGTTCATCTTCGAACCAGTGGGCCCGGGCGGCCATGATGATTTCGTTGCCCTGCTCTTCGCTCAGGCCGTAATCGCCAAGTACCCCGCCCTTGTCTTCTTCGCGCTGCGTGCGGCGCGGAGCGGCACCGTCGCGGCGGCGCTGCTCGGTGCGGCGCTTGGCGATCAGTTCATCGGTGGCAAGATCGGCCAGATCGTCAAGCGTCTTGATGCCAGCAGCTCCCAGCGTGACCAGCATCTGCTCGGTTAGGTGCGGCAACTCGGCCAGCGCGTCTTCCACGCCCATGCCCTGGCGCGCCTCGCGGAAGGCGGCTTCGCGGCGTTCGAGCGCTTCGGTCGCGCGGCTCTGCAATTCCTCGGCGAGTTCCTCGTCGAAACCTTCGATACTCGCGAGTTCCGACTGTTCGATATAGGCGACTTCTTCCAGCTCGCTGAAGCCTTCGGCGACCAGCAGCTGCGAGAGGGTTTCGTCAACGTCGAGCTCTTCCTCGAACATCTTCGAACGCTCGGCGAATTCCTTCTGGCGCTTTTCGCTGGCTTCGGCCTCGGTCAGGATGTCGATCTGCGAGCCGGTGAGCTGGCTGGCGAGGCGAACGTTCTGGCCGCGGCGGCCGATCGCGAGGCTCAACTGATCGTCAGGCACCACCACCTCGATCCGGCCTTCTTCCTCGTCGATCACGACGCGGCTGACGGTGGCGGGCTGAAGCGCGTTGACCACAAAGGTCGCAGTGTCTTCTGACCAGGGGATGATATCGATCTTTTCGCCCTGCATTTCCTGCACGACGGCCTGGACGCGGCTACCCTTCATGCCGACGCAGGCGCCGACCGGGTCGATGCTGCTATCGCGGCTGATCACGCCGATCTTGGCGCGGCTGCCCGGATCGCGGGCGGCGGCCTGGATGGTGATGATGCCGTCATAGATTTCCGGCACTTCCTGCGCGAACAGGGCCTTCATGAAATCGGGGTGGGCGCGGGACAGGAAGATCTGCGGACCGCGGTTCTGGCGCTCCACCTTCAGGATCAGCGCGCGGACCCGCTCGCCGACGCGGGCCACTTCGCGCGGGATCTGCTGATCGCGGCGGATCACGCCTTCGGCGCGGCCCAGGTTGACGATCACGTGGCCGAATTCGACCGACTTGATCACGCCCGTCACCAGTTCGCCGGCGCGGTCCTTGAATTCCTCGTACTGGCGCTCGCGCTCGGCATCGCGGACCTTCTGGAAGATCACCTGCTTGGCCGACTGCGCGTCGATCCGGCCGAGATCGACCGGCGGCAGCGGATCGACGATGAAGTCGCCCAGCTTGGCGTCGGCCTGCAGCTTGTGGGCCTGCTTGAGGTCGACCTGCTTGAAGTAATCCTCAACCTCTTCAACCACTTCGACCACGCGCCACAAGCGCAGATCGCCGGTGCGCGGATCGAGCTTGGCGCGAATATCGTTTTCCGCACCATAGCGATTGCGGGCGCTTTTCTGGATCGCCTCTTCCATCGCTTCGATCACGATCGCCTTGTCGATCAGCTTCTCGTTGGCGACCGAGGTCGCGATCGCGAGCAGTTCGGCACGGTTGGCGGAAATCGGACTGGCCATATTCAGTCTTCCTGTTCTTCTTCGATAAGTTCGTCAACGCCGGACGAATCCAGCGGGCGGGTGGCGGCAATCAGCTGGTCGGTCAAGACCAGCTTGGCGGATTGGACATCGGCAAAGGGGAACGAGACGGCGCCGGATTTCTTGTCAATCAAGTGGATGATTGACCCCTCCAATGCTATTATATCGCCTTGGAGTGACTTGCGGTTGCCCTCAACCGGGTTCGCAAGCTGCACGCGGGCTTCGTGTCCGGCCCAATTCGCAAAATCGGCCTCGCGAGTCAGCGGCCGGTCGATCCCCGGAGAGCTGACTTCGAGCCGATAGGCTTCCTCGATCAGCACCTCGCCGGCTTCTTCCAGCGCATCGATCCGGTCAGAAATCCGGCGCGAGAGTTCAGCGCAGTCTTCGATCACCAACTGCCCGGTGTCAGGCCGCTCGGCCATGATCTGGAGCGTATGTTCCTCATCGCCGACTTCGCTTTTGCCGAACAGTTTCACGCGCACGAGATCGAAACCGAGGGCTTTCACCTCAGGCTCAACGATCTCCAGGATGCGCGCGATATCGGTCATGCTTGCTCCATTGGCCGAGCATCGTGACAAACCGGTTTCGCGCCGGCCCCTTGCGGCGCCAGCCCCTTCCTTGAGTCACAATGTCGGGATGAGCGGCAACTAGGCGCTTGCTGCGCCGATTGCAAGGGTCAATAGGACTGCCGGCTATTCGGCCAACGCAGCGGCCGGATCGGCGCTGGCTTCGGGAGCCGATTCTGGCGCGGCCGCTGGCTTGGGCGCTGCCGCAACCGAACGTGCCGGTGCCGAATGCGCGATGAAATCGGAGCGATCGGCCGATCGCACCGCAGCAGCCCGCGATTGCCGCGCCGCGATGCGCCGTTTCACATCGGCGTTGCGCCGCGCCAATTCGGCCTTCTCCTCAGGGGTCTGAACTTTTTCGGCAAAGATCGGCGGAATCACCCCCAGCCGCTCCCCAGTGAAATAGATCGTCACCACCGCGATCAGCATCATCGCCCCGAGAATGCGCAGGATGACGATCGGCGGGACCGAGAAATAACGGAGGCGCTGTAGCATGGGTCTAGCTGCTCGACACGGACGCGCAAGCCGTCGCGCTGATTTGGGCAGAGATGGTTTTTTCGCACACCTTCATGGTCTCAGATTAGCGGCTGGAAGTTTCCAAGCCGTTAGCAGACCCGCATGGTTGGGCGCAGGCCAGGAGGCTTCTTGTCAGTTTCCGCAGTATTTTTTGACTTCGATGTCCACCGCATCCATCACTTGCGCCGCATCCTCGTCATCGCCGTCTTCCACCGAGCGATCCCACACCCGCTGGGCTTCCAGCTTGGCTTGCTGGCACTGCGCTGCGCGCTCCTTGGCGACAGCATCCTTGATGCCCGAAGCGTTCACCGCCGCTTCCGCCACCTGCTCCGAATTGTTGTTCAGCCATGCGCCGGTCGCCCACACCGCAGCACCGGCAAGAATCACCGCCAAAACCAACAGCCCCAGGCAGCCCTGCAATTTCGTCATGTGAACCCCCGCTGGATATCCAGCGCTTTAGCGGGGGCAGGTTTACAGCTGCCTAACTCCGCTCCGCCAACCCATGCTTCTTCATCGCGTGGCGCAGCTGGTCATAGCTCAGCCCCAGCGCCTTGGCGGTCTGACGCTGGTTGTAGCGGTTCTGGCCAAGCGCCGCTTCAAGGATTCCGCGCTCGTGCGCGTCGACCGCAGCGCGCAAGTCAGTGACAGCTTCATAGGATTGCGCCGGCGACGGGCCCGTGGCGGTCGGCGCGGCGGCAGGGGCCTCGCGATGCGCTGCAGCAGCGGGCTTCCATGGACTGGCGAAGGGATCGAACTGAATGTGGCCGATCGGCTGATCCCAATCGTCCCAGCGATAGACCGCGCGTTCGATCACATTGCGCAATTCGCGCACATTGCCAGGCCATTGGTGCTCTTCGAGCGCACGAGCCGCCGCATCGGAATAGCCCGGCCAGGCTTCCCAGCCGAGCTCGGCCGCCATCCGCCGCCCAAAGTAGTCGGCCAGTACCGCAATATCGCCTTCGCGCACCCGCAGCGGCGGCAAGGTGATCACTTCAAAACTCAACCGGTCGAGCAGATCGGCGCGGAATTTACCCTGATCGGCTAGCTTTGGCAGATCCTCGTTGGTCGCGGCGACGATCCGCACATCGACCCGCACCGGGCGCGAGGAACCGATCCGGGTCACCTCGCCGTATTCGACCGCGCGCAGCAGCCGTTCCTGCGCCCCCATGCTCAGCGTCGCCAGTTCGTCGAGAAATAGCGTCCCTTGGTCGGCTTCTT
>CAZVMC010000115.1:4552-7676 GCA_964628635.1 uncultured Novosphingobium sp. | reverse complement strand
CCACGCAGCACCGCCCCAAGCTTCGCCGCAGCGCTAACGATCCGCTCGGCAATCGCCTTCAGCTCGGCCTCGTCGTAGCTCTTCTCGCCGGGTTGCAGCGTCACTTCAATCGCCAGCGACTTTTGCCCCTCGGGCACACCCTGCCCGCGGAAATCGTCGAAGACGCGCGCCGCAACCACGTTGGCCTTGTCCGCGCCTTTGACCGCACGGAGCAGGTCGCCGGCAGGCAAGGTGGCATCGACCAGGAAGGCGAAGTCCCGCGTCACGGCTTGCAGTGCGGGCGGAGCATAGGCGGCGCGGGCAAAGTTGGCTGTGCCCTTTTTCGCGGGGATCGCGTCGAGGTGGATAGCGGCAACTGCCACCGGCACGCCGATATCGAAGGCCTTGAGCGTTGCCGGGTGCACCATGCCGAAGCTCGCCACCACATTCTTCGGGCCAAGCCGCAGCGTGGCCGACTGGCCGGGGTGATACGTCGGCCCCGCTTCTCCCATCACTTGCAGGTTATCGACCGGCGCGCCCGCCGCGCGGAGCAGTTCGAGGCACAGCGCCTTGGCATCGAAGGCATCGAAGCTCTGCGCCTTTCCGTGCTGCCACGAACGTTCGGCGCGTTCGCCCGCCAGCACCAGCACCAGCGTTGGATGCTCGCCGTCTTCCAGATAGCGCCGCCCCAGTTCGAACAGCCGCACCGAATTTGCGCCGCGATCGAGATTGCGCTGGACCGCCGAAAGCAGGCCAGGGAGCAGCGAGGGGCGCATGACCTTCATGTCCTCGCTGATCGGGTTTTCGAGCGCCCAGTGGCCGCCACCGACTGCGTCAGCCTCGCGCTCCGAGAGGAACGACCAGGTGATCGCTTCGTTGAGTCCGAGGCTGGCAGCAGCGCGGCGCACCTTGCGCTCGAGCTGCTGCGACGGAGTGGCGGTGGGCTTGGCGACACCATCCGCACGCGGCAGCGGGGCCGAGGCGATGTTATCCAGCCCGTGGATGCGGACCACTTCCTCAACCAGATCAGGTGCGCCGTCCACGTCAGGACGCCAGGTCGGGACCGAGACGATCCACTGCTTGCGGTCTGGTCCGGTTTCGACCCGGACCACACTGAACCCGAGCTTCTCAAGCGTCGCCGCCTGCGTGGCTTCATCAATTGCCACCCCGCCGAGCTGCTCGACCAGCGAAGGCGCAAAGGCCACGGTCTTGGGCGTGGCCGGGGCCGCGCCGGCGCGCACGACCTCGCTCGGCTCACCGCCGCTGGTTTCGACAATCAGTTCGGTCAGGATCTCGAGACCTGCATCGAGAAATGCCGGATCGACCCCGCGCTCAAACCGGGCGCGGGCATCCGATGTCAGGTTCAGCTTCCGTCCCGTTGCGGCGATCCGCTCCGGATCGAAATAGGCGATCTCGAGCAAGACATCGGTGGTCGTTTCCGAACAGCCCGAATGCTCGCCGCCCATGATCCCGGCAATGTCGTGGACGCCGTCCTCGTCGGCGATCACGGTCATCGCGCTGTCGAGCGCATAGTCCTTGCCGTTAAGCGCGGTGACGCTTTCCCCATCCTTCGCCCGCCGCGCGACCACTGCGCCGGTCAGCTTGGCCAGATCGTAGGCGTGGGCCGGGCGGCCATAGCCCAGCATCAGGTAATTGGTCAGATCGACAAGCGCGGAAATCGGGCGCTGCCCCGCCGACTTGAGCCGATCCTGCAGCCACTGCGGCGAAGGGCCGTTCTTCACCCCCCGGATCACCCGGCCATGGAAGGCAGGGCAGCCTTCAGGATCGTCGGTGCGAATCTCGACCGGGCAGGCGAAGCTTCCCGGCACCGCCTGTGCCGCAATCGGCTTGAGCTTGCCCAGCCCCGCCGCCGCGAGATCGCGGGCGATCCCGTAAACCCCCATGCAATCCGGCCGGTTGGGAGTGATCGCGACATCGAACACGGGCGACGCGCCGTGATAGTCGGCGAAGCTTGCGCCCACTGGCGCATCGGCGGGAAGTTCGATGATCCCGTCGTGATCGTCGCCGAGTTCGAGCTCGCGTGTTGAGCACATCATCCCGTTGCTCTCGACCCCGCGGATCGCGCTCTTGCGCAGTTCCATGCCATTCGCCGGAACCACCGCACCCGGCAGCCCGAGCACACCGAGCATCCCGGCCCGCGCATTGGGCGCGCCGCAGACCACCTGGAGCGGCGCGCCGTCACCGGTATCGACGCTGAGCACCTGCAGCTTGTCCGCATCGGGATGGCGCGCGGCGGTGAGGACACGGGCGATCCGGAAGCCCGCGAGCCGGTCTGCCGGATCCTCAATCCCTTCTACTTCCAGGCCGATCGCATTGAGCTTGGCGGCGATCTCCGCCACCGAAGCGTCGGTATCAAGGTAATCCTTGAGCCAGGCCAGCGAGAACTTCATGCCCCCGCTCCTTGTGACTTTGCTCCTACACCCGAGGAGAGCGTTGGCACGTCCAGCGGTGCGAAGCCGTAGTGTTTCAGCCAGCGGACATCACCATCGAAGAAGGCGCGCAGATCGTCCATTCCGTATTTGAGCATCGCCAGCCGATCGACCCCGACCCCGAAGGCGAAGCCCTGCCACTCATCGGGATCAAGACCCCCGGCGGCGATCACCTTGCGGTTGACCATGCCCGAGCCGAGCAGCTCCATCCAGCCATGCCCCGGCGCGTCGCCGGAGCCGCCGAGCACACGCTTGCCGTTCACGATGGCAAAGCCGACGTCGACTTCGACCGAAGGCTCAGTGAAGGGAAAGTAGCTCGGCCGCAGTCGCAAGACGATGTCGTCGCGCTCAAAGAAGGCTTTGAGGAAAGTTTCGAGCGTCCACTTGAGGTGGCCAAGGTGAATGCCCTTGTCGATCACCAGCCCTTCCACCTGATGGAACATCGGGGTGTGGGTCGCATCGCTGTCACTGCGGTAGACCCGGCCCGGGGCGATGATCCGCACTGGTGCTCCTTGCGTCAACATCGCGCGGACTTGTACCGGCGAAGTGTGTGTCCGCAGCAGCATTTGCGGGTGTTCACCGCCCCGATCAAGGTCTTCATTCGCACCCATTTGCGGAAAGTAGAACGTATCGTGCATCGCCCGCGCCGGGTGGCTTTCGGGCATGTTGAGCGCGGTGAAATTGTGCCAGTCGTC
>CAZVMC010000115.1:0-4452 GCA_964628635.1 uncultured Novosphingobium sp. | reverse complement strand
TCAAGGTCCGTCGCCGCGCCGATCCGCGCGAGCGCCTCCTGCTCAGTTGCTGCGTAGTCCACGAGTGAAAGTTCCTGAATCTGGCCGAATTGAGCGGCGCTCTTAGGCGGCGCGGCCCGATCCCGCAACCGGTGGCGCAACGCCTTCGGGCTTATCGAGCGTCTGTACCGCCGCCCCGGCAATCCGCGCCCGCTCGCGCATGAAGGTCAGCAGTACGGGATGCGGCTGCGCGGCGTATTCGCGCGGGGTCACTCCCATGAACTCCTTGAAATCACGTACAAACTGGGCCTGATCGTGATAGTGGCTGTCGATCGAGCCGATCCATTTGAGCGAAGGGTCGAGCATGAACTGCGCGATCGAGCGCATGATCCGTTGACGGCGCAGCAGGAGTTTGGGCGGAAAGCCGAATGCGCGCAGGCACAGCCGCTCAACGGTGCGCTGCTGCGCGCCGACATGCTCAGCGAGTTCTGCGACGGTGGCGATCTCGGGATCGATCAGGGCGCCATGTATCGCTGCGATCCGCGCCGCATCGCGGTGCAGCGGAGCAGCACGCGCCCGAAAAAACGCGATGATCCGCGCCAACTCCGCCAACTCGTTGGGCTGGCCCTGGTATAGCCGGTCCCACAACTCGCGGAACGGCGCAAAGGCTGGCATGATCAACCCGTCGCCTATGCGGTTGGCGCAATCTGCCGCCGGACCGTTGGCAAATTGCGCCCAGCCAAGTGGCAGCAGCCCAATGCCCCAGAACCGGGTGCTTCCCAGCCGGAAGTTGACCGCGCGCGAGGTCGGGCCGGTCACGGAAAAGCGGGCTCGCACCGGCTGCGCGCCATCAATCCAGGATTCCGGAGCCGGCCCATCAAACAGGCGCAGACCGGCCCATTCGGGATGCAGCGAATCCTCGATCGCTTCGCCCGGCGGAAGATCAAACTCGGTCAGGTAAAATGTCGTGAAGAACCTTCGCAAATCTTCCGGCGGCGCGTGGAAGCGCACGGAAATCGGATCGTATTGCGACACCTGCAGGCCCTCTTAGCCCCGCCACTGCTGGCGAGCTCTGGCGCGACCCCGGCAGGATATTACCCCGTTTCCTTGGCCGGGTGAAGTCCCTGTTGCGGAACCTGCGGCACGCTCAAGGTCTGCACCGGCGCAGCCAAGGCCCGCGCCCTCGCGCGGATATAGGGCATGACCAGCGGGTGCGGCATCGCGGCATATTTGCGCGGGGTCATCCCGATGAAATGGCGAAAGTCGCGGATGAACTGGGCCTGATCGCCATAATGGCTATCGATCGAGTCGATCCATTTGAGCGACGGATCCATGATGAATTGCGCCAGGCTGCGCATCAGTCGTTGCCGCCGCAGCAAGACTTTCGGCGAAAATCCAAAGGCCCGATCCGCCGTGCGCTCAATGGTCCGGACACTCGCTCCGATCCGCTCGACCAGATCGCCAACGGAAGTGACATCGGGGTCGAACAGCGCCAGGTTAAGCGCTTCAATGCGCTCGAAATCGGGCGGCGGCTCGGCGCAGTGGGGTCGCAGGAACCGGCACAGCAGCTCGAACTCTGCCTCGGGATCGTGCGGCTCGCGGTGGAGCTGCTTAAGCAGGGGTGACAGATAGCGGAATGCCGTATGGGCCGAACCATCGACGACCTGATTGGTCAGTTCAATTGCGGGGGTGCTGACCAGACTGGCCCAGCCCAGTGGCAGCAGCGAGACACTCCACACCCGGGTCGAACCCTGGCGGAAGTGCAGGCAGCGCCCGCTTGGTCCCGTGGCAAGAAGCCGCACTCCGGATAGGTGATCGCCGCCTTCAACCCAGGTTTCCGGTGCGATGCCATGGAAGAACCGCAAGGTTCCCCATTCGGGCAGGACCGCATCGTAAATGGTCTCACCCGGCGGGGTTTCAAACTCGATCAGGCTAATGCCCGCAATATAGCGCGCCAGATCACTTGGCGGGGCGAAGAAGCGGATGTCGGTTGAATGCTCGATCGACATCGGGGCGGAATCTAGACCTTCTGCGGCGCACTGGGATGCAGCGCCTGCACTGCCGCACCCATCGTCGCCGCCCGCGCCCGCGCTGCAGCGCGCAGCACTGGATGGTCGCGCGCGGCATATTCGCTGGGGCTCATCCCCATAAAGCGGCGGAAATCGCGCACGAAATGCGCCTGATCGACATAGTGGAAATCCAGTGTGGAGATCCAGGTGAGCGAGGGATCGAGCATGAACTGCGCCAAACTGCGCAAGAACCGTTGGCGACGAAGCAGCAGCTTGGGCGGAAAGCCGAAAGCTTTGCGGCTGAGCCGTTCGAGCGAACGGGGCGACATCCCCAATCGCTCGGCAAAGTCAGCCACGGTGGCGATTTCGCTATCGAGCAAGGCCGCGTGGGCCAAGCGAATCCGCGCTTCGTCCTCGTGCGGTGACCGCTCGGCCAAGAGCGCCAGCAGAAAAGCATCAATCCGCGCCGCCTCGCCCGCCGGGTCGGCTTCGGGTTCGAAGATCTGCCCGAGCAGCGGCGCGAATGCCGCGAAGTTTGGTTCATCGCTGCCATCGACGAAGCGATCGACAAAACCGTCTGCCCCAGCGCTGAGCAGCCGTGCCCAGCCGAGCGGCAGCAACCCGATCCCCCATGAACGCATCGGCCCGGTGACGAATTGCGTAGCCTGACTGGTCGGTCCGGCAGCGACGAAATGCGGCGTGCGGCGCAAGGGATCGTTACCGACCGCCGCTTCCCACTGATCGTTGAAGGCAAAGCGCAGGTTGGCCCATTCAGGATGGAGCCAATCGCGCACCAGTTGCCCTTCCGGGATCGAAACCTCTGTCAGGTAGTAAGTCGAAATGTAGGGCTGCAATGCGGGCGCGGGCATGAAGAAGCGCACCGCGACCGCGTCGGACAGGCTTCGCTTCAACATGGCAGGCTGACGGAAATGGGCGCGCCCCTCTTCACTTGGACAGGGCAGTGATGCCGCAGGAGAAGGCGCTCGGCAAGCATGGCATCTTCGGCCGTACTGAATTGCAGGAGCCGCCAAACAGAACGGGCGCGGGAGATAGCTCTCCCGCGCCCGGAATGTGATTGGCTTTCCGGCTTTTAGGCGGGAAGCGCGCTCTTGGCCTGGGCGATCACGGCGCTGAACACGCCGCCTTCGTTCATCGCCAGATCGGCCATGGTCTTCCGGTCGAGCTCGATCCCGGCCAGCTTGGTGCCGTGGATGAACTGCGAATAGGTCAGGCCTTCGGCGCGGACTGCGGCGTTGATCCGCTGGATCCACAGCGCGCGGAAGGTCCGCTTCTTCACCTTGCGGTCGCGGTAGGCATATTGCCCGGCCTTTTCGACCGCCTGACGGGCGACCCGAATCGTGTTCTTGCGGCGACCGCGATAGCCGGCAGCCTGCTCCAGAATCCGCTTGTGCTTGGCGCGGGTGGTTACACCCCGTTTGACTCTTGCCATGTCTCAGTACCTTCCTGTTCTCAGCCGAGCCCGTAGGGCGCCCACTTCTTGATCACTTTCGCGTCGGCATCAGAGATCGTGTCGGTGCGGCGGTGCTGGCGGATGTACTTGGCGTTGTGGCTGATCAAACGGTGCCGCTTGCCAACCGCACCGTGCTTGATCTTGCCGGTGGCGGTGAGCTTGAAGCGCTTTTTGACGCCGCTCTTCGTCTTGAGCTTGGGCATTTTCGTCTCCTGGTTCGGGGCATGTCCAACCCGCCGTGGCAGCCCTTGATGGCCAGGCGGGTTATCGAATCCATGCCGATGAAGTGCGCGCGCCTAGGCGAGGATTGGCGGGAATGCAAGGGAAAGTAAGGGAAGAAGTGGGGTTCGCGCAAAGGCGCAGAGGCGCAAAGAGGTTGTGCTTGCGGCAAAGCCGCTTTCGAAATGACACGATCGCCGAATCCTCCAAACGCGGAATAGAACCTGAGCCGTCGGCTCGAACCGACATCTTCGCGCCTTTGCGCCTTTGCGCGAACCATTATTTTCCTCCTTATGCCTTGGCTTGCGCGTGCCGCGCTTTGACACCAAGTTAAGCGCAACAGGAGCACACCATGAGCGTCGCCTTCCGCCGCGAGAGCGATGAGGAGCATCTCGAACCCAAGTTCGAACTGCCGATCCCGCCCGGCCCCAACCTCGTCACCGCGCGCGGGTTAGCCTTGCTCGAAGCGCGGGTGACGGAGCTGGAGGCGGGCCTGCCGGCGCTGGCCGACGAGGCGACACGCAAGGCCGCGCTGCGCGACCTGCGCTACTGGCGCACCCGGCTGGCAACGGCGGTGGTGACCGAGGCGCGGGCGGACGGCGTGGTCGGCTTCGGCTGCCGGGTCGAACTGCTGGTGAACGGCAAGCCGCGCTCCATCGAACTGGTCGGGCATGACGAGGCCGATCCGGGGGCGGGTTTGCTGGCGTTCACAGCGCCCTTGGCCCGCGCGGTGATGGGGGCTGAGGTGGGGGATGTGGTGGATTTTGGCGGGGT
>CAZVMC010000114.1:0-7719 GCA_964628635.1 uncultured Novosphingobium sp. | reverse complement strand
CCGTCGGCCAGCTGGCACAGCACCATCAGGCGCTTCTCATTGCCGAGCACACGCAGCAGGCCTGCGGCGCGGCCGGCGCTTTCGGCGAAGAGCGCGGAATCGAAGCGGGTCAGATCGAACATGACTCGCATTATATGCATTGATTCTAAATTAGCAAGGTCTAATATAGAGGCCAAGGAGACGAATCATGTCGCAAGTCCCACACGTCCAGGCCTTCTTCGATCCGGCGACCTTCACGGTCAGCTATGTGGTCCACGATCCCGCCACCAAAGCCGCCGCGATCATCGATCCGGTGCTCGATTTCACCCCGCGCAATGGGCGCACGTCCACGCGCTCAGCCGATGCGCTGCTCGCTTACGCCAAGGCCAACGCGCTCCGGCTCGATTGGCTGCTCGAAACCCACGCCCACGCCGACCATCTCTCCGCCGCGCATTACCTGCACGAACAAACCGGTGCGCCGATCGTGATCGGCGGACACATTGCCGCCGTTCAAAAGGTCTTCGCGCCATTGTTCGAAGCGGACGACGTTTTGACGGACGGCAGCCAGTTCGACCGGCTGGTGGCCGAAGGCGACGAACTGCCGCTGGGCGAGCTGTCCATCAAGGTGCTCCATACCCCCGGCCACACCCCGGCCTGCGTCACCTACCTGATCGGCGATGCAGCTTTTGTTGGCGATACGCTGTTTATGCCCGATTACGGCACCGCGCGCAGCGACTTCCCCGGCGGCAGCGCCGAAACGCTCTACGCTTCGATCCGCAAGATCCTGAGCCTACCGGGCGAAACCCGGATGTTCGTCGGGCACGATTACCTGCCTGCAGGGCGCAGCGACTATCGCTGGGAGACCACCGTCGCCGAGCAGAACGCCGCCAACATCCACATCCACGCCGGAGTGAGCGAGGCGGAGTTCGTCGCCATGCGCAAGGCGCGCGATGCCACGCTGGAGGCCCCGCTGCTGATCCTCCCCAGCCTGCAGGTCAACATCCGCGCAGGCGCAATGCCCCCGCCGACGGATGAGGGCCACGTCTACCTGCGGCTGCCGGTGAATGCGATTTAGGGTTACTGCCCTTGGGTCCCCGCTTTTGCGGGGATGAAGGGCAAGGGAAGGTTGCTCACGGTACCAGCACCGTATCGCGCGCTTCGGGCAACAGGTCCGGGTAATCCAGAATGTAGTGCAACCCCCGGCTCTCGTGCCGCGCCAAGGCGGAGCGGACGATCAGTTCGGCGCATTGCAGCAGGTTCCTGAGTTCGATCAGGTCGGTGCTCACGCGGAAGTGGGCGTAGTATTCCTCGACCTCGTCGGTCAGCAGCGCGATGCGGTGCTTGGCGCGTTCGAGCCGCTTGGTGGTGCGCACGATGCCGACATAGTTCCACATAAAGCGGCGGATTTCGGTCCAGTTCTGCTGGATCACCACCTCTTCATCTGAATCGGTCACGCGGCTTTCGTCCCACTGACGGACGGGCGGCGGGGCGTCGAATTCGTCCCAGCGCGCCAGGATATCCGCCGCCGCCGCCTCGCCGAAGACGAAACATTCGAGCAGGCTGTTGGAGGCGAGGCGGTTCGCTCCGTGGAGGCCGCTCTCGGTGCATTCACCCGCCGCGTAGAGCCCGGGAAGGTCGGTCCGCCCCGCCAGATCGATCACGATCCCGCCGCAAGTATAATGCTGCGCAGGCACCACCGGGATTGGTCCCTTGGTCATGTCGATGCCGAGGCCAATCAGCTTCTCGTAAATGTTCGGGAAGTGCTGCTTCACGAAATCGGGCGGCTGGTGGCTGATATCGAGATGGACGAAATCGAGCCCATCGCGCTTGATCTCGCTGTCGTTAGCGCGGGCGACGATATCGCGCGGGGCGAGCTCGGCGCGTTCGTCGTAATCGGGCATGTAGCGGTGCCCGGTCTTGGGGTTCTTGAGGTGCCCGCCTTCGCCGCGAACCGCCTCAGTGATCAGGAAGTTTTTGACGTTCAGGTTGTAGAGGCAGGTCGGGTGGAACTGCATCATTTCCATATTGCCGACCCGCGCCCCGGCGCGCCAGGCCATCGCGATGCCATCGCCGGTTGCGCCTCTGGGGGCGGTGCTGAACTGATAGACCCGGCCCGCGCCGCCGGTGGCGAGGATGGTGGCGCGGGCGGTGTGCGCCTCAACCTTGCCGCTCGCCTCGTCGAGCGCATAGACCCCCCAGACCCGGCCCGAGCCGGAATATCGCTCCTCATGCTTGCCGGTGATCAGATCGATGCAGGCGCGGCCTGGCAGCAGGGTGATATTGGGATGGGCCTCAGCGGCCTTGACGAGCGCTTCCTGCACCGCCCAGCCAGTCGCATCGTTGACGTGGACGATCCGCCGTTCTGAATGCCCGCCCTCGCGGGTCAAGTGAAGCTGACCGCCCTCCGTGTTGAACGGTACGCCCAGATCGACCAGCCGCTGAATCGCATGCGGCGCGGCTTCGATCACGAATTCCACCGTCTCGCGCCGGTTGAGCCCGGCACCCGCGACCATGGTATCGCGGATATGGTTTTCGAAGGTGTCTCCGGCATCGAGCACCGCCGCGATCCCGCCCTGTGCCCAAGCGGTTGAGCCGCCGGTCAAGGAGCCTTTGGCGAGGACGAGGACCTGGCACTTTTCAGCCAGCGCCAAGGCGGCGGTAAGGCCCGCTGCGCCGGAGCCGACGATGATGACGTCGTGGGTCATGGTTCGCGTGCGTCCACTGTTCTAACGAACCAATTCGATCTCGACACCAATGTCGAGTTTAGCCCAGGCCTTGTCGGTGGTTAGCGCGATTGCGCCGAGTTGTCTGGCAAGCGTCAAGCATGCCCGGTCCCCGAAAGAGAGCCCGCCCAATCGGGTTTCCGGTCGCAGCATGCCCGCGCTGTGCGCCTGCTGGTGGTCAAACGCGCGGACATCGAGATTCATGTCGTCAAGGCTTTCGGCAATAAAGCTTTCAGTAAACCCCCGCTCGGCCATCTTGGCTATGGCTTCGGAAAGATTGACTGCGCTGATGCATGCCCGATCAATGCAGTCCATCACCCGCTCGGCTCCCGGTTCGGCTTGCATGACAGTGAGCAGTGCCGAAGCATCGAGAACCCATGGGCCAGCTTGCACCTTTTGCTATTCCCGTTCCGATTCAGCACGGCGATCGGCAATCAGCTCATCAGCGAGTGACACACCAGGCGGCAGGAACTCCCGCATCCGCGCTTGGATCTCTGCGATTACTTGCCGAAAAGGGCGCACCTGCAGCTTCCCGTCGATCACCTCCATGGTGACCGAATCGCCATCCTTGAGCCCCAACGCCTTGCGCACGTCCGCAGGGATTTGAAGGCGCCCGCCACTGACCAGTTTGCCGCGCTGTACGTTCATCTGTAGGAACCCCGAACCATACAGATACTCGAACTATACAGCTTTCGCCAAACATACAAGTGCGACGAAACTCATCCCGTTGCACTCGTCAGGCTGACGAAGACATCCTCCAGATCGGCCTCGCGCGTGGTCACGTCAACGATGCCCAGCCCTTGTCCCTGCACCGCGGCCAGCACCTCGCCGGCGTTGGTCTTGTCCATATTGTAGGTGATCTCGACCGTGCGCTCACCGGCCGCCTCGCACTTCAAAAACGCGGGATGCGCGGGCAGGGCGGGGAGATCGCGGTCGACGGTAACGACCACCACTTTCTCACGCCCCATCGCCACCAGTTCGCGGGTTGGCTTGTTGGCGATCAGCTTGCCGTGGTTGATGATCGCGATCCGGTCACAAAGCTGCTCGGCTTCTTCGAGGTAGTGGGTGGTGAGGACCACGGTCACCCCGGACTTGTTAAGCTCGACCACAAGTTCCCACAGCAAGCGCCGCAGCTCGACATCTACCCCGGCGGTCGGTTCATCGAGTACCAGAACCGGGGGCGAATGGACCATGGCCTTGGCGATCAGCAAGCGGCGTTTCATGCCCCCCGAAAGCGTGCGGGCATAGGCATCGCGCTTGTCGGCGAGGTGGACCTCCTTGAGCAGCGCTTCGGAGCGGCGCAGCGCCTTGGCCACGCCGTAAAGCCCCGCCTGATTTTCCAGCACCTCGTAAGGCGTGAAGAACGGATCGAAGACCACTTCCTGCGGCACGATCCCGATTGCGCGCTTGGCATTGCGGCTATCGGCGTCGATATCGAAACCCCAGATTTCCGCCGATCCGCTGGTTTTCATCACCAGACCGGCAAGGATGTTGATGAGGGTCGATTTGCCCGCACCATTGGGGCCGAGCAGGCCGAAAATCTGGCCTTGCGGCACATCGAAGCTGACGCCATCGAGGGCCAATTTGGCGGGAGCGTTTCCGACCTGGGCATAGCGCTTCACAAGGTCGGAAATACGGATCGCGGAAGGGGTGCTCATCGCGCGCTCTTGGGGCAGGATTTCGCAGCCGTAAAGCCCCCGGATTTCTGCGGTCTCGCGCCCAGTTCCTACCGGCCTGTTAACCATACCTGTGGAGGGTACTTTCAGGCCCCAAAACTAAACCGGATGGGATGACCAGGGGCACTTCCCGCCGCAGCGCCGCGCTGCGACACGCCTTGCGCGCGATTTTCGCGGCGCTGGTCATCGCCCTTGTGGCGGCCCCAGTGGCTGCCAAGGAAGTCGCGACGGGAAGTGGCACCAGCTCGGCCACGGTGGTCGAACCGCTCAGCCTGATCAAGGTCCGCGATCTCAATTTCGGCAAGATCGTGCCGCGCCCCACGGCCGGGACAGTGACGGTCAACGCCAGCACCGGGGCTTGCACAGTCACCGGCGCGATCATGCAGGTCGGCACATGCAGCACCGCGCAATTCGCCGGGGTGGGGCGGCGCAATCTGACCGTGCGGTTCCAGCTTCCGGGGACGGTTACCTTGTCTGGCCCCGGCGGCGCGACGATGATCGCCGATACGCTGACCGTCGGTCCGGCCCCCGACCTGACTTTCATCGGCGGTAACGGTAATGGTCTGGGCAATGGCAACCGGCGCTACCGGATCAATTCGCCGACCGGCATTTTCACCTTCCAGGTCGGCGCGCGGCTGAACGTGGGAGCCAACCAGGCACCGGGGATCTATTCCGGCACTTTCAACGTGACCGTGCAATACAACTGAAGCGTGCCGCTGACTTGGCTGGAAATCCCCGCGCGGCTTTGCTAGCGGACGCTCCATGAGCACTCAGCCTGAAACCGTTACCGTCACCACCCACCGCGTAAGCTGCGACGGCGCGAGCGATATCCGCGGTGGCGCGGCACTTGGCCACCCGCGCGTCTGGCTGGAAATCGACGAGAAGGGCTATGTCGATTGCGGCTATTGCGACCGGCGCTTTGTGTTGAAAGACGCGGCCGCGCACTGATCGCGTCAGGCGCGGCCCATCGCGGTGCGCATTGCCGCGCGCAGGATTGGGCCGGGGCCGCCACTAGTGGAGGCCGCATCGTTCGCCGCGAAGGCTGCGACCACTCCCTTGGCCCGGTCGACCGCGATCTCGGCGTACCACGCGCCGTTTGAGCCATTGTGCCACAAGCCGCCTTCGTCCGAGGCAAACCAGCCGAGCGCGTATTTGTTGGTGTAGGGCGGCGTGTGGAGCTTGTTCCAGCTCGCCGTGCGCAGGAAGGCTGCGGGGCGGGTGCGGTGTGCCTCAAGATAGCGCAGCAGGTCCGCCAGCGACATGTGGACCAGACCGGCCGGGCCGAGTGCCGCAGGATTGTCAAGCCGGATCGCGGTGCGCTGTCCGTCCGGCGCGGCGGTGTGGCCTTCGGGCTGATCGTTCAGGCCCGCGCTGCCCGGCGGGCCGAACCCGGCGCTGGTGATCCCGAGCGGTGCGAACAGTTGCTCGCGCATCAAGGCCTCCCAGCTCTTCCCGGTGGCCTGTTCGGCCATCAGCCCGGCGACGATAAAGCCGTTGTTGCTGTAGACCATCTTCTCGCCCGGCTTGGCCACTGGCGGCATGGCGAGTGCCAGCGTGGCGAAGCGTAGCCGTTCGTCGCGGGCATCGTCCATCGGCGGGCGGGTGAAATTGCCGAATTCGGCCAGATCGATATTCCCGGGCAAGCCGCTGTGATGGCTCAGCAAGTGCAACAGGGTCACATCGCGATAGGCCGGATTGATGCCGGGTATCCGCTTGCCCAGCACTTGGCCCACCGTGCTGGTCCAGCGCAGCTTGCGCCGCTCGACCAATCGCGCGATCATCGTTGCAGTCATCGATTTGGTGATCGAGCCCAGGTGCCATTTGTCGTTCACCAGCACCGCATTCGGCAGTCCGGCACTGCGCGCGCCGCTGATCAGCTGGACCGGCGCGGTTCCCGCCGCAAGCCATGCCGCTGCCATCCCCGGTGTCCCGGTCTGCGCGCGGTAGCTATCGAGCATTTGCTGGGTCAGCGGCCCGGTGTCGGTCGGCGCGGGTGGCGGCGCTTCGCCCCGTGTGAAAACCAGCGGAAAGTTCTGGCCCCCTTGGGTGAAGGTGCCTTCGATCCGGTCTGGGCTGACGATCCTGCCCTCATAACCGGCACCAATCGCCGCGAACTTCAGCGTCACCCGGTCGCCCTGCAGCACCACTTCGCTGGCCGGAATCGCGGCGTTGCCCTGATCGATGCTATAGAGTGTTGCCTTGTCAGCCGCGCTGAACACCAATCGCAGTCGCAGCTTGGTTGGCCCAATCGCCAGTTCGCCGATGAAGCTGCCAGTCGGTGCGGATTGCGCGAAGGCCGCCGTTGGCAGCAACAGCGCACCGCTGATTGCCGTCAGTTGCCCCAGCACCCGTCGCCTGCTCGCTCTCACCGCCAATTCCCTTGATTGCTCCCGATTGTTCGAGAGGTAGGGCTAATTTGCCCCGTCGCAATAGCCATCTCTTCCGTGTTCGCCAGCTTGTGCCTATATCCCGGCCATGACCCAGGCCGATCCCCGCTCGCTGCTCTATTCCCAGCTTACCCCCGAAGCGGCGCTGGCCGTCACGCGAGACACGCTGGGGCGGTGCGACGATGGGGAGCTGTTCATGCAGTTCACCGCCTCCGAGGCGTTCGCCTTCGACGATGGTCGCCTCAAGATGGCGGACTATTCGCGTGATGCGGGGTTCGGTCTGCGCGGGGTTTCAGGCGAAATGACCGGATTCGCCCATGCCAACGAAATCAGCGAAGCCGCAATCCGCCGGGCGGGGGAGACGCTGAAGCTGCTCGATCCGGCAACGGCCAAGCCCGCCGCACCGCCGCGCAAGAACAACCGCCACCTCTATACCGACGCCTCGCCGCTCGATGCGGTCCCGTTTGAGGCGAAGGTGAAATTGCTCGAAACCATCGACGCCACCGCCCGCGCGCGCGATCCGCGCGTGGTACAGGTGAGCGCGAGCCTGACGGGTTCGTGGTCGGTGGTCGAGATTGTCCGTGCCGATGGGTTCGTGGCGCACGATGTGAGGCCACTGGTGCGGCTCAACGTCGGGATCGTGGTCGAGCAAAACGGGCGGCGCGAGACGGGCAGCTTTGGCCTCGGTGGGCGGCGGCTTTACGATGACCTGTTCGAGCCTGCGACCTGGAACCGGGCGATCGATATCGCGCTCGCCCAGGCCTTGACCAATCTTGACAGCGTGGCCGCCCCGGCGGGCGAGATGACTGTGCTGGTCGGCCCCGGCTGGCCGGGCGTGCTGCTGCACGAAGCGGTCGGCCACGGGCTCGAAGGCGATTTCAATCGCAAGGGCACCAGCGCCTTCTCGGGTCGGATCGGTGAGCGGGTCGGCGCGCCGGGGGTGACGGTGGTCGA
>CAZVMC010000113.1:0-7752 GCA_964628635.1 uncultured Novosphingobium sp. | reverse complement strand
TTCAACCAGATCAAGGGCTTTGGGGAATACGGTTTCCCCGAAAGCCACGCGGCGAGCTTCGCGCATCTGGTTTACGTTTCGAGCTGGCTCAAATGCCACTACCCGGCGGCCTTCGCGGCGGCTTTGCTCAATTCGCAGCCGATGGGGTTTTACGCCCCGGCGCAAATCGTCCGCGATGCCCGCGAGCATGGGGTTGCGGTGCTGCCGGTCGATGTGAACTTTTCTGGGTGGGATAACGGGTTGGAGGAAGAAGGGGGTTCGCGCAAAGGCGCAAAGGCGCAAAGGCGCATGGAGGTTCGCGCAGAGAGCGCAGAGGACGCAGAGAGTTTGAGTCTGCGGCAAAGCCGCTTTTCTCCCCAAACGCGGCCTCAGGACCAAGCGTTGCGGGAATCTGGAGAGCCTGCGGCTCTCGCAACATCTCTGCGTCCTCTGCGCTCTCTGCGCGAACAAAGTCCCTCCTCCCTTTGCGCCTTTGCGCCTTTGCGCGAACCCAAACTGGCGCTGCGCTTGGGGCTGAGGCAAGTCGATGGCTTCCCCGAAGCCGCCGCTGCGCAGATCGTCGCCGCGCGCGAGCAAGGCCCGTTTCGCGATGTACGCGAATTGAAGGAGCGCGCCGGGCTATCCCCCGCGCTGATCGAGCGCCTCGCATCGGCCGATTGCTTCAACTCGCTCGGGCTGACCCGGCGGCAGGCGCTGTGGGATGCGCGCAGTCTGGTCGTCGCGCCGGACCTGCCGTTGTTCGCCGCCATGGCGGAGCGTGATGAGGGAGTGGAGCGAGTCGTCACCCGGCTTCCCCGGATGCCGCTCAGCGAGGAGGTGGTGGCCGATTACCAGACCCAGCGGCTTAGCCTGAAGGCGCACCCGCTCGCCTTCCTGCGCGCCTCGCTGGGCGAGCGCGGGTTTATCCGCGCCTCCGAACTGCGCGAGCGGAAGTTCCGCTCTGCCGTGCAGGTCGCCGGCGTGGTGCTGATCCGCCAGCGCCCCGGCAGCGCCAAGGGGGTGTGCTTCATCACGCTGGAGGACGAAACCGGGGTGGTGAACCTGGTGATCTGGCCGGACCTGATGGAAAAGCAGCGCAAGGTGATCATGGGCGCGCGGCTGATGGAGGTGAAGGGCCGGGTCGAATACGACGACGAGGTGATCCACGTCATCGCCACGCATTTGGTGGACGCCACCGAAGCGCTCCACGCGCTGTCGGACGATCTATTGCCGCATCATGTGGATCGGGCAGACCATGTGCTGAGACCGGTGCAGGGGAGTAGGGGCGGGCATCCGCGGGACGTGCGGGTAATCCCGAAATCGCGGGATTTTCATTAGGTAGGAGAGGAAACCATCTGTGCAGACCAGCGGTGCCTAAAAGGACCTCGCCCTGACAAAAAGGCCGTTACGGTCCCAACAACTGTAGCGGAGATTCGCTGGAGCTGATATTTGAAATGTATGCCAGCGGATAGATCTAACATTCCAAAGCGCTACGAGGTTGCTCGCCGTTGGCAATGGTCAGCTGCCGTTGCCTCTGCCGTCTTCTTTCTCAGCTGCTTAATAGGCTGGCCATTCGGCTATCTTTGGCCATCGGCAGTTGGATTGGTTCTTTTCATCCCCGCAGTCGCGCTCTTCAGCATAAAGTGTCACTCATGTGGCTACCCAGCATTCGAGGATTATCAAGCCAACGAACGCTTAAGGCTCGATAACCGATTCTGGACACGCTTTTGGGGCAAAGAGTACGGCGGTGTGCATTTGCCACTTCGGTCTCAATGTTCGAAATGCGGGAGGCGATTTGTCAGGGATGAAGGCTGACCGCGCTAGTCCCATGATTTCAATGCAGCCATACCAGCAGTCTCAGTAGTAGCCTAATGGAAGCCTATCATTCGGGCTGCAAACGCCTGAACCTCCAAGCTCAAACCCCCTCCAGCGCATACCCCGCCGAGCGCACCGTCCGTACCGGGTCCGCCGCGCCCGCCACCTCGATCCCCTTGCGCAGCCGCCGGATATGCACGTCGACGGTGCGCAGTTCGATGTCGCTGTCGGTGCCCCAAACGGCATCGAGCAGCTGCCCGCGCGAGAAGACGCGGCCGGGGTGTTCCATGAAGAACTTGAGCAGCCGGAACTCGGTCGGGCCGAGCGCGATGGTGCTGCCGCGCCGCGTCACCTTGTGCGCGGTGGCATCGAGCGTCAGGTCGCCGACGGTCAGCGTCTCGCCCGCCAAGGCCGGGCGGATCCGCCGCATGATCGCGGCCACGCGCGCGAGCAGCTCGCGCGGGGAGAAGGGCTTGGTCAGGTAATCGTCCGCCCCGGTTTCGAGGCCGCGGATCTTGTCATCCTCGGCCCCGCGCGCGGTGAGCATGATGATCGGCACATGCGCGGTGGCCTTGCCCTTGCGCAGGCGGCGGCAGACCTCGATCCCGCTGGTCCCTTCGACCATCCAGTCAAGCACCACCAGATCGGGAACCTGCTCTTGCGCCAGCAGCAGAGCTTCATCGCCATCGGGGGTGGCGGTGACCGCGTAGCCTTCGGCCTTGAAGCGGAATTCAAGCAGCTCGGCGAGCGCGGGATCGTCTTCGACCAGCAGGACGCGGGGGGCGGTCATACTAAGCGCGCTCCGCTCCCAAAAACCCCAAGCTCGTCACCCTGAACTTGGTTCAGGGTCCATTTCTCGGTTCGCCCGGTGGACGTGTTCAATGAGCTGACGGCGCAGTTTACTTGCAGTTCCACACTCCGGGTGTGCGGCACGATGGACCCTGAAACGAGTTCAGGGTGACGGGGTAGGATAGCGAGGCAGAGGGTGGGAGAGCTACGCACCCGCTGTGTCTTCCTTGTCAGTCAGGTAGGCCCCGGTTGCAGCATAGTGCACCATTTCGGCCACGTTGGTTGCATGGTCGCCGATCCGTTCGATATTGCGCGCGACGAACAGCAATTCGGCTGCGCTGCTGATCGACGCCGGGTTTTCGATCATATGGCTGACGAGATTGCGGAAGATCGAATCATAGAACGCATCGACCTTGTCGTCGCGCTCAACCACTTCCTTGGCCAGCGCAGCATCGCGCGCGGCGAAGGCGGTCATCACGTCGTGGACCATCTCGCCCGCGATCTCGGCCATGGCGGGGAGCAGGGTCAGCGGCTCGAACTTGCGGCGGTTCTCGATCTTGGCGGCGCTCTTGGCGATGTTCTTGCCATAGTCGCCGATCCGTTCGAGCACCCCGGCAATCTTGAGCGCAGCAATCAGTTCGCGCAGGTCATCGGCCATCGGCGCGCGCAGGGCGATGATGCGGACAGCCAGACGATCGATTTCCGCCTCGAGCGAATCGATCCGCTTGTCGCGTGTGATCACGCCCTGGGCCAGCTCGAGGTTGCCTTTGACCAGCGCTTCCATCGCCTCGCTCAACGAGACTTCGGCGAGCCCGCCCATCTCGGCGATCAGCCCGCGCAGCTTGGTGATATCCTCGTCGAAAGCCTTGACTGTGTGTTCGGATGCCATCTCAAATCCTAACCGTAACGACCGGTAATATAATCTTTTGTCTTTTCTTCCCGCGGGTTGGTGAAGATGTCCGAGGTTTTGCCGTATTCGTACATCTGGCCGAGGTGGAAGAAGGCGGTCCGCTGCGATACGCGTGCGGCCTGTTGCATCGAGTGAGTGACGATCACGATCGCATAGCGTCCGCGCAGTTCGTCGATCAGCTCCTCGATTCTGGCGGTGGCGATCGGATCGAGCGCCGAGCACGGCTCGTCCATCAGGATCACTTCGGGGCTGACGGCGATCGCCCGGGCGATGCACAGGCGCTGCTGCTGACCACCGGAGAGGGCCGTGCCGCTGTCGGTCAACCGGTCCTTGACCTCATCCCACAGGCCGGCGCGCTTGAGCGACTTTTCGACAATCGCTTCCAAATCGGACTTGTTTCCGGCCAGGCCGTGGATCCGCGGGCCATAGGCGACGTTCTCAAAGATCGATTTGGGGAAGGGGTTGGGCTTCTGGAATACCATGCCCACCCGCGCGCGCAGCTGCACCACGTCCATCCCGGACTTGTAGATGTCTTCCCCGTCGAGCGTGATCTCACCTTCAACCCGCGCTGACGGAATCGTATCGTTCATCCGGTTGAGCGCGCGCAGGAAGGTCGATTTGCCGCAGCCCGAGGGGCCGATGAAGGCCGTGACATATTGCGGGGCGATGTCGATCGAAACGTCGTCGATCGCGCGCTTGTCGCCGTAATAGACGGAAACGTTGCGCGCGGTGATCTTGGGATCGATCGGATCAAGTTCGTGATAGGTGGTCATTACCAGCGGTTCTCGAAACGGTTGCGAAGGTAGATAGCGAGGCCGTTCATCACCAGCAGGAAGGCTAGCAGGACGACGATGGCGGCCGAGGTGCGTTCCACGAAACCGCGGTTGATTTCGTCCGACCAGAGGAAGATCTGCACCGGCAGAACCGAGGCTGGAGCGGTAAAGCTATCGGGCGGGGTGGCAACGAAGGCACGCATACCGATCATGAGCAGCGGCGCCGTTTCGCCCAGCGCGCGGGCCATGCCGATGATCGTGCCAGTCAAAATGCCGGGCAGTGCCAGCGGCAGGACGTGGTGGAACACGGTTTGCACCCGGCTCGCGCCCACGGCCAGCGCGGCATCGCGGATCGATGGCGGCACGGCCTTGATCGCGTTGCGCCCGGAGATGACGATCACCGGCATGGTCATCAATGCCAGCGTCATCCCGCCGATCAGCGGGGCGGAGCGGTAGTTCGGGAAAATCGTCAGGAACACCGCCAGTCCGAGCAAGCCGAAGATGATCGAGGGGACGGCGGCCAGATTGTTGATCGAGACTTCGATGATTTCGGTCCAGCGGTTCTTGGGCGCATATTCCTCAAGGTAGATCGCCGCGAAGACACCCACCGGAAAAGCCAGCAGCAGCGTGACCAGCATGGTCAGCATCGAACCTTTGAGCGCCCCCCAGATGCCCACCGATTGCGGCTCGGTCGCGTCAGCGCGGGTCAGGAAGCCGGGATCAAACACGCTGCTGAGTTTGTCTTCCTTGGCCAGCCGCGCGGCCAGCGCCTTGGTGGCATCGCCGCCGTCGCCGCGCAGCCCAGCGGCCAGATCGTCGCTAGCAGGGAGTGAGGCTTCCACGGTGCCGCGCAGCAAAGCCGGGTCGGCGACGATGTTGCGCGCCAGTTCGCGCCAGGCATTGCTGTCGAGCTCGGCCGCGCCGTCCGCACCCAGCGCTTTGGTCGCGGCCATGGCAACGGCTTCAGGCAAGCCGGAACTCCCCAGTCGCTCAACCGCTTCGGCCTTGTTCAGGGTAGAAAGATCGACCGCTAGTCCGCTGGCCCCCAAATCGACCGGGAACTGTAGTTCGGCACGCTTGAACCCACCAACCGCATTGGCCACCATCGTCCACAGCAGGAAGGCCAGCACCAGCGCTGAAAAGGCCACGGCGATAAAGCCCAGCGCCTTGAAGCGCCGCTCTGCCGCATAGCGTTTCTTGAGAAGGGCCGATGCGTCAGTCATAAGCTTCCCGGAAGCGCTTCACCACGCGCAGGGCGATGAAATTGAGCGCCAGTGTTACGAGGAACAGCACGAAGCCGAGCGCGAAGGCGCTGAGCGTGGCGGGGTGATCGAAGCTGCCTTCGCCGGTCAGCATTGCGACGATCTGGAACGTGACGGTCGTCATCGATTCGAACGGATTGGCGGTGAGCCGGGCTGTTGCCCCGGCGGCCATGACCACGATCATCGTCTCGCCAATCGCGCGGCTAACGGCGAGCATGATCCCCGCGACGATCCCCGGCAGGGCGGCGGGGATCAGCACCTTCTTGATCGTTTCAGAAGTCGTCGCGCCCATCGCCAGGCTGCCATCGCGCATCGCTTGCGGCACGGCAGCGATTGAGTCGTCTGCCATCGAGGAGACGAAGGGGATAATCATGATCCCCATCACCAGACCCGCAGCAAGTGCGCTTTCGCTCGAAGCACTGGCAATGCCGATCGCTTGCCCGAAGTCGCGGATCAGCGGGGCGACCGTGAGGGCCGCAAAGTATCCATAGACTACTGTCGGTACCCCGGCGAGGATCTCCAGCAGCGGTTTCATCCAGCGGCGCACAGTGGCCGAGGCATATTGCGTGAGGTAAATCGCGCTCATCAGCCCCAGGGGGATCGCCACCAACATCGCAATGATCGCGCCGATAAAGATCGTCCCCCAGAACAGCGGGATCGCACCGTAGTTTTCCCCCAGATTGGCGCCGGGAGCCGCCATCGGGTCTGGCCCCCAGTGCGTGCCGAACAGGAACTCAGCCGGGCTGACGAAGCCGAAAAACCGCACCGTCTCAAACAGCAGCGAGGCAAGAATTCCGAAAGTCGTGAAGATCGCGACTAGCGATGCAATCAGCAGCCCCGCCATTATCGACCGTTCAACCCGCGTGCGCGCGGTAAAGTCTGGCCGCAGCCGCAAAAAGGCGAAAGCGCCGCCAGCAAAGCCAAGTATGAGCGTGACCACTATGCCGATCAGGCCATATTGGCTTAATGCGTCGCGGAATGGTTCGACCAAGGCGTTGGCGGCAGGATTGAAAGCTCCGGTTGCCGAGCCTTTGGCGACGGCAAATGCTTCGGACAGGATCGAATTCCGTTCGATCCCGAAGGCGGGCAGGGCCGCCGCGGCAGGATGGCTGGTGACCTGCGCCAGAATGAGGCCCGGGCTGATGCCGTTCCACGCCACCGCAAACAGCAGTGCCGGCACGGCAGTCCACAAGGCAACGTACCATCCGTGGTAATTCGGCAGGGAATGCAGCGGCGCGCGGACGTCGCCAGCGGTGCGCTTGAAAGCCCATGCGCGCGAGCGGGCCGCCAGCCATCCGATCAGGCCCAACCCTAAGGCGAGCAGAATAGGAATGGCTGGCGACATCGGTTCGGTTACTTTCTTACTTGAGCTTGCTCGGGTCCATCAGCGTCATGGCTGAAGCAACCGCAGCGTTGCTGGCCTGAACATCGTCAGGCGAGACGACCATGCCCTGCTTCGCAAGCAGACCGCCTTTGCCCCAGCTGGCTGCCCACTGCGCCACATACTCCTTGAGGCCCTTGATTGCACTGACGTGCGCAGCCTTCACATAGATGTAGAGCGGGCGAGCGCCGGGATAGCTGAAATCGCTGATGCTCGCGTAGGTCGGTTCGACCCCGTTCATTTTCAGACCCTTCAGCTTGTCCATGTTCTCTTCGAGGTAAGAGAAGCCGAACACGCCGATTGCCTTGGGATTGGCTTCCAGCTTCTGGACGATCAGGTTGTCCTGCTCACCCATGTCAACATAGGCACCGTCATTGCGGACTTCGGTGCAGATCTTCTCGTGCTTTTCCTTGTCACTGTCCTTTAGGGCCTTCATCGCCGGATCGGCGTCGCAGCCCTTCATCAGGATCAGTTCCTTCAGCGCATCGCGCGTGCCTGAGGTGGACGGTGGGCCGAGCACCAGGATCGGCATGGCGGGCAGAGCCGGGTTTACATCCGACCACAGCTTGGCGGTGTTGGGCTTGCCATAGGGGTTGGCAGCCAGGGCGCGGTAAACATCGACCTGCGTCAACGCGATCCCGGGTCCGTTCTTGCCTTCGGCGAAGGCAATCCCGTCAAGCCCGACCTGCACTTCGACGATATCCTTGACGCCGTTCTTGGCGCAGCCTTCGTATTCCGAGGCCTTCATGCGGCGCGATGCGTTGACGATATCGGGATGCTGAACCCCAACGCCGGCGCAGAACAGCTTCATGCCGGCACCGGTTCCGGTCGATTCGATGATCG
>CAZVMC010000112.1:0-7771 GCA_964628635.1 uncultured Novosphingobium sp. | reverse complement strand
GAAGGCCCGCGCATTCTGTTGACCAAGGATGTGAAGGCGATCGAGCCGGTGCTGGCCCAAGTTTCGGCGACCAATCTGGTCCGCGATCTGGTCAATACGCCGGCCGAGGACATGGGCCCGGCCCAGCTTGAAGCCGAAGCGGCGCGGATCGCCAAGGCATTCAAGGCCGAGCTGAAAGTCACCAGTGGCGACGCGCTGGAGACTGGCTATCCGATGGTCCACATGGTCGGCCGCGCCGCCGCGAGGAGCCATGCCCCGCGCCTGATCGAGCTGACCTGGGGTAATCCCAAGCATCCCAAAGTGGCGCTGGTCGGCAAGGGTGTGTGCTTCGACAGCGGCGGCCTCGATATCAAGCCAAGCTCTGGCATGCTGCTGATGAAAAAGGACATGGGCGGCGCGGCGCATGTGCTGGCGCTGGCGCAGCTCGTCATGCAAGCGCATCTCAAGGTCAGGCTCCACGTGCTGGTTCCCGCCGTTGAGAACGCGATTGCTGGCAATGCCTTCCGTCCCGGCGACGTGCTGCGCAGCCGCGCCGGAATCTCGGTCGAGATCGGCAACACCGACGCCGAAGGGCGGCTGGTGCTGGCCGATGCCCTGACCCGCGCGGGCGAGGAAGCGCCCGAATTGATTATCGACTTCGCCACGCTCACCGGCGCGGCGCGGGTGGCGCTCGGGCCCGATCTGCCCGCGCTGATGACGCGGCGCGATGAAACGGCGGCAGAGTTGACCGCAGCCGGGCTGGCGGCAGACGATCCGGTCTGGCGGCTGCCCTTGCCCGATAGCTACCGCGAATGGCTCAAGTCCGATATCGCGGATATCAACAACAGCCACAGCAATGGCTTCGCCGGGGCCTCAGTCGCGGGGCTGTTCCTCGATCGCTTCGTGCCCGAGGGAGTGGACTGGGCGCACTTCGATACCTTCGCCTGGCGGCCCGTGGCCAAACCGGGTCGGCCCAAAGGCGGTGAGGCGCTGGGGCTGCGGGCGGCCTTCGGCATGTTAACGGCGCGCTATGGATAACTTGATACAGGGGGCAGAGGGGGCTAAGCGCCCGATCTTCCAGTTTGCGGGGCAGAACGAGTTGGTCGCCAGTGCAATCCCTTCCGGGCAGCTGAGCCTGTCTGGTCCGAGCGAAAAGCTCGATGCGGCACACTGGCCGGTGCGCGGCGATCTGGCGCATGTGCGCTTGGCCGGGAAGGTCTTCGTGCCCCACTACGCCGTTCCGATGGAGTTCCACGTGGTGCCCAGCGGCGCGCGGCTGCTGGCCGAGAACAATGCCGATGCAGAAGTACGTGCCGAGCTGGGCGGAAATTCCAGCTTCAACGTACTCGACATCACCGGCGGCTGGGCCTGGGGCCAGATCGGCGATGATGGCTTTGTCGGCTATGTGCCGATGTCCGCGCTGGTTCAGCGACGAAGCTAAATTCACATGTATTCCCTCACCCTCAACCGTTCGTGGTGAGGAGGGACAGAGCGAAGCGAAGGCCCATCTCGAACCACCAAGCGCAGCGCCAGCGTCCTTCGAGACGCGTCTTCGCTTCGCTCTGCCGCTCCTCAGGACGAACGGAGTTTGATAACGGTCGCGACAAAATCAGTTCAGAGTAACCAACCATGACCCACACCGTTTTCATCGATGGCGCAGCCGGAACCACCGGGCTCGAGATTGTCGAGCGGCTTTCCCCCCGCGCTGACTTTAGACTGCTGATCCTTGATGAAGAGGCGCGCAAATCGGCTGAAGCTCGGCACGAGGCTTATCATGCCGCCGATTTTGCCGTGCTGTGCCTGCCCGACGAGGCGGCGGTGGAGGCGGTCAAGCTGGCTGAGGGCAGCACTTGCCGGATCATCGATGCCTCGTCCGCACACCGCGTTGCGCCGGGCTGGACCTATGGCTTCCCCGAACTGGTCGGACGCGACAAGGTCGCTGCGGCCACCCGCGTCTCCAACCCGGGCTGCTACCCCACCGGGTTCCTTGCCCTGCTTGCGCCGCTGGTCCGCAAGGGGTTGCTGCCGGGTGACTGGCCCTACACTTGCCATGCGGTCTCGGGCTACTCAGGCGGCGGCAAGGCACTGATCGGGCGGTTTGGCGAGGACCCGGACATTGCCTACCGTGACTATGCGTTGACGCTGGGTCACAAGCACGTTCCGGAAATGCAGCGTTACGCAGGGCTGGCTCATGCCCCGCTGTTCGCGCCCGCCGTGATCGCCGCGCACCGCGGGATGGTGGTAGAGGTCCCGCTGCACCTTGGCCTGATGGAGCGTGCCGCGCCGACCGACGGCCTGCGCGATGCCCTCGCTGATTTTTACCAGAACAGCGCGGTGGTGCGTGTCCACGAGGCCGAGCCGGACGAGCTGCTGCTGCGCAAGTCGATGGCACCATCGGACCGGCTGGACCTGTATGTCTATGGCTCACGCGACGGATCGCAGGCGCGGCTCGTAGCTGTGCTAGACAATCTTGGTAAAGGCGCGAGCGGCGCGGCGGTACAGAGCCTTAATCTGATGGCTGGGCTGAACGAGACGGCCGGCCTAGCATTGTAGCCGCCCCGCACCACATAGGCTGCCCAAAAATCAGGCAGCCCCTGCCGAAAAATCGGGCAAGCCATTGCCCCGCGACGCTGCCCGATTGTTGCGCCCAGCACCTTACGCCGATTCAAATCTTGCGAATCCGCCCTTTGCGGCGTGCGGCATTTGCCCTAGGTCAGCGTGACCGCCGTTGGCACGATTCTTGGATTGGATTGTTCAAGCGGCATCAAAATCCCCGGTCCTCCTCCCACCCGGGCAGGCGGAACCGGCTTGTTGCGCAGGGGTACTACCGACGTGAAAAAGATCGAAGCGATCATCAAGCCGTTCAAGCTCGATGAAGTCAAAGAAGCCCTTCATGAGGTGGGGGTAAGTGGCATCACTGTGACCGAAGCCAAGGGCTTTGGTCGCCAGAAGGGCCATACCGAACTCTATCGCGGCGCCGAATATGTCGTCGACTTCCTGCCCAAGGTGAAGCTTGAAGTTGTCGTGCCCGACGATCTGGCCGATCGCACGGTCGAAGCAATCGCCGCTGCCGCGCAGACCGGGCGGATCGGCGATGGCAAGATCTTCGTGATCCCGATCGAACGCGCAGTCCGTATCCGCACCGGCGAGCAGGACAACGACGCGATCTGACATTCTCCCCTCCCGCCCGCGGGAGGGGCCGGGGGAGGGCCTGTTAGGGACGGCTCGACCTCAAATTCAACAAGCCCTCCCCTAGCCCCTCCCGCAAGCGGGAGGGGGACGGATCAACAAGGATGGAATCATGACCAAGGCCAAGGACATCATCAAGCGGATCAAAGAAGAAGAGATCGAGTGGGTCGATCTGCGGTTCACCGATCCCAAGGGCAAGTGGCAGCACCTTACCATGTGCGCGCACGTGATGGGCGAAGACGAGCTGGAAGACGGCCTGATGTTCGACGGCTCCTCGATCGAGGGCTGGAAGGCCATCAACGAGTCCGACATGATCCTCAAGCCGGACCTGGATTCGGTCTTCATCGATCCGTTCAGCGCCACCCCGATGATGATCATCAACTGCGACATCGTCGAACCGTCGACCGGCGATCTCTATGGCCGCGACCCGCGCTCGACCGCCAAGCGCGCCGAAGCCTATGTCAAGTCCAGCGGCGTGGGCGATACCGTCTATGTCGGCCCCGAAGCCGAATTCTTCATGTTCGACGACGTGCGCTTCTACGATGGTTACGATGGCAACGGTTTCTCCATCGACGATGTTGAGCTGCCGACCAACACCAACAAGGAATACGAAGGCGGCAACCTGGCGCACCGTCCGCGCGCCAAGGGCGGCTACTTCCCGGTTGCGCCGGTTGACAGCTGCATGGACATCCGCGGCGAAATGGTCGCAACCATGCTCGAAATGGGCCTGCCGTGCGATAAGCATCACCACGAAGTCGCCGCTGCGCAGCACGAATTGGGGCTGACCTTCGGCACGCTGGTGCAGACCGCCGACCGGATGCAGGTTTACAAGTATGTCGTCCACCAGGTCGCGCAGGCCTATGGCAAGACCGCAACCTTCATGCCCAAGCCGATCATGAAGGATAACGGCAGCGGCATGCACACCCACATCTCGATCTGGGATGGCGGCAAGCCGTTATTCGCGGGCAACGGCTATGCCGGTCTCAGCGACATGTGCCTCTATTTCATCGGCGGCGTGATCAAGCACGCCAAGGCCTTGAACGCCTTCACCAACCCGACCACCAACAGCTACAAGCGGCTGGTGCCGGGTTACGAAGCGCCGGTGCTGCTGGCCTATTCGGCGCGCAACCGCTCGGCCTCATGCCGCATTCCCTATGGCGCGGGTGACAAGGCCAAGCGGGTGGAATTCCGCTTTCCCGATGCGATGGCCAACCCTTACCTGTGCTATTCGGCGCTGCTGATGGCCGGGCTCGACGGGATCAAGAACAAGATCCACCCGGGCGAGGCGATGGACAAGAACCTCTACGATCTGCCGCCAGCCGAGCTGGCCGAAGTGCCGACCGTCTGCGGTTCGCTGCGTGAAGCGCTCGAAAGCCTCGAAGCCGATCACGACTTCCTGCTGCAGGGTGGGGTCTTCACCAAGGACCAGATCGAAGCCTATATCGAACTCAAGTGGCCCGAAGTGCTGCGCTGGGAAACCACGCCGTCGGCGGTCGAGTTCGACATGTACTACAGCGCCTGATTTCTGCGACCCAATCAGACGCTGAATGGGGGCGCTCCGGGAAACCGGGGCGCCCTTTTCATTGGGTCAACGCTCGGTGATCGCGGCGCTAAGGCCTAACACCTCGGCGAGCGTGTCGAGCTGCTTGGTCACTATCTGTCCGCCCAGGTCGCGGCGGGCGCTGTCGATCTGGAGCGTCAAGAACTCGGAGTCGGCACTGAGCGCGGCATGGCCGAGCACTGCGGAAACGCCGCCGCCGAAACGCTCGGCCAGCCGGATCGCCTCGCCCCATTGCGCTGCCTGGGCAAGCTTGGCTTCGCTCGCAAAGCCGCCGATCCCTTCGCAGCGGCCTTTGCCGGACCATGCCGTCCACATTGCCTGCGCCAGCATCGCGCGTTCGCCAGCATCAAGCCCAATCCAGCCGCCAAGCCAGGCGAGCTCCATTCCATGGCGGGCGCGGGTTTCGCTTTGCGGGTGGAGATCGACCGCCGCGAGATGACAGGCGGAGCGGCGGATGCGCGCGTCGGCCGAGGTTTCATCGCCAAACAAGGGCGCAATCCAGTCAGCGACAATTTCGCCCTGCCAAGCAGGATTTCCGTGCCGCTGCGCATAGTCGGCTACCGCCGCGAGCAGAGGATCCTGGTTCCGGGTCTCCCGATCGAGTTCCACAAAGAGCAGACCTTCGCGCAGGCCGAAATTCGACACGATCAGTGTCCCCGCCGACAAGACCTCGCTCACCGCACCCAGCAGCACCGCCGCATCGTCCAGCGCGGGAACGCGTGACGCGGAAATGCTGGATACGATCTTGTTGAGACGCGGGCCAAGCTCGTCGATGCTGGTGCGGAGCGCAGGCAATCGGCTGCGATCAAAGCTGTAGCCATGCACACCGGGTAGCGCACTTTCGGTCAGATGCATGTCGAGATGGCCCAGCGCGCGCCATGATCCGCCGACCAGATAGAACGGCCGCCCCGCCGCCACCTTGCGCCAGCCACCGGCTTTCAGCAGCGCGGCGATCCAGGCAGCGAAAGCCTTGTCACCGCCTTCGCGCAGCGCGGGCAAACGCAAAACGCCAAGCGGAAAGGTCTCGCGCCGGCCCGGCTTTCCAGCCGCAACGTCGATCAGCTCAAGGCTTCCACCGCCCAGATCGCCAACGATCCCATCCGCCCCGGGAAAGGCCGAAAGCACCCCTTGGGCTGAACCGTATGCCTCAGCATCGCCGCTGAGCAGTTCGGGATCGAGGCCGCTCGCGCGCAGGTCGTCAAGAAATTCCGGGCCGTTCTCAGCATCGCGCGATGCGGCGGTGGCGACGGTGCGGACCTTGCCGATGCCGGCCGCGTCCAGCAGGGCTTTGAACCGGCGACACCCGCGCAGTGCCTTGTCATAGGCATCCGCGTCGATCCGCCCGGTCTCTGCCAAAGCCCGGCCAAGGCGCGCCTGCACCTTTTCGTTATAGACTACGAATGGCGTACGAGCGGGGCCTTCATAAATCACCAATCGCACCGAGTTCGAGCCGACATCGATGATCGCTCGGCGGTTCAGGGCGGAAACGACTGTCATGACGCCCGGTCCGTCGACCATTCGAGCCCGGATGGCAACAGCCGCGCAGAGCGCCGTCAACAACCGTCACAGTTCTGCAAAGAATCTGCTACAAACTGCGCGGATGGGGCAGACACCAAACCACGAGGACAAGCTTCAAGCAGACCGGCTCGATGATATCGAGGAAGAGCTTGAGCTTGAGAACGGCGAATTGTTGCAACTGGCCTCGGTGCTCGACGACAGCTCCGATATTCGCCGTTCCACGCTTGATCGCACAACCTATTTCAGCGAGCTGTTCCGTTTGCAGCACGAACTGGTGAAGCTGCAAGACTGGATCCAGCATCAAGGCCTCAAGGTGGTCGTCGTGTTCGAAGGCCGCGATTCGGCTGGCAAGGGCGGCGCGATCAAGCGGATCGTCCAGCGGCTCAGCGCGCGGGTTTGCCGGGTGGTCGCGCTCCCTGCCCCGAACGAACGCGAACGCAGCCAGTGGTACTTTCAGCGCTATGTCGCGCACCTGCCGGCTGCCGGAGAAATGGTACTGTTCGATCGCAGCTGGTACAACCGCGCCGGCGTTGAGCGGGTAATGGGTTTCTGCACCGACGAAGAGTATGAAGAGTTCTTCCGCTCGGTCCCAGAGTTTGAGCGGATGCTGGTCCGCTCGGGCATCACGCTGATCAAGTACTGGTTCTCCATCAGCGATGAGGAGCAGGAATATCGCTTCCGCATGCGGATCACCGACCCGCTCAAGCAGTGGAAACTCAGCCCGATGGACATCGAGGCGCGGCGGCGGTGGGAGGACTATACCCGCGCCAAGGAAATCATGCTGGCGCGCACCCATATCGCGGAAGCCCCGTGGTGGATCGTCGAAGCCGACGACAAACGCCGCGCGCGGCTCAACTGTATCGCGCACTTGCTCAGCCAGATCGACTATGGCGACGTAAAGCGTGAGAGCCCGCGCCTGCCCGACCGGGTGCGGCACGAAGACTATCAGCGCCAACCCGTGCCGGACAGCATGTACGTGCCGGATAAGTATTGAGTCCAAGATGCCTTTGGGTGGCCGCGCCTTCCGGTTCAACCCTGCAGCAGCATCCCGCGCCGCCCGATCGCAATGAAGCTGCCGGCCAGCGTTAAGGCCATGATCAGTGCGATCAGACCGGCGGCATCGGGCAGGACCGCAAAGCCGGTCACTGCCAGAGCGCCCCACCCCAGTAAAACAATCGCAATCAGGCTGCCTCCGATCGCCGCACCTTCGATGCTCAGGCTGCGCCAGAGCTCGTCGTAAAGCGGCCATTGCAGCATCGTGATCGCCCCGGTCAGAACCACGGCGAAAGCAAAGCTGGCAAGCGCCAGTCCGGCCGGAACGGGTCCGATCGGGGCCGACAGGGCAAGCAAGACCATCCCGATCCCAAGCACCACACATGACACTGCGCTACCGGCAAGCATGGCGCGCTGATCTTCCACATCTTCGCGCCCCGCCACGTTCAATGTGCGGGCGCCGATCCCGGGAAACACAGCACCCAGTCCGACAAACAGCCCCATCAGGCCGAACATCAGACCGAACGCGGC
>CAZVMC010000111.1:0-8051 GCA_964628635.1 uncultured Novosphingobium sp. | reverse complement strand
CCGCCCGCACTGCCCGCGCCTGGGGCCGGTTCCGGCAGGCCGCAGTCTCCTCCTTTGCCTTCGTCGAGGCGATGGGGCCGGTCTATGCGATCAAGCTGGTCAAGTCGGCGCTGGGCTTCACCCCCAAGCCAAATGCAGAACCCGCCCCCGAGGTGATCGGCGGCATGAGCGCAGAGGCCAAGGCCGACACCGGCGCTGCTGTGCTGAAGGCGATGAGCCTCACCAAGGGCCACGGCGCGGTCGTGCTGCTGCTCGGCCACGGCGGGAACGTCACCAACAACCCGCACGAGAGCGCCTACCACTGCGGCGCCTGCGGAGGCTACACCGGCGAGGTTTCGGCCCGCCTGCTGGCGATCCTGCTCAACGATCCCGAAACCCGCGCAGGGCTCGCTTCGAGGGGCGTCGGGGTGGCCGAGGACACGTTGTTCGTCGCCGGGCTGCACGACACCACCACCGACGCGATCACGATCTACGACGACGGCCTGCCTGCCGCCCGCGCCGGTGACCTCGCCAAGGTGCGCGGCTGGCTGGCGCAGGCCGCCAAGGTCGCCCGTGCCGAGCGCGCGCTGCGCATCCCCGGCGCGCGGGAAGAGAGCATCCCGGCCCGCGCCCAGAACTGGGCCGAGATCCGCCCCGAATGGGGCCTCGCAGGATGCGCCGCCTTCATCGCCGCCCCGCGCGAGGCGACCGCAGGCCGCGACCTTGGCGGGCGCGCCTTTCTCCACTCCTACGACTGGCAGGCGGATGAAGGCTTCGGCACGCTCGAACTCATCATCACCGCGCCGGTGGTGGTCGCCAGCTGGATCAGCCTTCAGTACTACGGCTCGAGCGTCGCGCCCGAGATGTTCGGCGGCGGCAACAAGCTGATCCACAACGTCGTCGGCGGGATCGGGGTGATCGAGGGCAATGGCGGCCGGTTGCGCGCAGGCCTCCCGTGGCAGGCGGTGCACGATGGCGATGGCCTGCAGCACGAGCCGCTGCGGCTCAGCGTGATGATCGAAGCACCGCGCGAAGAGATGATCCGCATTCTCGAAAAGCACCCGGGCGTGCGCGCGCTGTTCGACAATGGGTGGCTGCATCTGTTTGCGCTGAAGGATGGCAAGGTCGACGCGCGCTACCTGCCCGGCCTCCGATGGGCCGATCAGGCCCCGGTCAAACTGGCCGCCTGACAGGATCGGCGCGCAGGGTTCCGGCCGTCGGCGACCGCACGCCCTTGCTGGGTCAGCGCAGCTGATCCAGCAACCCGTCGATCCGCGCGAAGTGGTCCTTCCAGTCCGGCACCGCGAATGTCGAAAGGCGCTGCAGCTGGAGCGCCCGGCGCGGGCTTTCCGGCTGGGCATAGTCCATGATCGCGCTCATCCAGCCCGCTTCGTCATCGAGCGCCAGCAACTCGGGCACCCCTTGTCCGATTTCGCGGAAAACCGGCAAGTCGCTCGCGATCACCGGCACGCGCGCCGCAAGCGCTTCGACCAGAGGAATGCCGTAACCCTCGGCGTGGCTCGGAAAAAGCAGGGCGCGCGCACCATCGAGCACTTCGGCCAGTTGGTGATCATCAAGCGGTCCGGCCTCGACCACGAAGTCCCCGAAAGCGCCGCTGTCCAACTGGGCGAAGACATCGTCCGCTTCCCAGCCCCGCCGCCCGACAATCACCAGTCGCGGTATGTGGGCGCCCGCTCCGGCTTCGATCAGCCTGCGCCAGACCCGCAACAGCAGCGCATGGTTCTTGCGCCCCTCGATCGTGCTGAGGATCACGAATGTGGCTGGGCGGTCGCGCTCACTGTGGACCACCGGCAAGGCAGGTGTTCCCGGCCAGGCCACCCGGGCTGGCGGCAGAGGCATGCCCTCTGCGGCGGCAAAATCGCCAAGGGTATCCAGCGTGTGCTGGCTGTTGGCGATCACCCCCGCAGCGGATTCGAGCGCGCAGCGCATACGCAAGCGATGGCGTTCGTCCTCCCCTTCACGGCAGAACTGCGGATGGGTGATCGGGATCAGGTCGTGGATCAGATGGATGGGGCGCAGATTGCGCGCTCGGACCCAATCCGCAAGGCCGGGGGCATCAAGGCCCGTGTGGCCGGGATTGAGCCAGAACCGCCCTCGCCCGTCCAGCTGAGCGCGCAGGTGAAAACCGTGCCGCACTACCAGTTTGAGCAAGCCCCGGCGAAAATGCTTCACGTCGTCAACGCGCCGCTCCGGCATCGTCAGCAGCGCGAACAGCGCCTGCGATGTGTGGAACGGCAGGATCGCCTTGCGCCCACGGTAGACAACGACCGCCTGTGCCTGCGCGGCATAGTGCTCCATCCAGGCAAGGCAAATCCTGTCGATCCCCGTGGTGCGCATGCCGCTCCAGCGGCGCCACACCAGTCGCGAGGCATCGAGCAGCAGCGGAGCGTCATTGGACTTCATGAAAATCGGTCGATCGTGTTGTCGGATATGGCGGCAATGTCGCTCAGGACGGCCGCTTACCCTTTGATTGACCTTGCGTCCACCGCCGGACCGACCGCTTCAGCCGGGCCCCTAGTCCGCCGCGCTGCGCGTGGCTGGCCGGTGCAATGGGCTCTCCAAGATAGAGATTGGGACGCTCCTGCCCTTCACCGATGGCGGTGATCCGGCGCAGATCGAGCGCGCCAAGGACCTCATCCGAATAGGCGGGGGTGTAATAGAGGCAATTCTCGAAATAATAGTGCGTTACCTGCGACCAGCGGGTGCGGCGGGGATCGGTCTGATGGCTTCCGCCGTGGAGCAGGTTGGCACACCAGATCAGCGCCTGCCCCTTGCGCGCCAGGAACACCTCCCGCTCGGCCCCCTCGGCGGCGACCAGCGCTTCCCAGGCTTGCGCATACGGATCCTGCGCAGAATTCAGCTGACTGCCTCGGCCGCGCCGGCCGATCAGCGCATTGCTCATCACGGGCCAGCGGTGCGATCCCGGGTAGTAGAACAGCGGGCCGGCATCCACGGTCACATCTTCCATCGCGAGCCATACGCCGCACATGAACTTTTCCGGCTGGCTGGAGAAATGCACCATGTCGGAATGCGCATCCTGCTGCGTGCCGACGGGGAAATTCAGGGTCTGGAACGGGAATGCGGCCCTGCCGTACAGGCGCCCCAGCAGTTCCTTGACGCCGGCATTCGTGGCAATGGCGAGCACATCGGCGTCGAATTTCCACGCATCCTGAATGCGCCTCTCACCGCCGGTCTTGTCACTTTCGGGATCGTCGAAATCGATCCCGTAACGCGGGCCGAGGCTGGCCTTGATCCTGTCGATCCGCGCTTCGATATCGGGATCGGGAAAGTCCATCACGGCATAGCCCTGCTGGAACAGGTCAAGGCCGATCCGCGCCTCCTCCGCGCTCAGACCGAGCGCGGGGATCATCCCCGGAAACAGCGGGGATTCCACCAGAGGAAGGCCGGGAAACGGATTGTTCACGACATGCTACCCCGCGCCAAGACTACTGGTCCCAGTGAATTTCAGGCATGTTCGAATCGTTCCGCATCGCCTGCGTCACTGCTGGTTGATCACGGTAGCCGTGGTCACCACGGGCAGAATTGTCTGCGAGATAATGCCGACAAAACGCTGGAGTTCGGCAACCGGCGAATTGGTGATGTAGATCACGTCGCCATTCTCCATCCGCATCTGCTGCGCCATGAAGTAGACCGCCGGGTCCTTCAGATCGAAGCTGTAGATCACCGGATCACGCAGATTGGCGGGATCGCTCCGATCGGCCCAACGGAACAGGAAAACGCCGCGCGGATTGGCACGGCCATCCTGCAGACCGCCAATGCGTCCCAGTGCCTGAGAAAGCGTAATACCGAAGGCTTCGAAACGAATCTCGTCGTTTCGGCCCGCCGCCCCCAGCACGGTGAAGCTGTAAGGCTGGAACAGGGCGGTGACGACATCGTCCCGCGCCAGCACGACGTTGTTGTCGCCCTGATCAATGATATCGGACAACGCCATCCGATAGCTCTGCCCATTCCGGGTAACTTGAATTGTCGTCAGGTTCACCGGCGATTTCACGCCGCCAGCGCGCGCCAGAACGTCCAACAGCCGCTCACCCTTGGGGGTGAGTGGCACCTGAGCCGACTGGTTCACTTCGCCAACTACGGTGACCGTGCTGTTGACGTTGCGGGATAACCGGGCAAGCGCTTGAGGCGCGTTGGCCCGACCACGAAGACGGCGTACGATCTCCTCCTCGATCTCGCGCAAGGTCCGCCCCCGCGCGAGGATCGAACCGGCAAAAGGAACGGAAATCGTTCCGTCGGGCCCAACCAGCAGATCAGGCAACACAGTGGGACGGGACGTACTGATCGCCGTACCGATTCGCGTGTCTGATGTCGATGCGCCGAACAATGTGGCGGGCGGCGCCTCCCAGATCGTGACTTCGACAGCGTCGCCCGTCTCAACAGAGGTTCCCACGGGCTTCACGCCGCCAAGAGCACGACCAAAGGGCACGGCAACAGGAACTGCGGGCAACTGATACGCCGCATCGCCATTGACTTGCACGACCCTGATTGCGGTCTGCGTGCCCGAGGCTGAGGGTACCGTTGTCGCACCGGCGATTGCACTGCTGGTCGGGCCGAATGATTGGCACGAAGCGAGCAAAGTGCTTCCAAGCAGCACCAGCAAGGCCTGCCGATTGCGAGATATTTTCATTGGAGAGGATATCCGGTTCGTCATCGAACAAAGGTCGCGGCGGCAACTGGCAATGACAGCGACCGCGCGCGTTGTGGCACCGGAAACCCCAACTGTCAAAGGCCACCTTTTCCGCTGGAGCGATCACGGACGCCATAAGGCTCGGAAGAGCCTAGATGTTGCACCTCTCGTCGCTCCCCTCGACGGCGCCGCGCCGACTCGCGCATCGCGACCCAAGGCCGCTCCGTCTGTATATGGTTGCCTGATGGTGAAATAGGCACTAGCTGGCAGCCGATGCGCCAAAGCCTTGCGATCTCCCGTTAAACGCAGTCAGGGCCGGTATGGCGCGCCTTGGAACCAGATGCCTGAAACGATGAATGTGAACCCCGAGGGTCTTGCGCCTTCCAACACCGACGTGACGATTGCCGCCCTGGAAGCATCTTCCGGAGGCTCGCTTGCGGTTCCCGGAAGCGGGGGCGGTGGCTCTTCAGGCCGGGCCGGTCAGTTTTTCCGGCGGTTCGATCCGCTGTTCTGGCTGATCGTGATCCTGCCCACGATCCTGGGCATCATCTATTTCGGTTTTCTGGCCAGCGACGTTTACATCTCCGAGAGCCGCTTTGTGGTGCGGAGCCCGGACAAGCCGCAGAAGAACGGTCTGGGGATGATCCTGGGAAGCGCCGGTTTTGCCAATGCCAGCGAAGAAGTCCGGTCGGCGCAGGGGTTCATCCAGTCGCGGGACGGCTTGCGGACGCTCAGCGCCGATGGTTATGCCCAGAAGGCGTGGGGCAATGACGACATCTCGATCTTCAACCGGTTCAATCCGCTGGGCTGGTCAGGCTCGTTCGAGGATCTCTACAAATTCTACACCGCCAAGGTCGATGCCTCCTATGACTCGGAGACCGCAATCACGACGCTGACAGTGCGGGCCTTCAAGCCGCGTGATGCGCAGATCATGAACGCACGGCTGCTGGAGCGAGCCGAAGGCCTCGTAAACCAGCTGAACGAACGCGGCAGCGAAGATCTCGTCAAATACGCCGAACGCGAAGTGGCCGAAGCGCGCACTTCTGCATCCAAGGCCGCGCTCGAACTGGCGGCCTATCGCAACCGTGCCGGCGTGATCGATCCGGAGCGGCAGGCCACCGTCCAGCTTCAGATGATTTCGAAGCTGCAGGACGAGCTGATCGGCGCCAGAATGCAGGTGCTCCAGCTTACCGCCGCCGCCCCGCAAAACCCGCAGATTCCTCTGCTGAAGGTCCGGGTCGCAGGCCTCGAGAAGGAAATCGCCAAGCAGCTCGGTCAGGTGGCCGGTAGCGAAAACTCGCTGTCCGAAGCAGCGGCGCAATACCAGCGCCTGCAATTGCAGCGCGAATTCGCCGACCAGCAGCTTGCCCTGTCGCTTTCCGCCCTTCAGGAAGCCCGCAACGAGGCGCGGCGGCAGCGCGCCTATGTCGAGCGGGTTGCCCAGCCCAGCCTCCCCGACGCGGCGCTCGAGCCGCGGCGGATCCGCGGGATGCTGGCGACCTTCATCATCGGTCTTATCAGCTGGGGCGTGCTATCGATGCTGCTGGCAGGTGTGCGCGAGCACCGGGACTAGGCTTCGTGTCGATCCCACCACCCACTCTGAAGCGCTCACTCGAAATTCAGGGCAACGTCCTGCGTGCCTTGCTGCTGCGCGAGGTGCTGACGCGGTACGGGCGGCACAACATCGGCTTTCTGTGGCTGTTCGTCGAACCGATGCTGTTCACACTGGGCGTCACCGCGTTGTGGACCGTTGCCGGGTTGCACAAGATTTCCTCGCTGCCGATCGCCGCTTTCGCGCTGACCGGCTATTCGACCGTGCTGCTGTGGCGGAACATGCCTACCCGTTGCATCGGATCGTTGATGCCCAATTCGGCTTTGATGTATCACCGCAACGTTCGGCCGATAGACATCTATATCTCGCGGGTCGTTCTGGAATTCATCGGCGCGACCGCATCTTTCGTCCTGCTTGGGGTCGTGCTGATAGCGACCGAAGTGATCGCGCCGCCCGAAAACATACTGCTGGTTACGGCGGCATGGCTGCTGACGGCATGGTTCGGGGCCGCTTTTGCGATCACGCTCGGGGCTTGGTCGGAGACGACTGAAATCATCGAGAAGCTTTGGCACCCGGCCGCTTACCTGCTGTTCCCGCTTGCCGGGGCTGCTTACCTAGTCGATGCCATGCCCCGGCAGTTTCAGGCTGCAGTCCTTTGGCTGCCGATGGTGCATTGCACGGAAATGCTGCGTGACGGTTATTTCGGTAGCGTCTTCACCCCGCGCTATGATGTTGGTTATCTCATGGGCTGCAATCTCTTGCTGACCGCTTTCGCATTTGCGCTCGAGCGCAGGGCAAGCCGCGACTTCGTGCCCGAATGATCCGACTGACTGATATCCGAAAATGCTATCCCGTCCGCGGTGGCGAGGTCGAGGTGCTCAAAGGCATTAACCTCGAAGTGAAGCGCGGCGAACGTCTCGGCATCGTCGGCGGCAATGGCGCAGGCAAATCGACACTCATTCGGTTGATTAGCGGGATCGAGCGTCAGACGTCGGGCCTGATTGAGCGCGACATGCAAATCTCCTGGCCGCTGGCGTTTACCGGTGCTTTCCAACAAGCCCTGACCGGCCTCGACAACCTGCGCTTCATTTGCCGGGTTTATGGCATAGACTACCGTGAAGTGATCGACTTCGTGGAGGACTTTTCGCAGCTCGGCCGGTTCTTGCGGGAACCCCTGAAAGTCTACTCTTCAGGGATGCGTGCCCGCCTCGCATTCGCGGTGTCGATGATGGTCGATTTCGATTGCTACCTGATCGACGAGGTCGTCGCTGTCGGCGACGCCCGCTTCCAGGCGCGCTGCCAGGAAGAACTGTTCGAGAAACGCGCCGACCGCGCCATCATAATCGTGTCCCACGAAGCGCACTACTTGCGAACGCACTGCGACCGCGGCTGCGTGCTAGAACGCGGGGCCCTCCATCACTTCGACGACGTGGGGGCCGCGATCGAGCGCCACGATCAGACGATGATGGCGCCAATCTGATTGCGGTGACGTGACCCCCTGATTTTCCTCCACGAGCGATTAGAGTCTGGCCTGAAGGAAGGACAGACGATGAAGCGTGTGAGGTTTTCAGAAGAGCAGATCATTGGCGTGCTGAAGGAGGCGGAGGCGGGTGCGAAGACCGCTGATCTGGCTCGGCGGCACGGTGTGTCGGAAGCGACGATCTACAACTGGAAGGCCAAGTATGGCGGGCTGGAGGTGTCCGAGGCCCGGCGTTTGCGGGAGCTCGAGAGCGAGAACGCGAAGCTGAAGCGGCTGCTGGCCGATGCGATGCTGGACAACGTGGCGCTGAAGGATCTGCTTTCAAAAAAGTGGTGACGCCCGCCGCGAAGCGAGAAGCTGCCGCTCATCTC
>CAZVMC010000110.1:0-8289 GCA_964628635.1 uncultured Novosphingobium sp. | reverse complement strand
ATGGTCGATGGCGATTTCATGCTCAGCGATTCGACCGCGATCGCGACCTACCTCGACGCGCTGCAGCCCGAACCGTCGATCACCCCGGGCGATGCCAAAGCGCGCGCCAAGGCAATCTGGTTTGAGGAGTTCGCCGATACCATCCTGATTGCGGCGGGCGGCAAGGTGCTGTTCAATCGCTTTGTCGGCCCCAAGCTGATGGGCGTTCCCGGCAACGAAGAGACGGCCGAGCAGGGCCTGAAGGAGCTTGAGCCGATCCTGGCCTATCTGGAAAGCCAGTGCGGCGATGGCTGGTTGACCGGCGGGGAATTCAGCATTGGCGATATTGCCGTGGCCGCGACCCTGCGATCGATGGGCTATATCGGGATGGAGCCCGACCCGGCCACCCACCCGAAGTGCGCCGCCTGGTACGCCCGGGTCAAGGAACGGCCGAGTTGGCACAAGGTTGCTGCGGTTGAAGCAAAGGTGATGGAGCGCGCGCTGGGCGGTTAAGCGCGGACAGTCAAGGGTGTGCTAAAGTCAGTCGCGCGGCAGGCCCGGTTGCGACCGTCGCTTTTGGCACGATAAAGCGCCGCATCGGCCAGCCGGTAAAGCCGATTCCAGTCTTCCTCAGTTGCCACGGTTCCCTCGGCATAACCCAGACTGATGGTGACTGGCGCGTCAAAGGGCATGGACTGGCAACGCACTGCTTCCAGCACCAGTTCGGGCGAACAGAGGAAGGCGCGCTCCTCGGGTACCAGCAAGGCGAACTCCTCACCACCCAGCCGCACCGCAAGGCTGTCCGCCGGACGAACCGATTGGATCGCTTTGGCCACTTCGCGCAGCACGCGATCACCGGCATCATGGCCGTAGCGATCATTGACCATTTTGAACCGGTCAATGTCGATCAACAGCAAGCGCTGACGCGATGGTTTGCCGATCGCCATGTCGAGAAAGGCGCGGCGATTGAGCAGGCCGGTCAGCGGATCTGAGCTGGCCAGCCGCAGCGCGCTTTGCTCGCCCGCGCGCGCCTGATCCCGGTCGCGTGAAAGTTCGCGCAGCCGCACGACGATCAGCGCCGTGCTGAGAAGCGACTCCACCGACAAGGCAATCAAATTGCCGTTGTCGAGCCAGAAGCTGTAATCGATCCAGCCGAAGCCGTAAGCCGCGCGGGCAAGCGAGATCACAATCGGCGGGCTCCAAGCGAACAGAAACAAGCCGAGGTGACGCACTTTCGCGCGCCAGGCTGCGTAAATAATCGGAAATATCAGCATCAAGGTGGCCGCGCAGGCCGCGAAATAGAAGCGGTCGAGCAGCAAGCCCTGCCACGGCGCAAGGGCAGCAAAAGCCACTCCGCTGAACAAAGCTGTAACCGAGACCCAGTTGGCGGCCTTGGTCAGGCGCGGTCCGAACACGTCCTTGCCAAAGAAGGCCAACATGAATCGGTTGGCGATGACGGCGCAAAGCGCCAGCAGCACATAGTTCAGCCGCAGCCGGTCATTGTTGTCAAGCGACGGGAAGAAATACATCGCCAGACTGGAGGAGGTGAAGGTGTAAGCCATCAAGGCGGTAACCATGCCCGCATAAATCAACTGGAACCGGTGGCGTAGGACCACCCAGAGTGACAGGTTGTAGGCCAACAGCGCCAGCGATAATCCGCCGAACGCCGCGTAAAGTGCAACGAGCCAGGATTGCAGATCGAAGCTATCCGAGCGGGTCAGCAACCTGGCACCGATCATCACCCCGCGCCAGTTCGCGCTGTCCTTGATTTCGATGTATATCCCATCCAGCTTGGCAGCACGTATTGGCACCGGGAATTCCAGGATCGCGCCGATCGTCATGTATTTGCTGGCGTCAGCAGAGCTGAAGGCAAGTTCGGCGACCGTGCCATCGGCGTAATGGAACTGGACACGTTGGCTGCCCTGCCAGACACTGGTCGTCCGCAAGACAAGCGGATCGTCCGGGCTGGACAGCGTCGGCGCGAATTTCAGCCGGACACTGAAATCGCCGGATCCGTATCGGTTCTGCTGGGCGCTGCAATCGTATTGCGGCGTCGCGAGACCTTCGGTGCCGGATTCCAGCGGCGCGATACAAGTGGTGACCGGAATTTCGGCATGCGCAGTCGTGCCGATCCCACAGGCCAGCAGCACAAACGCGCAAAAGCGCAAAACGACCAGACGAACGCACCCCATCGGCACAATTTCTAGCCGGACATGGATAATACCGGGTTAATTGCGCGATGTGATTTGACTCACATACCGACCGGTTGGTATGTAAGAGTCATGGACACGACTCGCCCCCTTCCAGCCAGAGGTTCGGCTCGAGATCGGCTGATCGAAGCGGCCCATGCTCTCGTCCGCAAGCAAGGCTGGTCGGCCACCAGCGTCGATCAACTTTGTGCGGCGGCCGGGGCGACCAAAGGCGCATTTTTCCATCACTTTGCTTCAAAGGAAGCGCTTGGTGTGGCGGCTGCGGAGGCTTGGACAGATTCCGCGCGGCTGCGGATTTTTGATACTCTCGATAGCCGCGCCATCGCCGACCCGCTCGAAAAGGTCCTCGCCCACATCGATTTCCGTGCAGCGATGATCGGTGGTCCGGCCGAAGACTGGACCTGCTTCGTTGGAACTACCGTACAAGAGGCGTTTGCCACCAGCGTTCCACTGCGCGCAGCTGCCGATGCCAGCATCACCGCTTATGCCGAACGGCTGGCCGAAGACATACAGGCCGCGATCAACCGCTATGGTATGGCCGAGGGCGTCAGTGCGCTCAGCCTCGCCAACCATATCCAGGCCGTACTTCAGGGTGCCTTCGTGCTGGGCAAGGCCAAGGCTGACCCACAAGTAGCCCGCGATTCCGTCGCGCATCTGAAACGTTACATTGAAATGCTGTTTGGAAATGGAGCCCCGCGATGAACCCGATAATTTTCGTCAATCTTCCAGTGACCGACTTGCCCCGAGCACAGGCATTTTATGAAGCGCTGGGTTTCACCAAGAATCCGGGCTTCAGCGACGATGCCGGAGCCTGTCCGATACAATCTACGTAATGATCCTGACCCACACCAAGTGGCACAGCTTCACTACTCGCCCGATCTGCCCGCCCGGATCGAGCGAAGTCTCGCTGGCCCTTGCTGTGGAGAGCAAGGCTGAAGTGAACCGCCTGGTCGATGCTGGTGCGGCGGCGGGCGGCAGCGCTGACGTCAACCCGCCCGAGGACCACGGATTCATGTTCCAGCGAACCATCGCCGATCCCGATGGCCACATCTGGGAACCGTTCTGGATGGACCCGGCAGCAGTTCCAACTTCGGAGTGAGCACCATGACAAATCAAATCTATGAACTCTCGATTTCGCGCCATATCGCCGCGCCGCCGGAACTGGTCTGGCAAGTAATGACCGAGCGCCAGGAAGAATGGTGGTGTCCTGCTCCGTGGCGTGCCGAAGTGCTCGTTCAGGAATGGCACGCCGGCGGGCGCAGCGAGATGCTGTTCAAGGGTCCGGATGGCGAAGAGATGCCGCAAGTCGGGACCTTCCTTGAAGTCACCCCCGGTGTGCGCTTCGTAGCCACCGACGCGGTGTTTCGCGACGCTGATGGCCAATGGCGCAACGCGGGCCCTTTCCAAATCGGTATCTGGGAGATCGCGCCAGAGGGCGATGGCACCCGTTACTCCGCAACTTCACGCCATTGGACTGAAGAGACCATGAAACAACACGAAGCCATGGGGTTCATCGAAGGCTGGTCGGCTTGCGCCGATGGCTTGGCCCAGCTGTGCGAAAAAGGAGAGTAACCATGCCCTATGTCGATGGATTCGTGATCCCGGTGGAAACCGCGCGCAGAGCCGAAGTAATCGACCACGCCGAACGGATGGATCGCCACTTCCTCGACCATGGCGCAACCCGGATTGTCGAAGGCTGGGCCGACGATGCGCCGACTGGCAAGGTCACAGATTTCCAACGCGCAGTCCAAGCCAAGGACGGTGAGGAAATGCTGTTCAGCTGGATCGAATGGCCCGACAGGAACACCCGCGACGCTGCGTTCAAGGCGCTGGAAAGCGATGCCGAAATGATGGCTGAACCGATGCCTTTTGACGGCAAGCGCATGATCTTCGGCGGGTTCGAAGTTATGCTGAATAGCGGAACGGGCTGCGGCGGCTATTTCGACGGCTTCGTGATCCCTGTCCCATCCGCAAATAAAGCCGAATACCACCGCGTCGCAGCAGGCAGCGCTCCAATCTTCCACGATCTCGGCGCCAGCCGGGTAGTGGAATGCTGGAGCGACGATGTCTCCCATGGCGAGCACACTGACTTTTACAGGGCGGTCCAGGCGACTGCCGAGGAAGCGATCGTTTTCAGCTGGATCGAGTACCCCAACAAAGCGACCCGCGAGAGCGCCCGGGTGAAGATGTTGGACGACCCACGTTTCGCTGCACTGGGCGCCATGCCGTTCGATGGGAAGCGGATGATTGTCGCGGGCTTCGCGCCCGTGGTCGATTTGCACAACTGAGGAGAGGGAAGATGACCAACCAGCACGGCGATTTCATCTGGTACGAACTGCTGACCGACAATGCCGATGCTGCCGCCGCCTTTTACGGCACGGTGATCGGCTGGAGCTCACAAAGCGCGGGTCAGCCGGGAATGGACTATCGCTTCTTTTCCTCCGGCGACGGCAGCGACAATGCCGACGGCGTCGGCGGGTTTATGGCGATTACCCCTGCAATGCGCGAGCACGGCGCGCGACCGGCTTGGGTGGGCTACATTGGGGTCGATGATGTCGATGCCTCGGTCGCCGCGATTACTCAGGCAGGCGGCGCAGTGCTGATGCCGGCGATGGACCTTGAGGACGTGGGCCGGATGGCGATGGTCGCCGATCCGCAAGGCGCGCCGTTCTATGTGATGAAGGGCGCTTCGGAAGAAAGCAGCCATGCTTTTGCGGCCTTGGCACCCAAAGTGGGCCACTGCGCCTGGAACGAGCTGAGCAGCAGTGATCCCGCCGCCGCCAAGGCGTTCTACGGTAAGCTGTTCGGTTGGACCAAGGGCGGCGAAATGGACATGGGTCCGATGGGGAAATACGAATTCCTGATGGCCAGTGGCGAGCGTTTTGGGGTGGGGGCGGTCATGCCCTTGATGCCCGGTATGCCCGGCTCGGCCTGGACTTTTTACTTCCGCGTGCCCGATATCGATGGCGGCGCTGCAGCGATCAAAGCGAATGGCGGAACGATCCTGCAGGAACCAATCGAGATCCCGAGTGGGGACTATTCGCTGACAGCGCTTGATCCGGCAGGGGCCGCCTTTGGCCTGGTTGGCGCGCGAAGGGCTTAAGCCATGGCCGAATACACCTTCTTCACCAACCCGATGTCGCGCGGTCAGATAGCGCGCTGGGCCTTGCATGAAGTTCATGCTGATTATGATCAGGTGCTGGTCCCATGGGCAAACAAGCCCGCCGCGCTGCTCGCCGCCAATCCGATGGGCAAGGTGCCGACGCTCGTCCACCACAGCGAAACCGGCGACAAGATGGTAACCGAATGCGCCGCGATCTGCGCCTATCTGGCAGAAGCGCACCCTGAGGCCGGACTGTTGCCATCGGCTGACGAAAGCGCCGATTATTACCGCTGGCTGTTCTTCGCGGCCGGGCCAGTCGAAACCGCCGTCACCGCGCGATCGATGGGCTGGGAAGTGCCGAAGGACCGCGAGATGATGGCCGGCTGGGGCAGCTACGACCGGACGATTGCCGCGCTCGAAGGTCATTTCGAGGGCAACAACTTCGTATGCGGCCAGCGCTTTACCATGGCCGATGTCTATGTCGGCAGTCAGGTCGATTGGGGGCTGACCTTCGGCTCGATCCCTCCGCACGAGGCCTTTGTGGCCTACGCCGAACGGCTTCAGGCGCGCGAAGCCTATCGGGCAGCGAAAGCAATCGATCACGCGCTGATTGAGGAGGCGAAGAAATGATTGCCAAGAACACCATCTGCCTATGGTTCGATAATGATGCCGAAGGCGCGGCCCGGTTCTATGCCGAAACCTTTCCCGGCAGCGCACTGGGCAAGGTCCATTACGCGCCAAGCGACTTCCCCGGCGGCAAGGCAGGCGATGCGCTGACGGTTGAGTTCACCGTCGTCGGCATCCCCTGCATCGGCCTCAACGGCGGGCCGATCTTCCCGCACAGCGAGGCTTTCAGTTTCCAGATCGCCACAGACACGCAAGCAGAAACCGACCGCTACTGGAACGCCATCGTCGGCAACGGCGGCGCGGAGAGCGCCTGCGGTTGGTGCAAGGACAAGTGGGGCCTCAACTGGCAGATCACCCCGCGCGTCCTGACCGAAGCGATGGCGGCGGGCGGCGACGTCGCCAAACGGGCATTCGAGGCGATGATGACGATGCAGAAAATCGATCACGCGACAATTGAAGCGGCAGTTGCCAACAACAGAGCTAGCCAATGAAACACCCCCACGAACTGTCCGTCACCTGCCTGATCGATGCCCCGCCGGCCAAGGTCTGGGACGTGCTGGTCAATCGCTCCGACGAGTGGTGGTGCCCCAAGCCATGGCGCGCCGAGTGTGACTTCGGTGAGCGCCGCACGGGTGCGAAGAGCTTCACAAGGATGTTCGGGCCAGATGGCGAAGTAAACGAACACCCCGGCTTCATCCTCGCCTGGGATGAGGGCAAGCGCATTGCCTTCACCGATGCGATCGACGGCGACCTTTGGCCTAGCGGCCCGTTCATGATCGGGATCTTCCAGATCGAGCCGGAAGGCAATGCCACCCGCTACACCGGGATCGCGCGCCACTGGACCCGCGAATCGATGCTGCACCACTAGGAGATGGGCTTCGAGCAAGGTTGGAGTGCAGTGGCGGATCAGCTAAAACAGCTCTGTGAGCATTCGTAATGTAAAGGGGAGTTGCACGGATGATCGTTGCCCTGACACTGGCAGCACTGGCTGCCTCAAGTCCCGCTCCTTCGCTTGAACTGGCTGTTCGGGAAGCAATTGCTGATGAAATCGACCACGGTATAGGCGCTACAAAAGCACAAGATATCAACCTCTACATGGAGCAGATCCCGGACGACTACCGACAAGTCGAAGCGGATGGGTCGGTGACAGACAAGGCAGCACTGCGGGCAATGCAGCTGCAAGCATGGTCAATCATTCCGCGCACCAATCGTCTTGAGATCCAAATCACAAAGTTCGAACTCGGTTGCGATGGGCGCTGCGCGACTATCTGGACCAATCAACTGTGGGATCGACAAATGCTTGGCCGCGATGGACGCAGCGAACATAATGTGGTGACCACGCAGCAGCACCGCGAGTTCTGGGAGTTGCGAGAGAGTCGATGGTTCAATCGTTCGCTCGAAGAGTTGGGCGGAACCATCTCGGTTGACGGCAAACCTTATGAGTAGGCGCTAAGCAAACGCCGCCGCCTTTCTCAGCAATTGATAGGCCTCCACCACCGCCTGCAAGCGCGCCTCAAAGCTGCGATCGCCGCCATTGCGGTCCGGATGATACTTGCGGACCAGCTGCGAATAGCGGCTTCGGAGGTCGTGGCGGCTGGCATCGAGTGCCAGCCCCAGCACTTCCAGCGCGCGGCGCTCCTCGCCGGTCACCGCGCGGCCATCGGCGCGCTCGGCCGGCTTGCGGGCGCGGGCGCGCTGGGCAATGGCTTCCAGCGGATCGCTGAAATCGGCCCAGCGCGGCGCGGAATCGATCCCCGCCGTGGGAGAGAACGCGCGGGTCTGGCGATCCCAGCCGTGGACCGGATGCTGCGCCTCGATGATCTCTTCCGGGGACATCCCCGCAAACCAGTCGTAGCCCGCGTTGAATTCGCGAACATGCTCAAGGCACAGCCAGCGGTAAACGCCAGGACCGTCAAAGCCGCTGGCTTGCGGCCCCGGCGCGCGGAATTCGCCAAGCTCCGGGCAACCGGGCCATTCACACGGGCGCCCTGCCCCTTCGACCCGGCCATGGAATCGACTCTGCTTCACCGCTTCCACATGGCGAGCGACTTGCTAGAAGGGAAGCCATGGCTGGACCGATCGCGCAAGAAATGGAGCAGCTCCTCAGGGCAGCCTTCGCCCCCACCCGGCTGGCGGTGATCAACGACAGTGCCCACCACAGCGGTCACAGCGGCGACGATGGCTCGGGCGAATCGCACTTCACGATCGAGGTCGAAAGCGCGTCCTTCGCCGGAGTTTCACGGCTCCAGCGCCAACGCATGGTCAATGCAGCGCTGGGCGACATCCCCGGCCAGCGGGTGCATGCACTTGCGATCAAGGCAAAGGCGCCCGGAGAATGAGCCGCGAAGCTCCGCGCCGGATCCGCCGCGC
>CAZVMC010000109.1:0-8315 GCA_964628635.1 uncultured Novosphingobium sp. | reverse complement strand
CCGGACATGACCACGCAATATCCTTCTGATCTTGGTCTCTTCATCAACGGCCATTGGCACGGCAGTGCGGGCCGGGAGGCGCTCCGCGTGGTCAATCCCGCGACGGGCACAGGCATGGCCGACGTGCCTGTGGCGACGGCTGCCGATCTTGACGAGGCGCTGGCCGCGGCTGACCGTGGCTTCCGGTCATGGCGCGCCGTCGATGTCGATGCGCGCGGGGCGATCCTGCGCGGTGCTGCTGCGCTGCTGCGCGAGCGGGCGGACGCGATCGCCACCCAGCTGACGATCGAACAGGGCAAGCCGATTGCCGAGGCGCGGGGCGAAGTGATCGGGGCGGCCTCGTTCTTCGAATTCTACGCCGAAGAGGCCAAACGCGCCTATGGCCGCGTGCTGGTGCGCCCGACCGGCCAGCGCGCGCTGGTGCTGAAGCAGCCGGTCGGACCGGTGGCGGTGTTCACGCCCTGGAATTTTCCGGTCTACATGCTCGCCAAGAAGCTGGCACCGGCGCTGGCGGCAGGCTGCTCGGTGATTGCCAAGCCTGCCGAGGAATGCCCGGCTTCAACCTCGGCACTGGTGCGCTGCCTGCTCGATGCTGGTCTTCCGGCCGACGTCTTGCAGCTGGTCTATGGCGTGCCCGACACCATCAGCCGCACCCTCATCGCCTCGCCGGTCATCCGCAAGATCAGCTTCACCGGATCGATCGCGGTCGGCAAGCACCTGATGCGACTGGCAGCCGATGGCGTGAAGCGCATCACGATGGAGTTGGGCGGCCATGCCCCGGTGCTGGTGTTTGACGATATCGACCTCGACAAGACCCTCGATCTGCTGGTGGCGCAGAAGTTCCGCAATGCCGGGCAGGTGTGCGTCGCGCCCACGCGCTTCTATGTGCAGGAGGCGATCTACGATGCGTTTCTCGATGGCTTCGCGCGGCGCAGCGCCGGTCTGAAGGTGGGCAACGGCCTCGACGCGGGCGTGCAGATGGGCCCGCTGGCCAATCCCCGGCGCCCGACTGCCATTGCGGGCCTCGTCGAGGACGCCAAGGCCCGCGGCGCGCGCGTGCTGACGGGCGGGGCCGCCTATGGAGAGGGCTTTTTCTTCCAGCCGACCTTGCTCGCCGACGTTCCGGATAGTGCTGACGTGATGAATACCGAGCCGTTCGGCCCCGTTGCGCTGGCGAGGCCTTTCGCCACGCTTGAGGAAGCCGTGCAGCAGGCCAATCGTGTGCCCTATGGTCTTGCGGCCTTTGCCTTCACCCATGATCTCAGGACCGCCAATCTGGTCGGCGATGCGCTGGAAGCGGGCATGGTCGGGATCAACAGTTTCGCGATTTCGGTGGCTGACGCGCCGTTCGGCGGTGTCAAGGAATCCGGGTTCGGCAGTGAAGGCGGGTCCGAAGGGCTGGACGCCTATCTGACCGTCAAGGCCATCCATCAGGCCTGACGAGCGGGCGACAAAAAGGGTTGCCGGCGATTTGCGGCCGGCAACCCTCTTTGCAACGTCACGGCATCAGAATTCGATACTGAATTCGACCCCGCCTTCGCGGTTGGGGCTCACCACCCCGAAATAGAACACGCCCGCATCAAGCGTGTTGGTGACGCGGTTGCCCTTGTTCAGCAGATCGCGGCCATAGGCTGCGATCCGCAGACGCCTGAAGGTGGTGCCTTCGTGAATGAACGCCAGCGAGGCATCGAGCGTGGTGTGGGCGACGATGGTATCCCGATTGCGCCCCGAAGTGTCGCGCCGGGGCGAGGTGAAGAAATCGTCGATATAGGAAAGGTTGGTGTTGAAGTTGATGCTGTTACGATCATCAATCGGCCTGTTGTAGTCGAGCCCGATATTGCCGGTCCATTCCGGTGCACGGCGGAAGTTGGCGACATTGGTAATGTCGACGAAACGTCCGGGGTTCGCCAGGTCCGGGATCAGGAAGTTCTTGTACTTGGCCGAAAGATAGGCCCCGGCAGCGCGAAGGGTCAGTTCGGGCGTCGGGCGGGCGACGAGCTCGACCTCGACCCCCTTGGTCTGCGCGCTTGCGGCATTGTCGACGATGGTTTCAGTGCCGCCACCAACCGCAGGACGGATGATCTCTTCCTGCTTGTCGTTATAATCGACGATGAAGGCCGCGAGGTTGAACTGCACCTTGCCGTCGGCAAAGGCGGTCTTGGCACCCACTTCGTAGCTGTCGACGGTTTCCGGGTTGTAGGGCCCGATCGCGGCCGCAGTGGTGGAGCGGCCATTGAAGCCGCCTGAGCGGAACCCGCGCGACCAGCTGCCATAGACCATGGTATCCTCATTCGGCTTCCAGTCGAGGATCACGCGCCAGGTGGGATCGCGGAAGGTTTCCTTGTCCTGTGCGGTAAAGGCCACCGCGCGGGTCTGGTTGATCGTGAAGTCCTTGGTCTCGATGGTGTAGCGGCCACCCGCGGTCAGGCGGATGGTGTCGCTCAGCTGGAAGATGCTTTCGGCAAAGACCGCGAAGGAATCGAGGTCCTGCGATGCCGTCGCGGCCTGGATTGGCGCGTTGATGAAGGTCGGCGCGGGGACGGTTGGCGGCAACAGCGGGACGGCGAGATAAGCGAGGCCCGCGCGCGAACCGTTGAACAGGCCCGGTTGGATCGAATAGCTGGTGTTGAGGTAATAGACCCCGGCGACGATATCCATCCAGTCGGTGATATCGCCCGCGACGCGGATTTCCTGACTGAACTGCTTGTAGTCCTGATCGCGCGCGGCCACGAACAGCGGTACACCGCGGCCCGGCACCCCGGTGAATGACACCGGCGGCGTGCCGGTGTTCTCCTCGGTCAGCTGGTCGTTCGACTTGCGGAAGCCGGTGATCGCAGTGATGTCGAAATTGCCGATCTTGCCGTTCAGTTCGAGGCTGGCGGCCCAGCCTTCGAAAAAGCTTTCGAACGGGATGCTGGTGTTGGCGAGGCGGAAGTTCTCGGTCGCCTGGCGGATCACGCCTTGCGTGTCACACCCCAGATCGCCCAGGCCAAGCGCGCGGGTGTAGTCGCAGATATTGCCGCCCGCACCGAACGGCAGCCCGGTTGCCCGGGTCAGGTTCACAGCGGACGGAAAGTTCGACCGATCCTTGTTGTAGGCCACACTGGCCAGCGCGGTGAAATCGCCCAGTTCGAGCAGCGCGGTGGCGCTGATGTTGTAGATGTCGCGGCCATCCTCGCGCTCGTTGGTGTAGCGGTTGATGGTCGGCGAATCCGAGGTGCGGCGCAGGCCCGCCAGCTTGATCGACAGCGCATCGCCGATCTGGGGCAGGTTGACCACACCTTCAAGATCGAGCGAATTGAAGCTGCCGTAGCGCGCCTTGAACTTGGCGCCGAGTTCGCCCGTGGGGCGGGTGTGCCGAACGCTGATGGTGCCGCCGATGGTGTTGCGCCCGAACAGCGTGCCCTGTGGCCCGCGCAGCACTTCGATCGATTCCAGATCGTCGAAATCGATGTTGGCGCCGGTGTTGGTGCCAAGGAACACCCCGTCGATCACCACGCCGATGGCCGGATCGAAGGTCTTTTCAAGGTCGGCGAAACTGATCCCGCGGATCGAGGCGCCGAGCGCCTGACCGCTGAAGTTGATGCGGCTCAGCTGGACATTGGGCAGCAGGCGCTGAAGACTGTTGACGTCGGTGATGACGATCTTTTCGATGGTTTCCGCCGGAACGGCGCTGATCGCGATCGGGGTGTCCTGCAAGGTTTCGTCACGGAAGCGCGCAGTCACCACGATTTCCTTGATGGAATCGTCGGATACCGCCTGCGCAGCGGTATCCTCGGACTGCGCATAAGCTGCGGTCGCCGACATGGCCGTGCCAAGCAGGGCCGCCCGCAATATCGCCCCGGGCGCACGCTTCCGTATTGTCATCTTACTCTCCCCAGATGGTCCCGTTTTCGGGTCCTGCTCCCTGAGCCACAACGCGCGGCACCGGATTTATTTTTGCAATTATTGCATCCCAAGAGGGCCGATGCCGCAACTCTTTAAAATGAGCGGGTCGTCTGGCTCGGACATCTGACGTTACGGATTGCCGAATTTGCGGCGCATCCTGATGGCTTCGCACCTCACACTTGTGGGGGCGGTCAAGGGCGCAGGCTTTGTTATAAATGCAAACAGCAGGCCCTTGCGCCAAGCCAAAGGAGGATCCTCGCCATGAATGCACCCGGTCCGCCGCCCACGCCCGCTACGGCCGATCCCTATGGCCACCCCGGGTTCGATCCGGTGCATGACGAACGTCACGGCGTGCCGCTGAAGGTCGAAGGCCAGCTGCCGCCCGAACTGGACGGGGTGTTCCTGCGCAACGGCACCAATGCCCGCTTCCCCCCGCGCCGCCGTCGCCACATGTTCGATGGCGAGGCGATGCTCCACATGATCGAGCTGCGCGGGGGCGAGGCGCGCTATTCCAACACCTATATCCGCACGCCGCGCTCGGCATGGATCGAGCGCGCGGGACGCAACCCGTTCCTGGGCATCGCCGACCTTACCAGCGGCGGGAAATCGGCGCTGGCCGGGCTGATGGTGGAACGGTTGAAGACCAGATTTGGCCTATTGCCCCGCCTGCGCGCGATCGAGGCAGGCAGCAACGGGACTGCGGTGCTGCATCATGATGACCGGCTTTACGCCTTGCAGGAAACCGCTCTGCCCTTCCGGCTCGATGTGCGCCGCGACACGCAAGGCTGGCTGACGCTTGACGGGCGCGGCAGCAATGAGACCTTCGGCGGCGCGCTCGATTGCCCCTTCAGCGCCCATCCCAAGACCGACCAGGCATCAGGAACGGTCTATTCGATCGGGCAGGATTTCACCACCGGCACCACCTATCTCACCCGGCTTCAAAGCGGCGGCGCGGTCAGCTCGGTGAGAGTGATGCAAGGCAAGCCCGCGGCCTTCTTCATCCATGATTATATCCTGACCGAGACCCACATCATCTTCCCCGACAGCTCGCTGCGCTTCAACCCGGGCGGGCTTGCCGGGCCGGATGCGAGCGTCGCCAGTTTCGATCCGGCGCGCCCCTTGCGGTTCGGCATGATCGCGCGCGATCACAAGGAGGGTGATCCGGTTCGCTGGTTCGAGACAGGACGTCCGGGCCATATCTGGCATATTGCCAATGGCTGGGAAGCGGACGGTGCGGTGCATGTCTATGCCCCGGTGTTCCGCGACTATCCCCCCTTCATGCCGATCCACACACCGGCCGAACCCCATTCGCAATTCGTCCACTGGAAGCTGGATCTGGCCGATGGCGCAGTGAGCGAAAGGCTGCTGCTTGATCACCACTACGAACGTCCCGGCATCGACTGGCGCCATCATGGCGCCCCGGCGCGCTATACTTATCTCCTCGACGAAAGCGGTGGGGTCATGGGGCGCGGGGTGCTCAAGTATGATCTCTTCGAGGAGCGCGAGGCGGGGCATCTTGATTATGGCGGCCTGCTTGGGGGCGAACCGGTCTATGTGCCGCGCGGGGACGGCGAGGACGAAGGCTGGCTGGTCGATCTCCTCGCCGACGGGCGCAAGGCGGTGCTGATCGTGGCGGATGCGGCGACCATGCAGGAGCAATGCCGCATCCCGCTGCCCCAGCGCGTGCCTTTCGGCGTCCACGCCCTGTGGCTGGATCGCCGCGCCGCCAACGCGCTGATCGCCAGCTGAACGGCCCCTCATATTGCTAGCAGAAGCCCCGCCCGCGGTGTGGCAAATTCTTCGAAAACCGGAGCAGGAACCATGACCAAGCCGTTCTTCAACCACCCCTACCTGTCCGGCCATCACGAGCCCGTGCGGTTCGAGGCGACCGCGCCTGATCTTATCGTCGATGGCGATCTGCCCGATGATCTTGCGGGCGTGTTCTACCGCAACGGGCCAGAGCCGCTCTACCCCACCCGTGAGGGCGACTATCACTGGTTCGATGGCGACGGCATGGTCTATGCCATGCACTTCGCGGGCGGCAGGGTTTCCTTGCGCAACCGCTGGGTGCGGACCGAAAAGTTCGAGCTGGAACAGGCCGCGGGACGCCGGTTGTTCGGGATGTTCGGCAACCCGATGACGGCCGATCCGCAGGTTGCGGGCAAGCATTACAACACCGGCAACACCAACATCATCCTGCACGGCGGCAAACTGCTGGCGCTGATGGAAGGATCGCAGCCGGTGGCGATGGACCCGTTCGAGCTGACCACGCTGGGCGTGCACGATTATGATGGCACCATCGCCTCGACCTTCTCGGCCCACCCCAAGATTGACTACGCCACCGGCGAGCTGGTCAATATCGGAGCCAACATCAATGGCTTCTCGGGCGAGGCCGCCCTGCAATACACGATCACCACCGCCGAAGGCGTGGTGCGTCATGCGGTGACGATCCCGATCCCGCACCTTGCGCTGATCCACACCTTCTTCCTGACTGAAAACTGGGTTGTGATCCCGGTGATTCCGCTGGATTCCGACATCCAGCGCGCCATGCGCGGCGGTCCGATGACGGCGTGGAACACCGGCCGTCCGACCAAGCTGGCGCTGCTCCCGCGCGAGGGCACGGCTGAAGATGTGCGCTGGTTCGAATTCGATCCCCGCCACATGTTCCACGAATGCAACGCATGGGAGGAGGACGGCAGGATCATCGCCGATGTCGCTGCCGCCAACGGCACGGCGCTGTTCCCGGATCAGGACGGCAACTGGCTGACCCATGCCGAAACCAAGCTGTCCTTGCGGCGCTGGACGATCGACATTGCCGACACGCGCATGACCGAAGCCACGCTCAACGACCGCGACATCCAGTTCCCGCGCCCGGATGACCGGCTGATGGCCCGCAAGACGCGGCAGAGCTACGGCAACATGAACCTCCATTCGGTCGATGGCCGGGTCGACGGGATGGACGCGGTCCTGCGCTTCGATACCGAAACGGGGGCCGAGGACTATTATCACTTCGGCGCCGGTTCGGCGGCGGGCGAACTCGTCTTCGCGCCGCGCCTCGGCGCTACCGACGAGGCCGATGGCTATGCGATGACGCTGGTCCACCGCGCCAACTCGCCCACCAGCGAGCTCGCGATCTTCGCCGCGACGGATATCGCCGCTGGCCCCATCGCCACGGTCCGCATTCCGTTCCGGGTGCCGTCAGGCTTTCACTGCAATTATTATTCCGCCGATAATCCCTTCTATCTTGCCGCAGCGGGGGGGGCATAGAACATGGCACATTCACGGGGATGCGCAGCGGGCATGCACCGCATCTTGCTCCGTCAGCGCGGGCTGGGCTGGGGCTTTCAGCTGCGCCGCCTGACGCAGATCGATGTCATGTTCTAGGCAGGCAAGCGCTGAGATGGCGACGCTGCTCAAACCCGCCCCGCAGCGGATCGACGTGCGCCCGCAGCCGATGCCGCGCCTATCGGACCGACCGATCGATGGCAGCCGCTACTGGTCCCACGAGTTCATGGCCCGCGAGTGGGACGGGATCTGGACGAAAGCCTGGCTGATCGGCGGCCTTGCGCAGCAGGTCAGCAAGCCGGGCGATTTCTTCACCTACGAGATCGGCCGCGAGAGCATCCTCGTCACCCGCGGCGAGGATGGGCAGGTGCGCGCCTTCTACAACGTCTGCCCGCACCGCGGGAAGCGGCTGGTGATGGAAGAAGAGGGCCATTCCAAGCGCCTTGCCTGCTCGTACCACGGCTGGCGTTTCACCTCGGAAGGCGAGCTCAATTTCGTCCCGTGTCCCGAAGATTTCGCGGGCGGGAATCCGTGCGGGAAGGTGCGGCTGGAGGAAGTGCGCTGCGAGGTCTTCGCCAGTTTCGTCTGGGTCAATCTCGATCCGGACGCGACCCCGCTCGCCGACCATCTCGGCCCGGTGGCCCACCAGATCGACGGCTACCGGATGGAGCAGATGCACCGCACCCACTGGGTCACGCTGGAAGGCGACTGGAACTGGAAGTGCGTGCAGGACAACTTCAACGAAAGCTACCACCTGCCCTTCGTCCACCCGCAGACGCGCTTCGTGATGGAGCAGAGCTACAAGGAGTGCCAGTTCGATCTCTACGCCCCGCACGGCCATGCGCGGATGTTCATGCCGGGATCACGCCCGGCGCGCAGTTTGCGCGGACACACCGACACCGTGCTCGAAATGATGCGCCGTGAGCTGACCTACTGGGGCCTTGATCCGGAAGATTTCCGCGATGATCCGCTGCGCACCCGCGAAGCGCTCCAGCAGGCCAAGCGCGAGAAGGGCGCGGCCATGGGATATGACTTCGCGCATTTCCACGATGCCCAGCTGACCGACCATTTCCACTACACGATCTTCCCCAACATCAGCTTCAGCCTCAAGCCCGATGGCTGCATCTGGCTGCGTGCCGACC
>CAZVMC010000108.1:3412-8356 GCA_964628635.1 uncultured Novosphingobium sp. | reverse complement strand
ACATGACGATCGAGGACGCCGAGGAGTTCTTCAAGGCCGTCCCCCCGATCCGCGACAAGATGCACATGCTGAACGAGGTCGGGCTCGGCTACGTCAAGGTCGGCCAGCAGGCGACCACGCTCAGCGGCGGCGAGGCGCAGCGGGTGAAACTGGCCAAGGAACTCAGCCGCCGCTCCACCGGGCAGACGCTCTACATCCTCGACGAGCCGACCACCGGCCTGCACTTCGAAGACGTGCGCAAGCTGCTTGAAGTGCTGCACCGGCTGGTCGATCAGGGCAATTCGGTGGTGGTGATCGAACACAACCTCGACGTGATCAAGACCGCCGACTGGATCATCGACCTCGGCCCCGAAGGCGGCGTGCGCGGCGGGGAGATCATCGCCGAAGGAACCCCCGAAACTGTCGCCAAGGCGGAACGGTCATTCACGGGCGGCTACCTTGCGCCACTGCTGGTCCGGAAGTGACCTTCCCTTTTGTGCATGTTGCGGGGCAGCGCCGATGCAGCTTACCGAGTTGGCTAGGTCTGCTGAGCTCTTGCAGAGGATGATCTGATAAAGACGCGTTGCTTCTTAGAGTTGGTGTTTTTATCAGTATTTACCAGTGATGCCAATCTTTTGAGTGCATATCCGCACAAGGCACCTGATCGATTTAGTATAAGTTAGCGAGCCGAAAAGCCAATATCACAGCGAATGATTTTTCGAGAGATCTCAGAATTAATCTAAGAAAAAGTTTACTCTATATCTTTTTTAGATAAGAAATTAATATACGTAGTATCGTTCGCTTGATTCTAGCGGCAAAAATTTGGGCGTTAACTCAAATTTAGCTTGATGCGGTAGGGTTCGGTTCACTCGCCAGCCGCTACCGGTCTTGCTCGATCAGCGCAGCTTTTTTGTTGCCGATCCGGGGGGTACATGAACGCCAAGATGGATAGCGAGCACGCCCCGGTGATGACGGGCGCACAATTGGCCATCTGGTTGCGCTCGGGCCCCTTGCGGCCCATGCTGGACCGGGTGGTGCAGAGCGCGGCAGAGTCCACCGGGATGCCGTTCATGGTGCTGGGGATCCGCCATACCGACTGCTTCGAAATCATCGCATCGCATGGCATTCCGCTGAGCCACCATGTTGATCGGGTTCCGGCCTCCGTACTGGGTACAGACCTGTTCGCGCGTGAGGTAGAGGTTGGCGATCTGCAGAAACAGGCCGCCTTCTGGCCATTGAGCATTACTCCGATTGCAAAGACCTGGCGTTACGGCTGCAACGCGCCCGTCAAGCTGCAGCAGGCGATAAGCGACGACGGAGTGCTCGCCTTGTCCGGCGCGCACTCCGAGTATTGCGAACTGGGCAGCAAGATCATTTCGACGCTGCGCCGCCATGCACGGTTTGTAAGCGACATGATCTGGCTCTCCAGCCAGGTCCATCTGTCCCGGCAGGTCGACAAGCCAGAGCAACTGGTCAGCTCGGTCCTGCAAACGGCGGCGGCAGGAATTGCGCAACCCATTTGCGTGATCGACGGCCAGCGGCGCATATTGGGGTTGTCAAAGAAGTTCGTCAGCATGGTTGAAGGCATGGGCGGGAAAAGGCCGCTCGCCGGTCATGTTTTGGGCGGCCCCTGGCTGGGCGCGGAAATGGAGAGCGAGATCGATCTCGCCCTGGCTGAAGAGCGTACCTTGCGGATGATCCCGATTCACGCCGCAGGGGCGTCCAACCGCTTGCTTGACGTGTTCACGTTTTCGTTTTCCACCGTTGGTCGTTTTGCGGTGGTATCGCTGACTGACAAGACGCCTTTGCTGGATCAACTGGCGGCGGAGCACGTGCTGCGCGAACCGGCAGCCGCCCCCTGGGCCGACCCGGCCGGACCCGTCAGCCGGTTCCTGCTTGAAACCACGATCATCGGCGAGCGGCTTCATCGCCGCAACGACACCCATTACGTGGGGGCCCGGCGCTGGCGCAGCGCGATCCGCAAGTATCAGATTGCTGCTCTGCGCGCGCTCAAGGGCGATCTGCCGGTCGCCTTCGTCCAGACCATCGCCAAGGAAATGGTGGAGACCATTCGCAAGGTCCACGGCTCGCCGGAAAACTGCGTGGTTGTTCCGGTGCCTTGCGGCCATTCCGGCGAGAATTGCCTGTCGCAGCGCCTGGCAATTGCGGTCGCAAACTTGCTGGACGTCGCGGTAGTCTACGCCTTCCACCCGATCGAGGGGACAAAGGGCAGTTCGCATCCGCGCAAGAATGGCGGGCGGGCCGGCATGAAACTGCGAGAGAAGGTTGAGCGGCCCGTGATCCTCATCGACGATGTCGCCACCTCTGGCAGCCACATCGATGAAGCCGCCACCCTGCTGCGCAAAGCCGCCCCCGCCGTCTGGCCCGTCGTTTGGATCGCCGCCTGACGCCGCCCGCAGCGGCCAGCCAGTCCCGCAGCCCTGCAGCTCCAGCGAGCTGAGCCATTTCAGGGCAAGGGGAACCATCCGCAGGGATTACGGTGGGGATTACGGTGGATTACGGTGCCAGTTTACTAAGTGCACCAAACTCGGCGCCTACCGCGTCTCCGCGCGAACCAAGCTTGCCCGTCCGCCGCATCGGCTAACCTCTCCCAATGCCACCTCCATCCCCCTACCGCTCTGAGTTCACCGTCGTTGACCTTGCGGTCGCCTCCGGCCCGACAAACTCAGGATGATTGGATAGCCGCGCCTCTTCGCGCAGGTCAGCGAGGCGATGCATCGCCGTTGGCCTTTGGCCAGCTTCGCTTTCGACAAGCTCATGGTGAATGGACTGTGGTCCAGCGGCCGATCCCGGCAGCCAAATCCGGATTGCGCTGGCGTGGCAAAGCTGGGGAAATTGCTGGAGATTGCGCGAAAATCACTCAACCTGTTGAAAAAAAGCAGGATTTGAATATTTGCGCAAAAATTTCTTTAGCAAAACCGGAAAAAGTAAATCGGATATTGGCTGATTCGTGATATTTCAGAGCAATAAAATGTCGACGCACTTTATTGTGCGTAGGTATCATTACATATCAATGTTAACCATGTTATAGACACGATTACCTATGGTGTTAAATCCACTCGGGGGGCAAGCAACCGAGTCGCAGATGAAAACAGGGTCAAGAATTAAGGAATTTCGACGCGAAGATTTCAGCCCGAGCATCGAATCATACTTCAAAAAGCAGGATATGCTTGAGAACGCGATGATGTTCATGATCGAGGAAGTCGCGCGATTGCGTCGTGCCCAAGAGGGCGCATCCGCCGGGATGGCTGCGCCATTACCAGGATCGGAGCCGCTCGACCAATATGTGCGGGCAACTCGCCCCGGGCTTCCCGATCCCCGCCTTATCCGTGATGTGTTGAAGCGGCGACGGAAGCGGGCCAAGTTCTTCGGCGAAGAACTGTTCGGCGATCCGGCGTGGGACATGATCCTCGATCTCGCCGCTGCGACTGCCGAGGGGCAGCGCGTTTCGGTAACTAGCCTGTGCGTGGCTGCGGCAGTGCCCGCGACAACCGCACTGCGCTGGATCGGACAAATGGTCGATGCGGGTCTGCTGGTGCGACAAGAGGATTCGATCGACAAACGGCGAACCTACATTGCGTTGAGTGACAAGGCCTTGAATGCAGTTGCGTCTTACTTCGCCGAGATCGGTTTGATGTCGGACCGGCTGCTCTGAAGCTCCGAATTGCGGTTACAGTGCACTGAATCCGATCCGTGATATACGGAACGCCGCATCCGCGAGGAGAGCATGGGCGACCATGGCATCGAAGTCATCCAAGGCTGCCCCGGGCGGTTACTTCGGAAAGATAGGGGACCTTCGGCCGGGCGCTCCATCTTTGCGCTCTTTGCGGGCTTTGCGCGAACCAAATACCCCTCCGTCAGCCGTTCCGGCTGCCACCTCCCCATTTGCGCCTGCGGCAAAAACGGGAAGGATCGAGCGAGCGTTTTCCTACATCGCCGAAATCTGCATAATGGCCGGTTTGCCTTCACCAAGGGAACTTGCCGCCATGTCCTCTCTCCCCGTCCTGATCGAACCCAATCCCACCGTCTTCGCCCGCGAGCGCCAGGCGGCGTTCCTCGCTGCGCTCGCCGCGACCGGCTCGGTGCGGTCGGCCTCGGCCAGTGCCGGGGTCTCGCACCAGACTGTCTATCGCGCGCGGCTCGCTTCTCCCGGCTTCCGCCGCGCGTGGGATGCGGCCTTGCTCGCGGCGCGGGCGCAGGCGGAGGAGGTGCTGGCGTCCAGGGCGCTCGAGGGATGGGACGAGGAGGTGGTCTATCACGGCGAGGTGGTCTGCACTCGGCGGCGCTATTCGGACCGGCTGCTGCTGGCGCACCTCGCGCGGCTCGACAGGCTGTGCGGCGATGCCGAGGTCGCGCAGTTCGCCGACGCGTTCGACGCGACGCTGGCGCGCTATGCCGCGGGCGAGGACCGACCGGCGCGCGCCCCTGAACCGGCGCCGGAGCCTGCCTTCGAACCGGCTGTGGAAACGGGAGAAGGGGAGAGCGGTTTTTCTTCGCCTGGACAGTGGTCCATGCGGTCCACGCCGGGTGAGACGGACCCCTCCATTCCCCCACCGCTGCCGGTCAAACGCGAGCGCGGCACCGTTCTGAAAGAGGCGCAGCAGCTGGAAATCGACGACTACGAAGTTTGGTGGGACGAGGAGCGCGCCGAGATGCTCACCAACTGGCCCGCGCCCGCCCAGTTCATGGGCGAGGAGCTGGCGGTGCATACCGACGATGGCGACGTGATCGGGCCCTGGCCGCTCGATCCTGAAAAGCATGGCGGGGGGCGGTGCTTCTGGGCGCGGACGCTTACGCCCGAGGAAGAGGTTGGGCTGCTTGCCGCCGACGAACGCGCCAGCGAACACCGTGCGGCGCGGCTGGCGCTGTACCACCGCGCCGCCTTTGGCCTGGCGAGCGCGGCGGAATGTGCCTCGCTTTCGGCGGCGAATGGCGGGGATGAGC
>CAZVMC010000108.1:0-3312 GCA_964628635.1 uncultured Novosphingobium sp. | reverse complement strand
CCGGTGCCGACGGTGGTATAGGCGAGGGTGGTGGTTCCGGCCCCCGCGCCCTTGGCCCACTCGGCGAGGGCGGCGGCGTTGACGTCGGTATCGACCACAATCGGCGCGCCGAACTGGGCGAGCACATCGTGGAACCGCGCGCCGCTCCAGCCGGGCTTGGGGGTGGTGGTAAAGGTTCCGTAGGCGGGCGACTTGGGGTCGATATCGATCGGGCCGAAGCTGCCGACCCCGAACGCGGAAATGGCTCCGTGCTCGGCCTGGGCCTGGGTGAAGAACTGGGCCACATCAGGCCAGGTCTCGGCCGGGGTGCGGGTAGGCAGGCGCGCCTCGCTGAGGATCGTGCCGTCTTCGCGAGCGATTGCGAGGACGAACTTGGTGCCGCCCGCCTCGATAGCCCCGATCAGTCTTTGCATTTTCCTACATCCCCTCCGCTAGGGTAGAACGGCTCGCACAGCGGGGAGGGGGAGGCAAGGCGGGCGCATACGAATTGAGCGGTCGCTTGGGACGAGAGTGATGGAAAGTTCGCGCGAACTTACTCGCGCCGCGTGCTCGCCCGCGCTAGCAGCGTTACCGGCACCCGCCGAGCCTCGTGCGGCTCACCCGCGATCCCGGCGAGGAGCTTGTCGACCAGCATCGCCCCGGCGGCGGCGAAGTCAGGCTGGATGGTGGAGAGCGGGGGCATCGCGTGGGCGCTGGCGCGGATCCCGTCGAAGCCCATCAGCGCCACGTCTTCAGGGACGCGGCGGCCGGCTTCGGTAAGTTCGCGCAGCGCGCCAAGCGCGATCTCGTCGCAGACCGCGAAGATGGCATCGCAGGGCAAGCCGCTGGCGAGAAGCGCGCGGATGGCGCGGCGGCCTTGCTCTTCGCGGGGGAGGTCGGGCTCGATCTCGATCAGCTGCGGAGTGAGGCCGGCGGCGGCGAGGGCTTCGCAGTAGCCGTCGTAGCGCTCCTTGAACTGGCGCTGCGGGGAGTGGGTCGCGCCGATGCAGGCGATCTGGCGGTAGCCCGCGCCGATCAGGTGTTCGGTCGCCAGCTTGGCCCCGGCGTGGTTGTCGCTGCGGATCCATTCGAGCTCATCGAAGGGCGAGCCCCAGCAGACCCAGTGCATGCCCGAAGTGCCAAGGTCGCGGTAATAGTCCCAGGCGGGGAGGTTCTGGGTGGTGCCGATCACGATCAGCCCATCGGCCTTGCGCTGCTCCTCATAGCGTCCCGACAGGTTGGCGGGGCCATCCTGGAAAGAGACCAGCGTCTCATAGCCGCGCGAGGAGGCGGCGGCGCAGATCGTGCCGAGCAGGCTGTACGTGAAGGGGTTGAGATCCTTGCGGTCCTCGCCCGGGCGGCAGATGACGACGACGGCCAGCGTCCCGGTCTTTCCGGTGCGCAGCCGCGCGGCATTTTCGTCGACCGAGTAATTGAGCTTGCGCGCCGCCTCGGCCACCCGCAGCCGGGTCGCTTCGCTGACCACCGGATCGCCGGCCAGCGCGCGGCTTACGGTCGATTGGCTGACCCCGGCTTCGGCGGCCACGTCGAACGAGGTGACGCGGTAGGTGCGGGTCGGTTTGGTAGTGTCCCCCATGGCCGGGGCTTACATCGCCGAGATGCCGCCGTCGAGTTTGAGCTCAGCCCCGGTCATGAAGCTGCTCTCGTCGCTGGCGAGGTAGAGCACGCCATTGGCGATCTCGATCGGCGCGCCGACGCGCTTCAAGGGGATCTGGCGGGCCAGCTTGTCCATGATCACGTCCTTGGCCTTGCCGGTGGAAGCGACCATCCCATCGAGGATCGGGGTATCGACAAAGGTCGGGTGGACCGAGTTGCAGCGGATGTTCCAGCCCATCTTGCCGCAATAGAGCGCGATCGACTTGGACAGCATCCAGACCGCCGCCTTGCTGGCGTTGTAGCCGGGCATCGTATCGCTGGCGATCAGGCCCGCGATCGACGAAATGTTGATGATCGAGCCCGGCTGGTTGTCCTTCATCAAGGGCAGCGCCTTTTGGCAACCGAGGAAGACGGAGTCGACGTTGACCGCAAAGCCGTGCCGCCAGGTGGCGAGGTCGCAGGTCTCGATGTTGCCTTTCACGCCGATCCCGGCGTTGTTGACCAGCACCGACAGCCCACCGAGCTTGTCTGCCGCCATCGCAATCGCTGCTTCCCAGGCTCCCTCACTGGTGACGTCGTGCTGCATGGAATAGGCGGTACCGGCACCGAGCTCGGCGTTGATCGCCTCGGCCTGAGCGGCTGCGCCTTCGCCGTTGACATCGGTCAAGAGCACCCGCGCGCCCTCTTGCGCCAGCAGGCGCGCATGCGCCGCGCCAAGGCCTTGCGCTGCGCCGGTTACCAATGCCAGTTTGCCTGCAACTCTGCCTGCCATGTCTCACTCTCCCAATATTTGCGCACCCAGCAGCAGGAGGAGCCGGACGTCGATCCCGTCACCCAATGCGCGGCGCTGGTCAATGAACGCGGCAAGGCCGCTCAAGGGGACGCGATGGACGGTTATGTCCTCGCCGTCCAGCCCGCCGCCGGCGCCAACCCTGGTAAGATCATGCGCACGCAGCAGAGTGAAGGCCTCGCTGACCATGCCGGGGGAGGAATAGAACTCGCCGACCACTTCCACGCGTGCAGCGCGGTAGCCGGTCTCCTCCTCAAGCTCGCGATTGGCTGCGGCGGCGGCATCTTCGCCTTCGAAGCTGTCGTCATCGCCGATCAGTCCGGCGGGCAGCTCGATGCAGGGCTTGCCCAATGGAACGCGGAATTGTTCGACCAGCAGCACGCGGTCTTCCGCGTCAATCGCCAGAATCACCGCCGCGCGGATGCCCCGCGCGCGGCTGACATATTCCCATTTGCCCTTGGTCTTGGCGGTGATGAATTTGCCCTGCCAGACGATCTGTTCTTCGTCCGTCATCACACCTCGATCAACCGATCGGGCAGTTCGTTCTTATCGTCGCTCGCGCGCGGGAAATGTTCGGCGATGACCATGCCAACCTCGCCCACCGCTGCAATCATTCCGTCGGCGACGCGGCCCGCACGTATCTCGGCAAGCATCGAGGCCATTGCGTGGCCCCAGACTTCGGGCGCAACCTTTGCCGCGATTGCCCTGTCCGCCACGATCTCCGCCCGGCGCTCGCGCAGGGAAAGATAGATCAGCACTCCGGTATGACCGACCGTACGCCGTTCGGTCCCCACCTTGAACAGGGTCTCGGCCCGCTCACGCACCCGCGCAGCGCGGACCGAGCGGGGGATCAGGAAGAACTTGAACGGCTGCCACAGCTGGATCAGCAACATGCTCAGGAACTTGAGAATCGCCACCGACGCGGC